>CAZSNV010000076.1:0-17374 GCA_964608035.1 uncultured Gemmatimonadaceae bacterium | reverse complement strand
TGGAAAAGAACTGGAACAGCCTGATGGCGGAGCAGACGAAGAACCCGCCGGCCAACTAGTCGGCGCGCGATCGATCCAGGAGGCACCGGATCCGGTGCCTCCTGATTTATCTGCTTATCTGCTACCGCGCCGGAGTGCCTGCACCTGCGACCATTCGGTGGCGACCAATTCCGTGGTTCATGCAGCGGATTCCAGTCGGTACTCGTGATGCAGTCCGCCCTCGTCTCACAGCCTGATCTTGATGAGCGATTCTGGAATCGGGACCGGCTCTGTCTTGGCTGCCGTGCCGAAATTGAGCACGTCGACGTCAACCGACGTTGCGTCAATCAGATTGATTCGCGTGACGCAGAAGTTGTCATCGTTGAAGAAGATGTCCGGCTTGGTGCCGGACGCGAAGAACCCGCCGGAATAGTGGCCGCTTCCACCGGCGCCGTTGACGAATACGTAGATCCCCTTGTCGAACGACGCCGACGGTCCCTCCGGATTGTCCTTCGATCGGGGTCCGAACACGCTGACATTGTGGTCGTGACCGGCGAGCGTAAATGCCACACGCGGCGCGCCCGAGGCATCGAACAGCGTCTTCCACAGGACGTCGAGGTTGCCGTTGTTGCCGTGAAGGCCGCGACTCAACCGGCTGTGATGGGCCACGAGGATGTTCGATCGTCCGGGCTGGAAGCTGTTCTTCAACCACGTCACACGGTTCTGGTCACCGGCCGGCCATGAATTCTTGCTGTAGTCTCCGGTGTCCAGGAAGATCAGCCGCCAGCCGTCGATATCGATGAAGTGTTCGTACCTCGCACCACCCTTCTTGCTCGTGTCGACGGGCTGCTTCGACCCGGGATGGCTCAGCCAGAAAGTGTCGTAGCCGTGGGGAATCCGGCCGGTTTGCGGCAGATCGGGGTCATCATGCCAATCGTGATTGCCGGGCGTCTCGCACATGAGGCTGACGTCGTTGTCCATTTGCTTGAAGAACTCGGTGAATTCCTTGGTCTTTCCATCGGGGTACACATCCCCGCCGTTGATGATCAGGCTCGGAGAGCCTTTCGTGCGTATCCAACGAATCAGGGCGGTCGGGATAGGTGTTTTGCCGTCCGCGCCACCCTTGTTCATGTCCAAGCCCACGCCGTCACTGAGCCAATAAACAAGCGACATCACGCACTCGCCTTTCGTGGCGCAGGTTTCTTGTAGTCTTCGGGCGCGGCGGGTGACAAGGTTTCTGGTTGAGGTCGTGGTGGATCGATGACGACCACGGCATTGACCTTCCCCTCGGTGACCAATTCATTCGCGTTCTCAATTAAGTGGTCCGGCGCGGCGAACTGGTGGGCCAGGAGGCTCAACGTTCCATCCTCCTGCTCCAATGAGAGCATCCAGTAGCCGTAGTCGTCCTGAGTAATGTGTAACTTGTCCATCGTTCACATCTCCGTCCGCCTGCCAGTGTTCCAGCCCAGGATTTCCGTTTTGCCAACCAAGATCGCCAGCATGCGACACGTGCACACGCCGGTTGCGCCGAATTCTTGTCGCGTTCGGTCGCGCGTCATGAAACCCTCAGCCGCCTGCTCGCTTCGACGACGCATGCAGTTCTTCGCTCTCGACACCGACGAGATGTACAAGGGCGTCAAGGACGCCCATTGGGCCGGCCCGGAACGTGTCATAGGGGGCCCGCATGCGCCACGATTTGCTCGGCGACACATCTGTATACCAGATTTCCGCCTTGATCGCCTTCAACGTACCGTCCCAATCGTGATTGCCGGCATCGACATAGAACGGAATCGTGAGGCTTGCGTACGGCGTTTCCCAATCCTGCTTCCAGCGCGGATCTTTCGTCTTGCTCAGACCGTTGCGGTAGAAGTTGTCGCTGACGGAGATCCCGATCGTGAAGGGAGCAAGCTTGTGGAAGGCGGCCACCATGGCCATTTGGCAAGACCTCATCGACGACCACGGGTTCGCCGCGCGCTACGCCACCGCGCCCGGGGAAGGCCAGGTCGACTACGGCGACGTACCGATGGTCCACGACCGAAGCACGGGGAAGTACCGACGCACGCGGCTCTTCGTCCTGACGCTGGGCTACTCGCGCAAATCGGTGCGGCTGTTCGTGTGGCGCTCGAGCGCCCATATCTGGGCGAGTTGCACGAGCGCGCGTGCGCCGGCTGGGTGGCACTGTCCGCGTGATCGTGCTCGATAACTTGCGCGAAGGCGTTCTCACGCCCGACATCTACGACCCGACGCTCAATCCGCTCTATCGGGACGTCCTCGCCCATTACGGGGTGGTCGCGCTGCCGTGCCGCGTCGGCGATCCCGATCGCAGAGGCAAGTGGATGCCCGCTTCGACTTTGCCTTTCACGAATGCCGTCGACTGCAGTCGATTGGCCGGATCCGCGTCGAACCTTCCGCGTAACGCATCCGCTCCACCCGCTCGCCGGACGCAGCTTCGAGCTGTTGTCGCACACCTGGGGTGAGTAATCGAATCAAACGAGTGGCAGAATCGCGCTTCCCGCAACTTCCAACCAAGCGGCGGCTCGCTTGAATCATTCGGGAATAACCCCTTGCAGCTTTGGGACTGCCTTGCGGCAGAAATGGACCAGGCTCGAAACGCGAAGACGATTGTCTGCGGGATGAAGTTTTTGATTTATTGCATCGCATCGCACTCGATCGATACGCACCCTTCGAAGGCGTTCCGATCCTTGCGGATTTGCGGATCGCGAGGCTCACCTCCAGCAGCGGCTTGGCCCGGCCGTCGGCGGCTCAGCCGATACCCTTGGCCTTGGCAGGTGTGGGAGACATACTGCAGCGCTATCCGGAACCGTTTATCGAGGCGCGGTCACAGGTGAGTAGGGCCGGCCGCAGACTAAGTCTCTTTTCGCGTTGACAGTGTCGCCTGGCAGGTCGCGGAACTCGTATTTCTCAACCGGCGGTCGTCTCATTTGTTGTAGCGTAGGCACCCAGAACAACGAAGGACGCATCTTTGATCTGTCTGGCGATTTGTGCACTCTGGGCGATGATAGTCGGCGACAGCTCAAACTCCGCTTCGGAAATTCGTCGATATTGTTTCAGAGGACAGTCAGCGTAGATTTTGGGCGTTAGCCCACGGTGCATTCACCACACGGCCGGTAGATCGGCGAGTGAATTAGGGGGCGCCCGTAGTGACATTCAGCGGAAACGCCGTGACGAACCTGACGCACGAGAACCACCAGCATCAAATGAATGCCGCGGGCCGTCTGGCCGGCTCGACACCTTGGCCCTTAACTAACGAGCTTTGACAGCACTGGCCTTGGGAAATTGACAAATACGAGGATCGCGCGATAGGTTTCCACTTACCCGTCTCGATCGCAGCGAGAAGTTCGGCTGCGGCTCGGGCAGCGTCCTATGGCACGTCTTGAGAAGCCGGGCTGCACGATCGATTGGCGCAGAGTTTTCAGTCTGCCCGTCTGCGTGCCCCCAGAAATACTGGCTGAGGCGGAGACGCTCGAGTACGTCGGCGCACTCCATGCATCCGCACAGATCCTGTTCAACACGTTCGATCGCTTCCAAATTGCGGCACCCGCGCGGAACAATGTGCGTGCCGCACCACCAGGCGAGGCATCGCGAGTGATCCTTCCCCGTTTCACCGAGAACACCGTTGTCTCGGAGGAACTCGACCTGGATGCGGCGACTGCCGGCACCGTCGTGGACTCAGGACCATTTCGCGCGACGCCGAGGGATCCCCCGGCAGATCCGAACCTCGATGCCGACGATAAGGCTGCCGACCTCGCCGCGAAGCTCGAGGCCAAATTGCCGCGCGACGATCGCGCGAATCGGTTCATGTCGATCCCGATCCCGTATGCAGGTATCGACACGATTCGGTTCTATTTCGGGTACCAGGCCACCGCCGGGTTTGCGGGCGCGCTGGGGTTAAATGAGGTGGGACTTTTCCTCGACGACAAAACGATTGCTGCGGCGCTCCCAAAAACGCTGCTGACTACTCGCGATGATGACCGCCAGAGCCACGTCGAGATCGGCGAACTCGACCGTCTCCTGCTGCGCGCACCGGTTGCTGGACGTTTCAGGTTCGAGCCGTACTACATCTACCGAGCGGGAGCGGATTTCAAGCCGACCGGTCCTTCGACCACCGGCCGAGTGCTCGTCGAACAGCCGGCGTTGTTGACGCGCGAGAAGAGGACCGACCGCACCGACACGTTAGTCTACAAGAACCGCGTGTTTGCGTACGACCACGTGGACCGTGCATCGCTGCCGTGGCTTATTCATGCGCACCTGATGATGCACGTTCGCTTCCTCGACGGGTTCAGCAAACACTTCGACGATCAGGCGGACGATCCGTTAATGATCGAGACGGCCAGCTCCGAGGTCTTCGCCTGGATCGTCACCGACGTGAACCACCTGCTCCGAAGCTGGACGGCATTCCTCTCGGGATTGCGGTGGCGCAATGAGGACCAGACTGTTGGCGGCGAGATTCCGGCCGACTGGAAGGACGACGATCCGAAGAAGCAGCCATTTTTGCCGGCGAAAAATCAGGGGAAGCGCGACGCCAGGCGACTCGTTCCGATTGTCACGCAGATCGTCGGCAAGGCCACGTGGCTCGAGTCGCTGCGGTTTTTCTCGGAGAACGTCTACTCGCCGCTTCTCGGCGGACAGACCTGGCTCGAGGTGCTCGAATCCCTGCGGGCTCACGATCCCGGGGTCCCGTACTTTCCGGTCACGAAGGACGTGCCGCCTTTCACGCCCAAGAACGCGGCCAACGACAAGATCGCCCTGCAGCACGACCGGCTGCGCCAGCTCGAGGATCCCAGACGCCGCTGGATCGGGTGTTACGCCGGCGCGCCGATTGGCAAGCCGGCGCGTGTCTACGCCGCGGCGCCGGCCCGCGGCAGGACGTTCCCGAACCAGGGGCTGACGACGTACGAGGTCGAAGCCTTGCACACGGCCGGAACCGCCGCGACGACGCTCGGCCTTCCGGCGGAGGTCGGCGCGACGGCCGGGCCGCGTGCGGGTCGTGCGATGGACCTTGATCCATATGACGGCAAGACGGACGGGTATACGTGCTTCTTTTCGGCCGAGAAGCTTGCAGCCAACCCTCTACACACCACCGTCGATTTTCTGATCGAGCTGACTACTGGCATCCATTTCAGGGCGAACGAAACGGCGTTCCTCGATCTGCATACGTTGGAGGATCCGGCGACCGGCGTCGGCCACCCGTTGCTCGAGCCCCTCCATGCCGACGAGCACAACAAGACGATGAACCTTCGTCGACAGATGACAGACCTTAAAGGAGCGAAGGTTGGGGAGCAAACGCTCACGAAGAATTCCGAGACATGGTGGGAGGGCAAAGCTGGAGTTTCACTCATGCACCGGGAGTTCTACAAAGACGACAGAACGCGACCGAACCGTTCTAGGGGAGTGCTGGCGTTTGAGGATGTTTTCCCACCGCCTGTCGGACCAAACGTCCCGTCGGGCTTCGACACCTTCGACCTCACTTCGGCGTATTTGGCCTTGGACCGAATGAGTCAGAACGCTGCCACGCGACTTCCGTTGCCGGTCGTGCTCGCGTTGATGGATTTCGAAGGCGTGAGGCTTTTCGCCACGATCAATCGCCACGTGAAGTTCACGAAGAGCGCCGCATCGACGGTCGTATGGGAAGCACTCTTCCGCGATGCCCTCGCGGTCCCACCGCCGGTTGACATTGCAACGTATCCGTCTGAACGGCCGGCCAATGCTCACCGCGCCAGAAAAGCATGGCTAAGCTACCCGTACGGGCTGGACACATTCGCCAGACCGATGACAGAACGCGAGGTGAACGCCCGAGTCGCAAATATGGCCAAAAATAGCGTGTTCACGCTCGATCCGGGGGAGGATCTCATCCAATACATCCGAACGCGCGTGTTCTCCAAATGGGTATCCATCGCGCCACCTGCGGTGTCGCCGGGTCTTCCACAGATTTGGAAGCTATCTCGGCGGATGCACTGGGCGGCGCTGTCTCTGATGGTTGGGTTTTTTCGCCTCCTCGAGATCGGAATTAACGCGCCGACAATCGCCAACAAGTTCGCGCAGGCAGATTGGACTCCTGATGTTGCTCGATGGCTGCCCGCGGGTTCGAGTCCTCCGGCGCTGGTGAGAGGCGACGAAAGTCGCGTGAGGCCTGCTGATCCGGAGTGGAAGGATTACTTGAGCTACTACGGTCTGATTTATCTCGCCTACAACGGCGGCCCCAACCCGTGGGAAGCCGGTCCCGCCTCTTGGTGCGTCTTGGCAAGAAGCGCCGAATTGGCGAATCCGCCCGGGTCGCCACTCAGTCTGCGCGACTTTCTCTTGTTCAGACATCAACGGGCGGACCCAGTGATCAAGCGGATGGTGCGCTTTGTCGTTGGACTTGATGCGTTCTTGCGTCTCGATTTGATGGAAGGCCTTGCGCCATCAAAGTACGCTGCCGCGAAGGGCGACGTTACTCCGCCTGCCGGAAGAGCGTGGGGCATTTAGTGGCGGATAAGCGCGGCACGCTCGACGCCCTCATCGTACCAATCTCGCAGGCTTTCAGTGTCGTCGGCGATCTCATCGCCGCTGATGACGGCGCCGATCTGTTGGCACAGCTCGGCTACAAAGTCCCGGCCGGCAGCGATCTCGCCAAACTGTTTTCCGAGCTCGCGGACAGGGCGGCCGCGCTCACGCAAGCGCTCACGGCTGTGCTGTCTGCTTATGCCGACGGTACAAACGACCAGCCGTCGTTTCCGAAGAAAGTCCACGATCTCGCGAACAGCATCGTCGACTTCGTGAAGACGGCGGCAGGCTTACCCGGCCGGGCGAACGCGGCGTTTGCCGGTTCCGCAGACTTTCTTGCAAACGGCAAACTAGATGAGCTGCCCAGGCGGCTCATGGATTATCTGCTGGTCACGTATCTCACCAGACATTACCCAGCACTCCTCAGTTCCTTCGATCTGCTTGGACTCACGGCGCAGACGTTTGTGGGAGAAGGTGATTACAACCCAGACTTCTATCTAGTTGAAGTGCGTTGGCACAGACTCCCTTGGCTCCTAACCAGACCGCGCTCGCTCTTCGAGCAGGAGTACAACTGGGGAACTGCAGACTTTGCGGCGGACGAGCTGCTCGAGCGACTCCAAGGCTTGCTGTGGCTGATCGGCTTACCGGCCAGCGCCGGACGTCTTCAAGATATTGTCGACCCCGAAGTACCCGGATCATTCGAGTTGGAGGTGCCATTGTTTCAGGGCGCCGTCGAGACGCCCGCGGAGGGGCTGGCTGGTGTCGAACTCGGTCTGCGTGTTCGCCGCTCGGATGCTGGCGCCGATTCGGACGACGTCGGATTGAGCACGACGCCTTACGCGGAAGGTTCGTTTGATCTGTCGATCGACATCGGCAACGGTTGGACATTGACGGCCGATACCGACCTTGCAGCCGAAGGCTTGACGATTGCTGTTCGCGCAAAGAGCGGCGTGCAAGTGAGTGCTGTAGTCGCGCTGGGAGCTTCGCTTGGAATCACTGTGCGGCGTGATCCGTTGATCGCTGGGTCGCTCGTGGTTTTTGGCGACCGCCTCGGCACGCGTGTTCAGATCGGCGAGGTGTCCGCACGGCTTATGACGTCGGTGTCGGATGGCGAGTCGGACGTCGGGATCGAGGCGCAACTAAAGGATGTCGTAATCGTGATCGCCGCCGAAGAGGACGGATTCTTAAAAACGGTGCTTCCAGCCGAGCCACTCACGATCCCGTTCGATGTCACGGGTGGCGTAAGCGCGAGGCGCGGTGTGTACGTGAGCGGTGGCGCGGGGCTCGAGGCGACGCTGCCCGTCAAGGAGTCCCTCGCTGGCGTGCTGTCGGTCGACTCGGTCTACCTCGCCCTGCGCGCCGACGAGACGACCGGCGTGCGCGCCGCGGTCGCCGCGACCACGACCGTCCGTCTTGGCCCCGTGACGGCCAACGTCGAACGCTTTGGTCTCGAGGCGCTGCTCGCCTTTCCTCCCGCCGGCAACCTGGGCGTCGCCGATCTTACGATCGGCTTCAAGCCGCCGACCGGCGCGGGGCTGGTCATCGACTCGGAGGTGGTCACCGGCGGCGGCTACCTCTTCTTCGACCACGAGAAGCAGCAATACGCCGGTGTCCTCCAATTGCAGATCGGTGAGGGCATCGGCGTCACCGCCTTCGGCCTGCTCACCACGCAATTGCCTGACGGGCGCCCGGGGTTCTCGCTCGTCGTCCTGATCACGGCGGAGGGCTTCAATCCGATCGCGCTCGGCTTCGGCTTCACGCTCACCGGCCTCGGCGGGCTGCTGGGGATCAACCGCACGGCGGCCGTCGACGTGCTGCGCGCCGGGCTCCGTAGCCGCACGCTCGACGCCCTGCTCTTCCCGAAGGACCCGGTCGGCAACGCGCCGCAGATCGTGAGCACCCTCAACGCCGTGTTTCCGCCGGCGGAGGGGCGCTACGTGTTCGGTCCCGTCGCGAAGATCGCCTGGGGCACGCCGACCGTGTTGACGATCAACCTGGCGGTGATCCTCGAGCTGCCCGCGCCGGTGCGTTTGATCGTGCTGGCGCAGCTCAAGGCGCTGCTCCCCGCGAACAGCGACGACGAGACGGCAATCATCCGCGTCAACATGGACGCGCTCGGCGTGATCGATTTCGGTCGAGGTGAGCTGTCGCTCGACGCGACGCTCTACGATTCGCGTCTCGCCCAGTTCACGTTGACCGGCGACATGGCGTTGCGCGTACGGTGGACGGGCGACCCGCTATTCATCCTCGCGATTGGCGGCTTCAACCCGCGCTTCCCCGTGCCGGCCGGCTTCCCGCGGCTCAATCGGCTGGCGGTGAATCTCAGCGCGGACGCTGCCTTCCGGTTGCGGCTCGAAGCCTACCTCGCGCTCACGTCCAACACGGTCCAGTTTGGCGCGCGGGTCGATTTCTTTTTGAAGGTCAGCGCGTTGTCGCTCGAAGGCTCGCTCGGCTTCGATGCCCTTTTCCGCCTTGAGCCGTTCGAGGTCGTCGCGGACCTGGCGGGCGGGCTCGCGCTCAAGAGCGACACGCGCACGCTGATGGTCGTGACGGTGGCGATGACGCTGAGCGGGCCCGCCCCGTGGCACGCGCAGGGGCGGGCGACGTTCGAGATCCTCTTCATCAAGGCAACCGTCACCTTTGACGTGACGTTCGGCGAACGGCGCCTGCCACCGCCCGTGGTGGCGGTCGACGTGCAGGCGATGCTGGTCGCAGCGTTGGAGAATGCACGCAGTTGGAGCGCACCGCTCCCAGACGGCGCGTGCCCGGTGGTCACGGTGCGCGGGGTGTCGTCGGCGGCGGGGCTGCTTGTCCATCCGCTGGGGGACCTTGCCGTGCACCAGCGCATCGTCCCGCTCGGCGTCGACATCACACGCTACGGCGCCGCCCCCGTCGCGGGCGCTGCGCGATTCGACGTCACCGGCGTGCGCGTGAACGGAACACTGGTGGCCGACGCGGCGCGGGTTCCGGTGAAGGATGTCTTCGCGCCCGCGCAGTTCTTCGATCTCACGGACCAGGCGAAGCTCACGCGGCCCTCGTTTGAATCTTTCGCGGCCGGCGTGCGCGTCGGCACGCGGGCCATCACGTTCTGCAGTGAGTACGGAGCGCCGTCCCCGCCCGAGGTGGCGCGTCGTGCCTACCTCCGCTACGCGGCACGGGCGCGGCTTGCCAGCATCGAAGACTGGCAGGCGGCGGAGGCGGAGCTCAGCCACCCGTCGCACCAGCAGATCGCGCTGCGCGCGTACTACCGCTTTGTCGCGCGCGGCCGCGTCCACGGCCACGCGCTCGAAGACTGGCTGACCGCCGAAGCTGAGCTCACCCGTCCGTCCGCGCAGCAGATCGCGCTGCACGCGTATTTCCGGCATCTCGCGCGGGGGCCGTCCTCGGCTCGCGCGGTGGAGGACTGGCTCACCGCCCAGGCCGAGCTGACGGGTGGTCCGTGCATCATCACGCAACCGGTGGTGTTCGACACCTTCGTCATCAACGCCGCGGGCGCGCCGGCGCAGCCGATTCCTGGCGCGTATCAGACCGGGGGCGACGTGCACGCGGCACAAGTGGCGGCGAGTCCCGCCGTACGCGCGCCGCTGCGCACCACCGGCTCCGCGCGGTACCGCGCCGCGTCGCGGTTCTCGCTACGCGTGACCGCTCCGAAATTCGCGGTCGCCTCGACCGAGAACCTCACGGTCTTGCGCGAGGCGCCGACCTATACCGAAGCGGTTGAGGAGCTCGGGCAGCTCGTCCGTGATAACCTCGCCGCCCACGGCAAGCTCCAGGTCGTCGGCAAACATGAGCGAATAAATTTATGAGCCCGCCAAGTGCCACGATCGCCTCGAACAGTTTCATCTCCTGGGTCCGCGAAGGCGTCGCAACGACGGTGACCGGCGGCAGCGCCGCCAATGTCCCGCGGCGGGCCGCCGTCACCGTCGGGTTGGACGTCAATCTCGTCGCCATCAACGGTGTCAGCGCCCAGCTCTATGGACCCGGTGACGTCGTCGGACTCGACCCGCGGGTCGTCGTGCGCACGACGCCGCACCACGGCTCGACTGACTTCGAGCCGAATCATTTCCCTGCAGTCGAGTTCGCGCAGCCGAGTCTCCCTTGGCTGTTCACGCCTATCGGCGCGAGCGGCCAGAAACTCCTTCCCTGGATCTGCCTGGCCGTCGTGCGTAAGCAGGACGGCGTGACGTTCGAGGCGCCCGATCCGAAGCAGCCGCTGCCAGTGCTCGCCTTTCGCGGACCGGCGCGGCCGCTCGAGGAGCTGCCGCCACTCGACGAGGCCTGGGCGTGGGCACACGGCCACGTGTCGTGGGCGCCCGATCCCGCGGGGCCGGCCGCCGAGACAACGCAGCGTCTCGGGGACCTGCTCCGCGACAGCCCGCAGCAAACCATGTCACGTCTGATCTGCCCACGCCGCCTGGAGCCGGGCGCGCAGTACTACGCGTGTGTGGTGCCGGTCTTCGATCTCGGCGTCAAGGCCGGACTGGGCCTGGCGACGGCGGAGGACGATACGGTGGGCACGCTGCAGCTCGCGTGGCGGTCCGACGCGCCGCCACCGTTGCCGTTTTTCCTGCCTGTGTACTATCGGTGGGAATTCACCGCAGGTTCAGCCGGAGACTTCGAGTCGCTGGTCAGACACATCGTGGGACGGACGGATCTGCCGCGTGTGGGTGAGCGCGCGATGGACGTCAGCCACGCGGGTCCGACCGAGCTCGAGATGCCCGGGGTGATCCTTGGACTCGAAGGCGCGCTCCGGCCTGCGGGCATGGGCCCGACCGCTTGGGACTGGGCCCCCGCAATGCGCGCCAGCTTCGAGCGGTCGTTGACGCCTCTACTCGACGCGCCAGCCAGCCCCGCTTCCACCGCCCCGCCGGCAGGCGCCCCCATCGTTCCGCCTCCACTTTACGGTCGATCGCAAACCGGACAGAACACCGTTCCGACGCCGAATCAGCCGTATGAATGGTTACGTGCCCTCAATCTCGATCCGCGCGCGCGGGCCGCAGCAGCGTTCGGCACGGCGGTCGTGCAACGCGACCAGGAACAGCTCATGGCGTCGGCGTGGGCGCAGCTCGCGGAAGTCCGACCATTGAATCGCATGCTCAGGCAAACACAGCTCGCGCGAGAGATCGGCGCCGTCACGCATCGGAAGCGGCTGGCCGCGTTGTCGCCCGCCGCCACAATCGCGGTCACGCGTCCCGCGCTGGCACGCGTCGGCACTTTCGATCTTTTGCCAGCCGGATTGCGCACGGTAGCGGGGCTCCGCTCGGACGCGGCAGAGCCGAAGTTTCAAACCTTCACCACGTGGATCGCCGACAGCGCGATCACCGCCGGCGCAGTCTCATCCGCGTTTCAAGCCATCTCACGTCCCGGCGGTCCGGTCGCTAAACGGCTGCCCACGCCGGCCACGACGATTCGCTCGGACGTCGTGAATGGGCTCAACGAGAAAAGCATCGTGGCCGCGCCACCGCGCATCGCGCCGGACGGCACCCAGTCGGTCGACGTCGTGTCGAACCAGCTGGCTGGGGAATTCGGCGATTATTACCGCGACGTGCGCTTCCGCGCTGCGGCGCCGGACCTATTCGTGTTCGATTCCGCGGGTAACACGAACATGGAAGGATGGGCGGACCTCTGGGAGTACCACAATCAGCCGGCACAGCCGCTCACGCCGCTCGCGGATCCCAGCGCTGTCAGCTCCTTGATGCGGGCGAGAGACGACTACGAGCCGACACCGCCGCGACTGCCCCCACGCGGGCCGGGTCGAACGGCCCTCAACACTGCCTTTGCGCGGGCGGCGTTAGCGCATCAGCAATACCTCCTGAAAGCGCTCGATCTGGTCGACAAAGAGGCCGAAAAGCTCTCGCACGATCTGGGCGTCATGAAGAGTCAGCTGCTCGCGTCGCTCGATCCCGAGAAGACGCTGCCGCGGCGGGCTGAAGGCCAGGTGGCAGGGGCCCCGGAACAGCTGTGGAAGCGCCACGATCCGCTCGACCCTGTCCTCGCGTCGCCGCGATACGACCAGCCCATGTCGGAGCCGCTCCGGCAGCTGTCGCCAGATCTCCTCCTGCCGGGCGTGGAGCACGTCCAGCCCGACACGATCGCGGTCCTTGAACCCAACCACGCGTTCATCGAGGCGTATCTTGTCGGGCTCAATCAGGAAATGAGTAACGAGCTGCTCTGGCGGGGTTACCCAGGCGACTTGGGCGCTACGTACTTCCGCCACTTCTGGAACACACGCGCCGCCTTATCGCACTCACGCGAGTGCCCTGACGGCGCTGACGTGAAGCCGGTTGCCGAATGGCGAGACGGACCGCTCGGGCAACATGCGTGCGGCGCGAGCGCGACGTCGCCACTCGTGCTCCTGCTGCGGAGCGAGGCGCTGCGACGCTATCCCTCCGCCACCATCTACGTCGTGAAGGCCGTCGGCAGCGGAAATGAGCTCGTGCCCGGCACCGCCGAGGAGTACCCGCTCTTCCAGGAAGTGCTGGCGCCAGACATCGCTCTGTTCGGCTTTGCGATTACGGAGCAACAGGCGCGAGGCAGTGGTGACAGCGAGGATCTCGGTTACTACTTCGTGATCCAGCAGCACGCGTCGGCGCCCGTGTTCGGCCTCGCCGCCGCGAAGAGCCCGGGCAGCCTCGGGCGATGGAGTGCGCTGTCGTGGGACGACCTCCCGCGCGCTGCGCCGGACCAGCCGCCGACATATGTGCGGGTCGGCACGCAGGTGCCGACGCCTGTGCCGCCCGACGTTCTCACGTGGGCGCAGAACGCCGCGCACATGGCGGGCATCACGCTCCGCCCCGCCGTCCGAGTCGCGCGCCATCTCAGTTCGATCCTTGCTGAATGAGGCTTGAACGTCATGGCCTTCGCCCTCACCGATCCGATTCCGCAAACAAGCACCGACTGGCCGGTCGTGTTGCTCCCGGTACGTCTCGAGACGCACTTCATGACGCAAGGCGCGGCGACGGAGCTGTGGATCCGCATCTATCCCGTCGCGCTCCACGCCGACACGCACGAGCCGGCGCTCACCGAGGAAGAAGCGACGTGGGGTAACGAGTTCTGGAGAGAACGTCTGCGTCAGGGGTCGGAGGAGGCGAACTGGAAAGCCGCCTGGGCGCGTCTGGCCGGGCGGTTCGGACCCGAGCGCTCGGCATGGATCGCCCGTCTGCTGAACCCGGCGAACACCGACGACGACGCGGCGCGCCGCGGCGCGCGAAAAGCGAATAGCTGGACACGCGCGGCGCGCACGAACATGCTCCCGCACCGGTGGGTGGCGCTCGGCTACAAGATCACACACGCCACCGGCAATACGCCGCGAAGCGTTCAGCGAATTCTCGAGGCATGGGGAGCGCCGATCAAAGACGAGCTGCGCGTGGGCCCGTCGCCCGATTTCGTATTGGCGGGCGGCGCGGCAAGCGAGCTGCAGGTCGAGCCCGGGATGCGGTGGATGGTGGACTTCGAGGCGGCGCGCTCGGAGGGCATGGCGATCAAAGTGCGCTTGGAACCGCCATACGACAACGGGTTCGATCGGCTGGTCGTCCTCGGCGTCAAGCAGTCGGTCGGCGGCGTACCTCCGTCGAACGCACAAGTGCTGGCGAGAACCTCCGCGGAACGCCTCGGCGATTTGCTCGACGCACACCATTACACGCAGGGCCTCGCCTTCGTTCCGCCCGGCACACCGACCAACAACACGACCGATACGCCGTCGGGCTGCGGGTCGGCTGACTGCGGCTTCGTCACGTCGTACGCGGTAGAGATGAGCGACGCGGCGGCCATTCCGAACCCGGACGTCTCCGCCGATTCCTACCTCGCGGACTCTTATGGTGCGTCGATGGCTACAGCACTGGGGATTTCGGCCAAGCGCTTCGCGCGCGTGCGCCATGGACGTCGGAAGCGTCTGCCTGATGGACCTCTGGAGGATCCGGCCGCGCTCGCCGACGAAGACGTGCAGCGGATGCAAGCCGCGCTCTGGCCGGCGACTTGGGGGTACTTTCTGGAGCAGATGATGGCGGGCTCGATGGTGGACCCGCCGGCGGCCGCCGTCATGCGAGACGTGCGCTGCCGCTACGTGAAGTGGGCGCGCGCGGGCGGCGCGTTGCCGGCCCTTCGCGTCGGCAACGAGCCGTACGGCATTCTGCCTGCGACCGCCCTCGACCGCTGGCAGCACCGCACAAGAGACCCACAGGACTTGGCTACGGACATCCACGTCGTGGGATTTCTGCGGACGCTGCGCGACGCGATCTGGCTTCCGTCCATGCACAAGGTGCCGCGCGTGGGCGCCGAAGGAGACAAGCACGCGACGCTCGTGCACATTCTCGGAACGGAAGCGCGTTCATCGAGCTACGCTGCGAGGAGCCTTATCGGGGCGCAGTACGCTGATTACCTGTTCAATTTTCTGGATGGTTCGCTGAAGCTGAAGGCTCCAATGGATTCGAGGTGGTGGGAGCAGATGGGAATGCTTCCCCGGTCCCCCCGGTCCGTCCGCAGCACCACACTCCACCTGCCGCGCGACCCGCGCATGATGGAGGCGTTGTATGCGGATTTCCACTTCCCGTTGCGCGATCCGCTCGTGCACGCCACACCGTCGGACGCGCGGCTCGAGCCGAACAGGTACATCGGCACGCTCCTCGCTCAGAACCTGACCGAGATCCGCAACCAGATCGGGCCGGAGACGATCGACGACGCGCTCCAAAACACGCTGTTCTACGCGCTGCTCCGGCATGCGGCGCTGCTCGCCTACACGAACGCCGGCCGGGCGCTCTCCGGCACAGCGCAAGCAGCGAGCTGGCTCGAGCCCGAGCTCATAGGCCTGCCGCTCGTGGACCTGGACGACGATCCGGTGCCGACGCCCTGGGACTTCCTGCAGTCGTGGGGCGAGCACCTCGAGAGTGAAAAGGCGACGCGTAAGCTCGGCCGCGACCCGATCACGTGCGACCTCGATACGCTGCGCATCTTCGGAGATTTCTGGCAAAGCCTCACGTACCTTCAGAGTCGGCCACCGGAGGTGCTCGAGCACGTCCTGATCGACGCGCTCGATTTGTCCGCACACCGACTTGACGCGTGGGTGACGTCGTTCGCCACGCAGCGGCTCGCGTCCCAGCGCGCCGCCGTCCGGGATGGGATCTACATCGGCGGCTACGGCGTGCTCGTCGACGTGCGCCGGCGCAGCGGCGCGCCGCCCAGCCACGGCTTCGTCCACGCGCCCTCGATCGCCCACGCGACCACGGCGGCGGTGCTTCGAAGCGGTTTCCTCTCGCACGCGACAGACGCGCCATTTGTCCCGCCGACACCAGGACGTCTGGCGCGTATCACGTGCGTCCACAAGCGCGATCGTCACAGCTTCGATCAACGGATCGGTCTGGTGGGCGGTGTCAATCACGACGGATCGCGGTTCCAGCTCACGCTCGACGAGGCCATCGCGGCGAAGAAGGCCGGCGTGCAGTTCTACGTGGATCGGCCTACCGGCGATCGTGTGGCGGTGATCGTGGCCCACTCCGCCAGAGGCTACGAGTACCTGAGGACGGTCGCCGACGCCGACGCGCCCAACAACCTCTTCGAGTTACCGGAATGCGCGCCGGCGCCCTCCGGCAGCAGCGCGTTCGCCGTGGACCTTTCGTCGGACCGAGTGCGCCGGGCGCTGCGCATCCTGGACGGCGTGCGCGAGGGGCAGCCGCTCGGCGCGCTCCTCGGCTACCGCTTCGAGCGTGGGCTCCACGACGCTGCCCTCGACGAGCTCATCGCCGTCTTTCGCGAGATCGCGCCGCTCGTCGCGGGAAAAACGACGCTGGACAACACGCCGGCCGAGAGCGTCGCGGCCAACAACGTCGTCGATGGCCTGGCCCTTGCCCGTCGCTCACGCAGCCCCGAGGGACTTCCATGGGGCACGCGGGGGCTGCCGGATCCCGACGACGCGCGCTTCAATGCGCTGGGGGCGCAGTTGCGCCTGCTCGATGAAACGACCGATGCGCTCGGCGACCTGCTGCTGGCCGAGAGCGTGTACCACATCGCGCGCGGCAATCCATTACGCGCCGGCGCGACGCTCGACGCGATCGGCCGCGGAGAAGCGCCGCCGCCGGAGCTTGAAGTCGTCCGCACACCACGCACCGGCGTCGGAACCACCTACCGCATGGTTGTGCTCTTCAGCGGCAACGCCGTCGTGCCGGACGAGTGGCAGCCGGTGCCGAGCTCGGTGCGCGCGAACGCCGAACCGCACCTGAACGCATGGGCGGCGCGCCTGCTCGGCGACCCGGCCCGCGTGATCTGCCAGGGCCTCTTCGTCGATGCCGAGAACCAGCCCCTGCCCGGCATGGGCCCGGTGCGAGTGACACTCGCGGACCTCGGGCTGTCGCCGCTCGATGTGGTCTACATGGGCGAGGCGGAGCTGGGCGCGCAGCGCGGGGAGCTCGAGCAGCGGGTGATTTATCACGTCAAGCGCGCCGCGACGGACAACCTGCCGTCTGGCGCCGACGTGCGTCTCGACTTCAGTCGCGAGCCGCATCCTGACCGCAAGTGGGTCGGCTTCGATGAGCTCCGCGAGGCCGCGCGCGCGGCGCGCAAGCTGTTCGCGAGCGCGCGAGCCGTCGATGCAGGTGACCTCGCGTCACTCGACGGTGCTGCTCAGCCGCCGATGCTCGATGTTCTCGATCTCACGGGTCGCGCCGATGGGGACGACGGGGCGGTGACGACGTTCCGCGCGAAGCACGACGCGCTAAAGCCGCTCGCCACCACCACGAACGTGGCCGACCTCGAGGTGCTGCGCGTCTTGCTGCTGGACTTCGCGCACTTCGGTATCCAAGGCGCCATTCCGCTGTCAGCGCGCGGCAGCGCGCAGGCCGACCTTCAAGTGCTGACGCGGCAGGCGCAGTCGGTCATTGCCGAAGCGAAGCGCCGTCTC
>CAZSNV010000075.1:0-17643 GCA_964608035.1 uncultured Gemmatimonadaceae bacterium | reverse complement strand
GCACCAGCGCTCGTCACCCCTTGACCTTCAACACAGCTACTCCGTGTTAAAGTCTCTTACGGGAGTCTGTCCGCGCTACGAGTCAGGCGAGTCAGCTGGTGTAGCGGTCTGCGACTGCTTTCCAGTTCACCACATTCCACCAGGCACCGATGTAATCCGGCCGTCGGTTCTGGTACTTCAGGTAGTACGCGTGCTCCCAGACATCGAGGCCGAGCAGGATGTCGCGCGAGGCCACGCCATCCATCAGCGGATTGTCCTGATTCGGCGTGGACGTGATCGAAAGTGCGCTGCCTTTACGGGTCAGCCACGCCCAGCCTGACCCGAAACGCGACACGCCCGCCGCCGCGAACTGTTCCTTGAACTTCGCGAAGCTCTCGAAGGTTGCCGTGATCGCCGTGCCCAGGGCGCCGGAGGGATCGCCCCCACCGCTCGGAGCCATCAGCGTCCAGAACAACGAGTGGTTCCAGTGGCCACCACCGTTGTTGCGCACCGCGGTTCGAATGTCCTCGGGTATGCTGTTGAGGCTCGTGAGCAAGCCTTCAAGCGATTTCTCGTGGAGCGCGGCGTGCTTGTCGAGCGCGGCGTTCAGGTTGTTGACGTACGCCTGATGGTGCTTGCCGTGATGGATCTGCATCGTAGTCGTGTCGATGTGCGGCTCGAGCGCATCAAAAGCATACGGCAGGGCGGGTAGCGTATGGGGCATCGGTCAGCTCCGGGAATCAGGTCACCTCGTCCGGAGCGTCGCCGACGCGACTCGTACTTACGGCTTTCGCCGACGCTCCCTCAACCACGCGATTATGCCAGGCAGGATCGACAGGAAGATCACGACGATGATGACGAGTTCGATGTACCTGTCGATCCCCGGAACGTAGCGACCGAGGAAGTATCCCGTGAAGAGCATGCTCCAGATCCACGCCGTGCCGCCAAGGACGTTGTAGATCGTGAAGACCCGGTAATCCATCCTGGCAACCCCAGCCACCAGCGGCGCAAACGTGCGAATGATGGGCATGAAGCGGGCAAGGAAGATCGTCTTCGCCCCGTGCTTCACGTAGAACGCGTGCGCCTGCTCCACGTACTTGCGCTTGAAGAAGAACGAATCGTCGCGGACGAAAATCTTCGGGCCGGTTATCCGCCCGACCCAATAGTTGAGGGCGTCGCCGGCAATGGCCGCCACGTTCAGCATCCCACCGAGGAGGTAGACATTCATGTCCAGCCCGGTCGCGATGAGCAGGCCGGCGGTGACGAGCAGCGAATCACCAGGCAGGAAGAACCCGAAGAAGAAGCCGGTCTCGACGAAGATGATCGTGACGAGGCCGATGTAGCCGGCTGCCTGTACCAGGGTCGGCAGGTCACGCAGACGTTCGAACCAATCGAAAAAACTGGACATTCGCGGCGAAGTCTTGTTCGGGGTTGGCGGAGTCTAGCGACCAGGCAGCAGCCTTGCCGCCGCGATGACGTTCCCGCAGACTCCGCCATATGACGATCCGCCGGCCGGAAGAGCACCCCGAGCCTCGGCTCTCCGAGCCTCTGCTCCTCGACGTCCGGCTCGTGGTACACACGCACTGGGATCGGGAATGGTTCCGGCCGTTCCCGCAGTTCCGCGCCCGGCTTGTGGCGCTGATAGACGAAGTGCTCGACGCCGGCGTCGAAGCTCCGTTCTTGCTTGATGGGCAAGCCGTGGTTCTCGAGGACTACCTCGACGTGCGACCCGAGCGCGCGGCCGACGTCTCGAACGCCCTGCGTCGTGGCGCACTCGAGGCTGGTCCGTGGTACGTTCTGGCGGACTCTCTGATTCCCTCGGGCGAGGGACTGGTCCGAAACCTCCTCGCCGGACGCGACGTGCTGCGATCCCTGCGCGCGTCGGCACCGGGCACGCTGTACTGCCCTGACTCGTTCGGGCATCCGGCCGGTCTCCCGTCCATTGCAGCGGGTTTTGGATTCGAGTCGGTCATTCTCTGGCGCGGATACGGAGGAACGGACCATCCGCCTGAAGATACCGTTCGATGGTTTGCGCCTGACGAGTCGCGCGTGGTGTTGTACCACCTTCCGCCCGACGGCTACGAATTCGGGTCGCACCTCCCGACGGACGCACACGCGGCACGCGAGCGGTGGATATCGATGCGGAAGGTCTTTCTCCCTCGCGCCACCACGGGTCTGGTGCTGCTCCCTGTCGGCGCGGATCATCATGCGCCCCAGGTGAATCTCGATGCCGCGATTGAAGCTCTGAAGAGCGTCGCAGCACCCGATGTCATCGAGCGGTCATCACTCGCTCAATTCGCGGCTGAACTCGTTGAACGCGCGCGCCACGCGCCGCTGGCAACAGTACATGGCGAACTCCGCGACTCCTACGGATACACGTGGACGTTGCAAGGCACGTTCGGCGCTCGCGCGGCGCTGAAGCGGCGATACGCACAGGCGGAATCGCTGCTGCTGCGCGACGTCGAGCCCTGGACGGCGCTGGCGCGGCTCCGTGGAGATGGTGTCGACCGCCGCGCCTTGTTGCGCGCCTCGTGGAAACCGGTGCTCTTGTGCCAGCCACATGACACGCTGTGTGGATGCAGCGTGGACGAAGTGGCATTGGCGATGGCGGCCCGACTCAGCGAGGCAACCGCCGCCGGTGAAGAAATTCGCGACGCATCCCTCATGGCGCTCCTCGGCCACAATGGTGATGAAGCGCGCCGGCGTCCGGCCGAATGGTCACCAGTTGTCGTGGTGAGGAACACCGCATCACGCCAACGTACCGGCGTCGCCGAAATTGACGTCGATCTCGTGCTGGACGATGCGCCAGTCGGACCGGCATCTGCCGGAATCGAGCCGCGCCTGCGAAAGACCGGACCGCTGTCTCTCGGAGCTCTTCCGATCGAGATGCAGGAGATCGCGCGAGAGCGGACGTTTGTCCGCGAGGAAGCGTCGCGTCACTACCCGTGGAACCGCCTGGTCGAGCGCCGTCGTGTTCTCGCCTGGGTGACGGCCGTGCCGGCCTTCGGCATGATCACGCTTCCCTTCGAAGAAAAACGCAGGCGCGCAGTGGCGGCTCCCGCGCACCTGTCGGTTCAGGGACATTCGATTGTCGGCGGTGACGTGCACGTCGAAGTCCACGCCGATCGAGTGAGTTTCAGAGGCCCACACGACCACGCGATCGACGACTGGATTGTCATCGAGGTGGAAGGCGAGAGGGGCGACCTCTACACGCGCTCCGCCATCCGTGGTACGCTCGCCCGCGCGAAACTGATCCGCTCCAGCATCACGGAGCGCGGCCCGCTTCGCGCCGAAATCACCTGCGATTGGAGCATCCATGTACCCGAACGCCGACTGACCAGCGCCACGGGAATGCCGCGTCGCGCGCCCCGCACGCGACTGAACATTCGCACAGTGATGCAGCTCGACGCCGGCGCCCCCTTCGTGAGAGTGCACGTCAGCGGCGACAATACGGCCACTGACATCCGCCTTCGCGTGGGACTGAGAACCGGACTGATATCACCCACCATCGTGGCGGACGCGGCATTCGGTCCGGTCATCCGCCAACCGATTGACGTCGATCCGTCCGTAATGAAGACAGAGCTGCCGCCCAACACCGCGCCACTCCAACGCTACATATCGGCGTTCACGGAATCGCGGGGCGCGACGGTTTTCTCTGATGGCGTGACCGAGTACGAGGTGGAATCCGATGGCACTGCCTGGGTGACGCTGCTGCGCGCAGTCGGGGAGTTGTCGCGGCATGACCTGCCCGAACGACCAGGCCACGCCGGCTATCCGGTACCGACGCCGGCGGCGCAATGCCTCGGCCCATTCGAGGCCCTGCTCGCGTACACGGCACACGGACCGCGATCCGATGAGGTGACCGGGCTCATCGATCGTCTGGCTGACGACGTGCTCCAGCCGCTTCGGGGGAACACCTGGCGGACAGCGACCAGGCCGCCGGCCGTCGTCGTAGGCGCGGAGTTGACTGGTGAGGGACTGGGGTTCAGCGCGATCAAGGACAGCGAAGACGGTGAGTGGTTGGTGCTCCGCTGCGTCAACGTGCTCGGCCGCGAGCAACGCGGGTCGTGGCTCGTCCCCGCGGTTCGTGAAGCCATGCGAGCGAGACTGGACGAGACGCCGGTGGAACCTCTGAACGTTCAGGAAGGTCGGATCGACTTTGTCGCGCCACCGCGCGGCATCATCACCATCATCGTCCGTTAGGCTCGGTCCCCAAGGGTGGTGGGGACGTCACCCGCCAGTCGATCGCGCCAGGCGTCCCCGAGCAGCGTGCAGCCCAGGACGGTGAGGATGAGCGCGACCCCGGGCGCGATCGCGACCCATGGTGCGGTCACGATGAGGTCGCGTCCGCCGGCGATCATGTTGCCCCAGCTCGGCTGCGGTGGCTGAACGCCGAGGCCGAGGAACGCCAGCCCGCTCTCGAGCAGGATGGCGTTGCCAACGCCGAGGGTCGTGGCGACGATGGCTGGCCCGAGCGCGTTAGGCAGCACGTGCCGCCACAGGACGCGCAGCGGCGTGCTGCCGACCGCGTGGGCGGCGTCGGTCCACGGCTGTGTGCGCGCACCCATCACGTCCGCCCGCACGAGGCGGGCCACACCCATCCATCCGGTCGCCGCCAGCACGACGACCACCGTGGTCGTCCCCGGACGCCACAGGGCAGCGCAGAGGAGCAGCAGGATCAGTCGCGGGATGGCGAGCATCGCGTCCGAAAGCGCCATGGCCGCGCGATCGAACGTGCCTCGCCACCAGCCGGCGGCGCTTCCGATCGTGATGCCAATGAGCCCTGCTACCGCGGAGCCAACGACGCCAATGGCCAGCGACAGCCGACCCGCCAGCATCATGCGTACGAACAAGTCGCGGCCGAACCGATCGGTGCCGAGCAGGTGGAAGCGTCCGGCCGCATCGCTCGAGAATGGACCGACGAGTCGGGCGCCAAGCACGTCGTCGATCGCGAGAGGATCCTGTCGCGCGACCGCCGGCACGAGGATGGCGCCAATCACCAGCACCGACAGCAGACCGCCCGCCCATCGCTCGGTCCGCGTCATGCGCGCCGGCGTGGATCGACCGCGTGAAGCAACACGTCGGACGCCGCGTTCGACAGCACGACAATGCCGGCGTAGACGACGGTCGCCCCCATCACGACCGGATAGTCACGCGCGTTGATGGCTTCGAGCATGACGCGACCCATTCCCGGCCAGGCGAAGATCGACTCCACGAATACGGACCCGGCGACGACGCCAGGGAGTGCCAGCATCAGCAGCACGACGAGGGGTGGGAGTGCGTTTGCCAGCAGATGACGGAACATCACGCGACCTGGACCCAACCCCTTCGAGCGCGCCGTGCGCACCCAGTCGCTGCGCGACAGGTCAAGCAGGGCCGTCCGCGCATAACGGGCGATGCCCGCGGCTCCGACGGCAGCCAATACCATGATGGGCAGGATCGAGTGCCTGAGGAGGTCGGGCAAGACGCTCAGGCCGGTCGCCTCGGACGCGGGACTCGTCAGGCCGAACGCGGGCAAGCGCATCCACACCGGCGCACCCAGTCTCGACAAGCCGTAGGTGAAGAGCGCGACGGCGGCGAGCGACAGCCAGTAACTCGGTGCCGCGTACACCGCGGTGGTCAGCCCGGTGAGGACCCGGTCGATCCAGCGATCGCGCCGAGCCGCCTGCAAGGCACCCACGGCGACGCCGACGACGAACGTCAGCAGCAAGGACATCGATCCCAGCCACATCGAGATCGGCAGTGCGTCGGCCAGCATCGCGCGCACCGGTTCGCGCCGCCGGAAGCTTTCACCCAGGTCGCCCCGCAGCAGGTTGGCCAGCCACCTTCCATATTGATGCGACAGCGGACGATCGAGTCCGAGTTCCTGGCGCAGCTGGAGGGCGACATCAGGAGGCGCGTCGGGGGCAACGAGCAAATCGGCCGCGTCGCCCGGCGCGGCGTGCAACAGGGCAAACGTGAGCGTCAGGACCAGCCAGATCAGTCCCAGCGCGGCGGCACCACGGCGAGCGAGATAAGTCACGGGGTGATTATGGCGCGCAGTCCCGAGTCCACACAGGGGGAACCGCTCAGAGCGGCGCGCGCCCGGCGCACCCTGGTGCTGCTGCTGTGGGCGTCATTGACCGCGTGCTCTACGGGCACGAGCAGCGACGCGGTCGTTTTCGCGTCAGGCGCCGACCTCGAATCCGCCAACCCGTTGGTCACCGTTCATCCACTGGCGCGACAGGTGCAACGCCACGCGCTCTTTGTCACGCTGACGCGGCTTGACTCGAATCTCGTTCCGCAACCCTACCTCGCCCGGACCTGGGAGTGGTCGAGTGATCGCCGCCGCCTGACGATGCGACTGTTTTCGTCGCTGCGCTGGCACGACGGAACCCCGACGACAGCCCGCGACGTGGTCTTCACCATCGAGGCGGCACGCGATCCGGCGACCGGCTTCCCCCGGGCCGCCGACCTTACCACCGTCGAATCAGTCAGGGCCGAGGATGACACGACCATCGTGCTCACGCTGAAATCACCGCCGCCCGGATTGCCACCCATCCTCAGCGAACTGCCGATCGTCCCGGAGCACTTGCTCAGGGACGTGCCACGCGAATCGTTCCGGCGTCAGGCATTCGCGACCGCTCCGCTGGGGAACGGACCCTTCCGGTTCGTCAGGCGCGAGGCCGGGCGGCGCTGGATCTTCGAGCGGGTCGATGATTTTCCAGACACGCTCGGTGGACCCGCCAGGGTGCGACGACTCGTCATCGCGGTCGTTGACGAAGCGACCACGAAGTTTGCGGGACTTTCCAGCGGCGACCTTCACGTCGCCGGGATCGCGCCCACCATGGCCAGCCTGGTGAACAGCGATCCCGCACTTCGCGTGCTCGACTACCCGGTGTCCTTCGCGACCGCGATCGTCTTCAACAGCGCGAGGCCGCCGTTCAACGACGTGCGAGTGCGGCGTGCGGTGGATGCGTTGATCAATCGGCAGCGCGTGATCGACGTCGCGTTGGCAGGCTACGGAACGCCCGCGAACGGCCCCGTCGGTTACTCGCATCCGTGGTTCCAGTCGGCCGGACGACCTTCCGCCGCCCAGGCAGACTCCCTGCTCGACGCCGCCGGGTGGCGTGTGTCAGGCGATGGGCCGCGACGCCGGGGCACGGAGCAGCTTGGCTTCACCCTGCTTTCAGTCGGCAGTGGTGACAATGCAATTGAACAGCTCATTCAAGCGGACCTCCGCAGCCACGGCGTCATGGTGGAAATCCGGCAGCTCGAGTTGGGAGCGTTCCTCACGCTGGCGCGGCAATCACCAAAGCAGTTCGATGCGCTGTTCACGGGCATAGGCGGTGACCTGTCGCTTTCCCACCTCGCCGCGATGTTCGACGGCAGGTTAGCGGGCAGTGCGCTCGACTACGCGGGTTTCCACACCCCGCGCCTGGACTTTCTCTTTGCGCAGGTGACGCGAGCCGGAACCGACGCCGAACTCGCAGGCGCGTGGCGATCCATCCAGGCGGAGCTGTCACGCGAGGTGCCCGTGTCGTGGATCTATCACGCGCGCGGTGTGCAGGGCCTCTCGCGCCGCCTGCAGGCGGTGCGCATGGACCTGCGCGGCGAGATGGCCACGCTGGTGGAGTGGCGGCTCGAGCCTTGGCTCTTCGAGCCTTGGCTCCTCGAGTCGCGTCGTCCCCGGTCCTGATGCTCGCGAACACGCGGACGATCGACGAGCGGTCAGCGGTTGTGTCGGGGCCGCTCGCGCCGCTCGCCGACTCGCTTGCCGCGGACCTGGATCGACTGCTGCCTGACGAGGACGTCTTCGTCCCGCCCGAGAAGGCGAAGATGACGCGGGTCGGCGGGCGATGCCCACGCGACGGTGCGTTTCTCGAATTCGATCCAAGCCAGCCGCGCCGGCATCGGTGCCCGGTGTGCGAGTCCGTCCATGACGGCGAAGAGCACTACCGCTGGTGGATCATGGGTTACCAGCTCTGGCTGGCGGAACGGGCCGTGCATGCCAGTGCGCTCTGGCGTCTTCGAGGCGTGGCCCGGTATCAGCACCTGGCGGAAACCATTCTCACCAAGCTCGCCGACCGGTACGACTCCTGGCCTAACGAGGACAACGTCCTCGGCCCGACCCGGGTCTTCTTCAGCACCTATCTGGAATCCATCTGGGCCCTGCAGCTCGCCGTTGCCGTTTCGCTGCTGGAAGGTGGCGAGACATCACCAGTGGGAGCGGTGGTCCGCGACCGCATCCTCTCGCCGTCGAGTGAGCTGGTGGCCTCGTTCAATGAGGGCCTCTCGAACAGGCAAGTGTGGAACAGCGCCGCCCTTGGAGCCGCCGGTGTGCTGCTCGACCGGCCGCAGTTGCTCGACCGCGCATTGTTCGGTTCCGGCGGACTCGAGGAGTTCCTTCGAAGCGGACTCCTGGAGGACGGAAGCTGGTACGAAGGAGAGAATTACCACCTGTTCGCCCATCGCGGGCTCTGGTACCTGGTCATGCTCGCCGAGCAGACGGGGGTCGCCTTGCCCGCGGATTTGTCGGCGCGATTCGAGCTCGGGTTCGCCGCCCCGCTGAAGACAGCACTTCCCGATTTCACCTTTCCGGCCCGGCGCGATTCGCAGTATCAGATCTCGCTCCGGCAGTGGCGCATAGCAGAGTCGTTCGAGCTTGGCCTCGTCAGGATTCCTGACTCCGACGAGCTCGCGGCGGGACTCCAGACGATCTATTCCGGTGCGCCGCCCGGCGACACCGCGCGATGGCGTTCGACCGCCGAGGCTGAAAGAAATGTTCCCGCGGTGCGCCTGACGAGGGCCGATCTCGGCTGGAAGTCGCTGCTCTTCGCCGCTCCGCAGCTGCCGGCATCGTCGCCGTTCAAACCCCAGTCTGTCCTGATGGCGGGGCAGGGCTTCGGCGTGATTCGTAAGGAAGGTGGTCGCGTCTATGCCGGATTGGATTACGGCCACCCGGGAGGAAGCCATGGCCATCCGGACCGACTGAACCTGTGGCTGGTGATCGGTGATCAACGCGTGTTTGAGGACGTCGGCACCGGTTCGTATGTAGAGCGCACGCTGCATTGGTACCGGAGCACTCTGGCGCACAACGCGCCATCGATCGACGGACGATCGCAGAAGCCCGTGACCGGTCATCTAAGGGCATGGGATGAGCGTGGTGGGTACTCGTGGATTGACGCGGAGGCGCCCGTGGCTGAAGGCGTTCTCGTCAGGCGCACAGTGGTGGTGGCCGATGGGCATCTCGTAGATCGCGTGGAGTGGAGTTCGAATCGTGAGGTGACGTTCGACTTGCCCATGCACGTTGTTGCGACGATCGACGGTGCGACGTGGGAGGCCGGACCGCTGGAAGGGGGTTCCGGCCACGAGGACGGCTTTCCCTTCATCATCGGAGCGCTCAGAGCCACCGTCCCCGAAGGATTCGCTCGGATTCTCATGCGCTACGGTCATGGTGCAGTGCGAGTCGAAGCCCCTCACACCTGGTGGGATGTTCATGCTCCTGGTCCGCCAGGCCAGGACACTCGAAGGTTTCTCCTCGTCCGGGCGCGCGGGGCGCATGGACGAATCACGTCGGTCTGGTCGTGGGAGGGCCCCGTCACGCTCGACCTGACAGAAGACGGCGCGATGGATGTCTCCGTGGTGGACGCCCTGTTCAGGCATCGGCCGGGCGCCGATACCTGGAAGGTTCAAGCGGACGGTGCTGCGGACGTAATTCTTGACGCCAGACGGCAAACGAACGCGATGGCGGAAAAGCTGACTGCAAGCGATCCCCGCGTGGATCTTTCCCGTCCGGCTCTGGTGATTCCTGTTGTCACCAATCGCGACATTGGCCCAGGTGGTCTGATCGCGGCGGGCGCAGGTCTTCGCCTTGAACTTGGTGAGGCGCACTACCGGCGTACCGAGGTCACGTGGCAAGAAGCAGGAGCACCAACGGCGACGGTCGTGATCGCCGCGACCGATCTGGAGTTGTTGATTGAGGTCGCGGTCGTCACCCAGCAGCCGAACTTCGCAAGCGCGCGAGCTGACAACCCACTCGACAATGAGCATACCGACACGAACAGCGACGGCGTGCAAATTCACCTCGCCAGTCCTGGTCGCGGCTCGCAGTTCGTCGCGTCGTGGTTGCTCGTTCCAGAACCAAAGTCGTCATCCGTCCGGATCAGCGGTCATGATGACGCATCGCAAGTACCTCTGCGCGCCAAGTGGCAACAAACGACCACTGGATGGCAACTGCTCGCCCGCGTTCCGCGCGAGGCATTGGGTCCCGCCAACGCGCCGATCTGTCTCGACGTGATCGTGAACGAGATGCCGCGAGGCCGTGAGCGACGTCGCGGCCAGCTCGTGCTCAGTGGCGGAGGTGGTTGGACGTTCCTGCGCGGCGACCGCCAGGACGCGGACCGGCTGATTCCGCTGGTGATTCAGCATGCCTGAATCGCGCCTGGACCGGATCCGCATCGTTCTCTTTGAGACCCAGGACCTGGTCAACGTCGCCGCGGTGGTGCGGGCCATGAAGAACATGGGGATCAGCGACCTCCGGCTGGTCAACGCGGTCCCGCTCGACGCCTGGCGCATCCAGGGAATCGCGCACGACACCGGCGACGTGCTTGAGAAAGCGCGAGAGCACGTCACGCTGGACGAGGCGATCTCGGATTGCGTTCTGGTCGCGGCGTTCACGGCGCGGCATCGCGCCGCGCGCTGGGCGGTCTCCACGCCGCGGGAAATCACCGAGCGGTTGCTCGATGCAGCGGCCGACGGTCCCGTCGCCCTGTTGTTCGGCCGGGAAGACCGCGGTCTGCCTAACGAAGCGCTCGATCGGGCCCAGGTCCATGTGACCATCCCCACTACGCGGTACGCCTCGTTGAACCTGGCGCAGGCGGTGATCATCGCGCTCTACGAACTGCACCTGGCGGCCGGCGATGCCACACGAGTGCGGAAGCCACCACGCAAGGACGCGCCGCCCCCCGAGGTCGCTGAGCTGGAGCGCTTTCACGCCGACGCGGAAGCGGCGCTCAAGGCGATCGACTTCTTCAAGACCCGGTATCCCGAACACGTGCTCCGTGCCGTCCGGTCGCTCGCCGCTCGCGCCGATCCCAACGCCCGCGAATTGTCGCTGATGCGCGCCATCGCCATCGAGGTAGTGAAGAACCTGGATCGCGTGCGACGAGGCGTCGCCTCGGAAGCAGCGCAGCACGAAGGGAATACTCCGCACGATCCGATTGACGAACCCTCAACCTGACCTGGTCGGTTACTTCCGCAATCTGCAATCTGAAATCAGCATTTTGAATTTTGCATTCTGCATTCTGCATTCTGCATTTACTATTCCCCATGCCCTTCGGTCGGCTCTTCCGCGGAAAATCCAGCGTACCGTCGCCAGAGAAAGAACCTGACGTCGAGCTCACCGACGGAAGCGCGGTCGCTGACGAAGGTGCCGAAGAGGGAGACGTGCCACCGGAATGGGATGCCACCGGCGAGGACGTCGAGCGCTCCTGGCGCGCGCGCGCACGTGATGTCCTTCCCGGCGGCACCTCCACCGGCAGCAAGCGTCCTGACGCGCTGTATGGCGATGGCAACGAAACCGGTCCCAGCCACTATGCCCGCGCTGCCGGTTGTCACCTGACGACTCCCGGTGACGCGACGCTGATCGATTGCACCATGGCTCTCGGTTCGGTCGCCCTCGGATATGCCGACGAGCGCATCCTGCGCGCGGCGATCGGGGCGGCGGCGAGCGGGAACGTTACCGGCCTCGCCAGCACCGCCGAGGTGGAACTCGCCGAGCGATTGTGCGACCTGATTCCGTGCGCGGAGCAGGTTCGGTTCCTCAAGAGCGGTGCCGACGCAGTGTCCGCCGCGGTGCGAATCGCGCGCACGGCGACTGGACGAAACACGATTGTCGGTTGCGGATACTTCGGCTGGCACGACTGGGGAGCAAGCGGCGCCGGAATCCCCGACGCGGTGCGCAATGGTTTTCACGCGGTGCCGTTCGATGACGTGGCCGCGCTCGAATCGGCGTGTCAAAGGGCAGGGAACGATCTCGCTGCCGTGGTCATCGAGCCGGTGATCGAGCGCCTTCCCTCCGACAGGTGGATCGCCAGCGCCCGCCACCTGTGCGATGCACTCGGCGCCGTACTCGTCTTCGACGAACTCAAGACCGGGTTCCGGATCAAGCGTGGTGGCTTCCAGGAGTTGTCAGGCGTGACGCCCGACCTGGCGACGTTCGGCAAGGCGATGGCGAATGGATTCCCGCTCGCCGCTGTTGTCGGAAAGGCGGGCGTGATGGAAGCGGCCACGAAAACCTGGATTTCGAGCACGCTGGCCGGCGAGTCGATGGCGATCGCGGCCGCGTTGGCTGTCCTCGACGTGTACGAGGGAGAAGAGGATGTCTGCGCGATCCTTGCTCGCACAGGTGCGTCGATGCGCGCGGCGGTGGAATCCGCGGTGACCGCGAGTGGGATCGATGGTGTCACGGTCGCCGGACTGGATCCCATGTGGCTCATGCACTTCGAGGATGCCGCCATCGAGCGTCGGTTCCTGGAAGAGGCGGTGCGCGAGGGGGTACTGTTCAAGCGCGGCGCGTACAATTACCCCGCGCTCGCCCACGATGACGAGGAGATCATCGTCGAGATTGAACGGGCGGCGAGTTCGGCCCTGGTGACGATCGTCAACGGCCCCGACGAGTGACCGACGGCCAGGGCGCACCGTTAGGCGGAGCAGGACCGTTGATCGACGTGCACGCACATTTCTACCAGCAGGGCTCGGGGCGGGCGTCGTGGAAGGAATTGAACGCATCCCGGCTCGCCGCCGGTGACCGGATCGGCGTCACCTGGCATGTCGGGTCGATCCTCGGCAGCTGGGGAGCCACCTCGCCTACCTACCTCCAGTCGCCCGACGACACGGTCGCCGGCAACGATGCGATGCTGCAACTGCAGGACGCGGAGCGGAATCGCGTGCGCGCCTGGGTGGCGGTGAATCCTAACGACACCGGGTTCGCGTTGCGGGAGCTCGAGCGGTGTCGCCAACGCGGCGCCGTGGGCATCAAGCTGGCCGCGGCCCGGCGGGCATCCGACGCGTTGCTCGATCCGCTGCTGCAGTACGCCAGGCAGCATCATCTTCCGGTGCTGCATCATGCCTGGCAGCGCCGGCCGTCTTTTGTGGCGGGACAGGACCCGTCTGACGCCATCGATCTCTGCACGCTCGCCGGACGGCACCCCGAGGTGGCGATCCTCCTGGCCCACATCGGCGGGGGCGGCGACTGGGGACACACGCTGGCCGCCGTGCGCGACGTGCCTAACGTCTATCTCGACCTCTCCGGCAGCGGTGTCGATCGCGGGATGCTCGACCAGTCCCTGGAAGTGGTGGGCGCGGGCCGGCTCGTGTGGGGCGCGGACCTGACACTCGACACCGGGCTCGCCAAGTTGTGGGCGCTGGAGGTCATCGGCGTCGCGCCGGGGGATCGTGAGTGCATTCGTTGGCGCAACGCGGCGGGCTTGTTCCCCACGGGTTCTTTTCCGGGGCTCCCAGCATGAGCCACACCACCGTCGACGTTTCGGCGCTGATCGGCTCGTATCCATTCCGCGATGTGCCGCATCCCGATGCCGGCACGCTGCTCGGCGTGCTGGACCGGGAGGAAATTCCGCGCGCCTGGGTTGGGCACCTGCCAACCGTGTTTCACCGCGATCCGCGCAAGGGGAACGAGTCGCTCTATCGAGATCTGGTGCGACACCGCGCGCGGTTGGATCCTGCGCCGGTAGTGCGCCCGGATTGGCCTGGGTGGGAGAAAGAACTCGACCGGGCCGTCGCCGAGGGCGCCGCCGCGATTCGTGTGTATCCGGCGCACTGGGGCCTGGGCCCCGAGCATCCGGCGCTGGTCGCTCTCGCGCACGCGTGCGCGAGAGCGCAACTCCCGATGCTCTTCACGGTGCGTTTCGAAGACGCGCGACAGCGCCACGTTATCGATGTTGCCGGTGACGTTCCCGCCGCGACACTGCGCGGTGTGGCGCGAGCGCGGACCGGCGCGCGGATTGTCGTCATCGCGGCGGGCCGCGCGACAATCGAAGAAGTTCACTGGGGCCTGACGCCAGCGGAGCGGGAACTCGTCTGGTATGACACCAGCTGGATCTGGGGGCCACCCGAAGACGACTTCCCGCATCTCCTGCGCACAGTGGGGGCGGGGCGCTTTGTGTATGGCACTGGATGGCCGATGCGGCTCGCACAAGTGACCCGCGCCAACCTTGCGCTGCTTCCCCCCGACCTCTGGGGGGCGAGACTGGCCGATCCGGCGACGTGGAAGACCACATGAGCCAACGCATGTCACATCTCCCATCTCACATCTGCTTTTTTACGCGGGCAACTCTTGTCCACGCCGTCTCTTGCGCGATCAGTGATCCCGTCGCATTTTCCCTGCCGGGCGGTTTGTGAAATAGTTCACAAGGCCTCGAATCCACTCCGAACATCTCCCAGAGATGAGCCGAAGGCGATCGTGGGCGCTGGCTTCAGGGTTCTTCGCCATAGCGGTCGCCGCGTTAGGCCTCTCGGCGTACAGCGGCGCCTCGTCGTCGCAGGGATTTGCGCCGCCTCAACCGGTCAACTTCCCCCATCCCCGCCACGTCCGACAACTGGGGATGAACTGCCTCTACTGCCACTACTCGGCGACGCGTTCGCCTGATCCCGGACTGCCCGCCGTCGGCACCTGCATGGGCTGTCACACCGTGGTGCGGGGAAATCGCCCAGCCATTCAGGGCGTCGCTGACCGCGACACCGCCGCGATCAATCAGTTGTTGTCGTATGCCAAGGGAACGCCGGACCAGTGGAAGCCGATACCGTGGATTCGCATTCACAAGCTTCCTGAATACGTCCACTTCCCGCACTTCCGTCACGTGAATGCCGGCGTGACGTGCCAGACGTGTCATGGTCCGGTGCCCGAGATGCAACGCGTTTACCAGTACGCGTCGCTCAACATGGGTTGGTGCGTGAACTGCCACGTAAAGGGCTACAAGCTCGCTGACGGACTCCTTGCCGCCGGCGACACGGCCGGCGCGCGTGCCGCGGCAAACGTGGAACCGAAGAAGGCGCGATACGACTGCGCCGTCTGTCACTACTAGGCCCCCCGTGAGTCAGCCTCCCAAGACGGTCGTCAAGCGGCGCGAGTTCCTGAAGGTCCTTGGCTCGACCGGCGCGGCCGCCACCGCGGTCGGCTGCAGCCAGGAACGCGTCGAGCAACTCATTCCGTATCTCGTCTCACCGGATCACACGGTCCCCGGCGTCTCGACGAACTACGCCACAGTCTGTCGTGAATGCGCCGCGGCATGCGGCGTCATTGCCGAAACGCGCGACGGACGCGCGATCAAGCTGGAAGGGAATCCCGAGCATCCCGTCAACCACGGCGCGTTATGCGCCCGCGGCCAGGCGGCGCTGCAGGGCCTGTACAATCCGGATCGCTATCGCGGACCGATGGTCCGGCGGGACAACCGGCTGGTGCCGGCGACCTGGGATGAGGCGCTTACACTCGTCAGGCAGCGTATTGATGAGGCCCGGGCTGAGAATTCCGCCGGCGGCGTGCGGTTTGTCAGTCAGCACGAGAACGGAAGCTTCGGCGCGTTCGTCGACCAGTGGATGGCGGCCGGCGGTTTTGGCGCGCACCTCGCGTTCGATCCGGAAGCGGACCTTGCCGCGCGCGCCGCGAACCAGGCGGAGTATGGATCGCCATGGCCGGCCCTGGACTTTGGAGCCGCGCGCCTGATTGTCTCGATCGGCGCCGACTTCCTCGACGGATGGGGCGCCTCGGTCGCGCACCAGCTTTCCTTTGCGGACGCACGGGCGAAGCTCGGCGAAGCGCCGCGATTCGTGTACGTCGGTGCCCGCCGCTCACTCACCGGCCTGAACGCGGATGAGTGGATCGCCTGCCGCCCGGGCAGCGAACTGGCGATTGCCAACGCGCTCCTGGCCGCGGTCGGCGGCAGTGGAGGCGGCGCGGTTGCTGCCGCCGCGACGGCGAGTGGAGTGAGCGAAGCACTGCTCCAGCGCCTCGCCGATGAATTGCGCGCCGCCAAGCCAAGCCTCGTGCTCGGTGGTGTCAGCACCCCGGACGCGCATCTCGTCGCCCAGGCGGCGGCGCGGATCAACAAGGCCGCTGGCAACGTCGGGATCACCGTGAAGCCTGACGAGGGGTTAGCCGGCATTGGGGGCGCGGCGGGCGCCCAAGCGCTCGCCGCGCTTGCTACGGAAATGAATGCCGGCTCGGTGCGCGTGCTGTTCATTCGCGGCGCGAATCCTGTTCATGCGCTGCCGAAATCGACGCAGTTCGTCGAGGGACTGGCCAAAGTGCCGCTCAAGGTGGCGTTCTCCAGCTTCCCCGACGAGACGAGCCAGTTGTGCGACGTCATCCTTCCCGACCATCACGCGCTCGAGTCGTGGGGCGATTCGGAACCCGTGCGTGGCACGTTAGGCCTGCAGCAGCCGGTGATGGATCCGGTCTTCAACACACGAGCCGCCGCCGATGTCCTGCTGGCCATGGCTCGTGGCGACAACGCCATGTCCGGGCGCCACCCCTGGTCGACGTATCGCGATTTTCTATTATCGCGCTACCCCGCCGGTCGGGCCGCGTTCGGCGAGGCCGTCGCCAAAGGTATTGGGCAGGGATCCGTGCTGGCCCGCGCGAGCGCCCCCAGCGCGATCGCCACGACCGAGCAGCCGATCACCGGTGAAGGTGAATTCTTCCTGGTGGTGCACTCGTCGCCGGCGCTTGGCGTTGGCGCCGGGGCGAACAAGCCATGGTTGCAGGAGCTGCCCGATCCGGTCAGCAAGATCGCCTGGCAGTCGTGGGTCGAGATTCATCCAACGACGGCCGCGCGACTGGGCGTTCACCCCGGCGACCACCTGACGGTGACGACGGCCGCCGGTTCGGTGACCGCGCCGGCCTACATCTATCTCGGCATACACCCGGAATCGGTCGCCGTATCGCTCGGCCAGGGGCACACCGCGTACGGTCGTTATGCGCAGGGCATCGGCGTCAATGCGGTCGATGCGTTAGGCGCCACGTACGACGGCGGCGGGCGCCTCGCCTGGACGCAGACCAGGGCCCGCGTGGCCACGGCCGCCGGTCATTCGCGGCTGGTGACGACGGAAGGGTCCGCCCGACAGCACGGCCGCGGCCTCGCCCGCGCTGTGACCGCCGCGCAACTGGCTGCCGGTGAGACGTCGGCAGAGCGCCACGAGTTCATCGCCGACGCTCCCCACGAGTTCCTGCCCGGATTGCGAGCCCCGGTCGCCAACGACGCGCAGGGCGACCTCGGCGATCCGAAGTCGAATGACAAGGGCATGTACGCCCCGGATCACTGGAGCGGCATGACATCGCGGCGCTGGGCGATGACCATCGACCTGGCGCGATGCACCGGCTGCTCGGCCTGCGTGACGGCGTGTTACGCGGAGAACAATATCCCCACGGTGGGTGCGCGCTGGCAGGGACGATCACTGCGTCCGTTTCACTCTGATGACGGCGCCGGATGGGACAACGAACCCGGGGCGAACATTCTCAAGGGTCGCGAGATGGCCTGGTTGCGCATCGAGCGGTACTTCGAGGGTGGCGAGGACGGATCGACCGACTTCGAGACCCGCTTCCTGCCGATGCTCTGTCAGCACTGCGGCAACGCACCGTGCGAATCGGTTTGCCCGGTCTTCGCGACA
>CAZSNV010000074.1:0-17689 GCA_964608035.1 uncultured Gemmatimonadaceae bacterium | reverse complement strand
GACCTCCGACCTCCGACCTCCGACCTCCGACCTCCGACCTCTGACCTCTGACCTCGGGCCCGTTCGCACTCCCGCCATCGCGACACTGCTAGCGCTGTAGAGCCAACACGGCTATGTTCGGCGACAAATACCCGAGGCTCTGCCGCATCGGCCGAATTCGGAGGCTGCTATGTCCGTTGGATTCGCCCGCCTCGCTGTCCGCCGGCTGTGTTCATTCTCCCTCGCCGGAGCTGCGGTATTTGTGCTCGCGATGGCGCAGCCGGACCGCAGCGACGCACGCCACGTGTCCTTCGCCATAGCTGTGGGGTTCGACACGATACGGGGCACCGCAGCAGACAACGTACTCCTCGGTACTACGCGTAACGACCTGCTCGACGGTGGTGCGGGTGACGATCGGCTGGTTGGTCTCGAGGGCGACGACGTTTTGAGCGGAGGTGCCGGCCGCGACTGGCTCGACGGTGGCCTCGGTAACGATGTGCTCGAAGGCGGCGACGGCGACGACGTAGTCGACGGCGGCGACGGCATGGACTTTCTCTTCGGTGACAAGGGCGACGACTGGATTCGGGGAGGCCTCGGCGCCGACACCCTGGACGGTGGTGAGGGAAACGACCGTCTCGACGGCGGCGTCGCCGCCGACGTGCTCGCCGGTGGTGCCGGTGACGACATGCTCTTCGGTGGCCCAGGAAATGACCATCTCGAGGCCGGCGAGGGGTCAGATCTCCTGGATGGTGGGGACGGTGACGACGTGCTCGACGGCGGCGACAACGGCAACGACATCCTTCGAGGCGGTCTTGGCAACGACACGCTCTACGCAGGCGACGACAACAGCACCCAGCTCGATGGTGGCCTCGGGAACGACGTGCTCCTCGGCGGCGAAGCGGACGACTTGCTCAGAGGCGCCGCGGGGAATGATGCACTCCGGGGCGACGACGGAAACGACTTCCTGGACGGTGGTGCTGGAAACGATTTGCTGAACGGGACCGACGGGAACGACGACCTCCTCGGCGGTGCTGGCGATGACACGTTGCTCGGAGGCGCGGATAGCGATCGTCTGTTTGGCGGCGTTGGCGTCGATAACCTCCGGGGAGAAGATGGCGATGACGTCCTGGACGGCGCCGTGGGCGATGACGCGCTCACGGGCGGCAGGGGAACAGACGTCCAGAAGGGAGGTCCCGGGAACGACCGATTCTTCCTGCGCGTCGGCGATGTGGACAGCGCGTTCATCGAGATCATCGACGGCGGAACGAACCTCGACACTTTGCGCGCCGACGCCGATACACTCCTGCTCAACGGCTTCACTCAGGCGGACGTGCGCATAATTCAGACGGCCGACGGCCAGCGCATCGAGATTGTGGATCCGCTCACCCATGGCATCTACATCGTGACGCGGGTCGAGAAGGTCGTATTCCTTCAGGTCGTTCCCTACGTTGCGCGTGCAGGCGAGTCGGTGCTGCAGGTTGTCAATGCGGCAAATGCCGAACTGACGGGCACACTCAAGTTCGTCGGCGCCAATGGGGTTGCGATGCCTGCCGCTGTCGCCAGCGATTCGGCTGCGCCGACGCATGGGCTGCGGCTGCCGAGCCGTGGAACTGCTGACCTGACCATCAGGCCGATGAACAGCGGCGCGATCTGGATCTACACGGATCAGCCGGTGAGTGCGTTTGTCCGCACCGTTCTCTCCGACGAGTCGGTCGGCGTTATTCCCGCCGGACCACTCTTCGACGAATTCACCATTCCGGTGAGGCTCGACCGGAGCCGTCGTTTTTCGAGCGGGTTCGCAGTGGCAAACGACGGCGTAACCACCGCCATGAACGTCTGGCTATATACGCCGGCGGGCGCGGAGATCGAAGCAACCTTTGCGGACATCGCCTCGAACGGCCAGGTGACGCGGTTTCTGAACGATCTGTTCCCCCGCTACGATCCTTTCGTCGGGAAAGCCATCATCGGGGGCGGCCCGCTGATTGGCGTTGGCTTGCTGCTTGATGACGGACGGATCTCTGTCGCTCCTCCGGTGCTGTGGCCCGGCATTGGGCCAGCGTGGGTGCCGCATTTTGTGAGTGGCGGGGGCAGCTCGACCACCATCAGGGTCTTCGGACGGGGTCTTCCGCGGGACACGGTGAAAAACGGACGCATCACGTTCTTCGACAATGAAGGACGTCCGTTGGCGATCGATGTGACGGGTGTGGGCCGCGTGACCGAGGTTCCGTTCGGGTTCGCGCCGCACGGGAGCATAGTCGTCACAACTGCCGCGAGCGGTCCACCTGTTGAAGGCTCGGCGGTTGTTACAACTTCGAAGGGCGCTGTAGTCGTTGCGGCAAGCATCGGCATGTCTGGCGCCACTCGCCGGGTCGAGATCGCGGCGAGCCGCGGGCAGCGCGGCTTCGTCGCTGCCGCGCGTCGAGACGAAGCCGCGCAACTCACGACGGTCGTTGCACTCAGCGCCGGAGCTGCTCCGGCGACAGTGAACCTCGTCTTGCGCGGCCCCGATGGGCAGCGGATCGACGGCGGCGAGGTGCAGGTGAGCGTACCGATCCGCGGCCATCTCGCTCAGCCGCTTGAGCGACTGTTTCCGCGAGCGTCCATCAGCAGATTTCGTGGAAGCCTGGAGGCGACAGTTAGCGGAGGCACCATCGCCGCAACACTCATCGAACTGGGCCGGGGAACCGCCGTAGTTATTCCCGTCACTCCCTTCCCGTGACGGGTCGGGACGGCGGCGCGCGCTGCTGATCAATGAACCGCCGGCCGAGAATCGCGTCCTCGAGCGTCGCGCCCGAGGTGATTTGGTTGTTGTAGCGCAGCGCGAAGAGTTTCAATTGGGGCAGGTCGTTCTGCAGCGAGTTTACCCAGATGGTCTCGAGGTAAAGCAGGTCGCCGCGGACCGGTAAAAGGAGCGTGGAGCCGCGTATCACCTCAGATGCGTGCCGAATCCACATCGTCACCTGCTGATGCACGGGGCGGTCGTTGTCGATGTATGCGTCAACCTGTTCTGGTCCCGCGACAAACGTTCCTTGCGGGATTTGTAAGCTCATCAGTCTTCCGTAGTTCTCTGGATCCTGGAAGGCGATGATCAGTGACCGGAGGTTTCTGGCTCCCTCGGGCGTGAACGGCATCAATAACGCGTACTGCAAGTCGCCCGGCTGGCCGACATTGACCCCTGAAGGCAGATCCACCGGATCGATCAGCGTGTTGTAGCCCTCGTACGAAAAAGTCATCTGGTCGCCCGTTCCGTAGCCGGTCAGGCCGCGTCCGATGGAACCGAGAACCTCGTCCGCGTCGTCCCAGAGGTCCTCCACGTTGTAGAACTCGATTGGATCGCGCTGGTGATAGCGCTTGTAGATGTCGTCGAATTGCACGTGGAACCACTGCAGCGGGTATGTCAGTTGCGCCTTGACCGACACCGGCATGGATGACCCCGGAGTGAACAGGTCCGGATAGATTCGCTGCCACGTGCTCACGATCGGATCGTCGGCCACCTTGTAGAAGCGGATTTCGCCGCTGTAGGCGTCCACGGTGATCTTCACCGCATCTTCGGCGTAGTTGACAATGCGTTCCGGCACCGGCTCGACCGCTCTCTCGTCGGCCTTGTCGCCGAGGACCTCGCGGAACGAGTAGGGATAGCGATCGGTTGTGGCCAACCCGTTGATCATCCACAGAACTTTCTTGTCGGCGATGAATGCGTTGATGTTGCTGTCGAGGTACAGGAATGGCGCGATGCTTGTGGCCCGCGATATCGGCGTCCGCAGGAGGTGTACGCGAGTGCTGTCCTTGTCGATGTAGCGCGAGAACAGAAACGCGGTGATGTCTTGTGTGTAGAGCGCGAAGACCAGCCGGCGGAACCAGGAGCGGATCGGGATTCCGTCACGGAGGTTTTTCGGATACGTGAACTCCTGACGGGATTGCTCGGTGGCATAGTCGAATTCGCGGAGGCCGCGGACCTTGGTCAGGACGTAGTCGTCCTTGAGGCCTTCGCCGAAATAGATGCGGGGTTCGTGCTCAAATGCGGGATTCTCGACTACCGGGGGAACGTTGCTGACGACGTAGACAGGATTCCCTACTTCATCAATGCGGTTAGCGGGGCTCATGACGAGGCCCATGCCATGGGTGAACTGCAGCGCGGCGCTCCCCCAGTACCGCAGCCATTCCTGAGATCCCACAAAGGCGACCGAAGGCAGCTCACGCACCGCGCTGGCGAACATGCGCTTCTCGCCATCAACCTGATAGCGAACGCCGTCGACCGACAGGAACCGGTAATAGGGCCGCAATTGCTGCTGCTGTTCGTACGCCTGCAGCACCGGGCCGTATACCATCGTCGATGGTGAGATGGCGATCCGCTGGAAATGATGGACGTCGGCCGGCTGCTCGAGGTGCGAAACCCAGGGCGAAACGAACGGCGCATTCTGCACCGTCTTGCTCGCCAGTATTTCCTCGGCCCTGAGCGGGCTGGCCGGCAGCGGCCAATCGTGTACGTCCACTTTGTCGAGCCGGTATCCCTCCAGCGTGGCATTCATGTGCCGCTGTATGTACTCCCGCTGGATGACGGGCTCGTTCGGTGACACGAATACGTGATCCCGGATCACGAGGGAGAGAAAGAAGCCCAATTCGACCGCCAGAAGCGCGCCGGCGATTCGAATGGGACCTCTCAGGGAGATACCACGGCGCCGAGGTTGGGCGGAGGCCGGGTCCGCCGTGCCTTCCAGCGAATCCTCCCGGCCGAATCGATGCACGCGATGGATGGCGGTGCAGGCGATGGCCGTCAAGCCGAGCTCGATGGCCGCGGTGAGATAGACAATGTTGAGCGAGGAGAAGAGGCCTGTTACATCGAGATACTCCGCGCCCGTCCGCACCCCCGAGGCGTCATTGTTCCGCAGAAGCAATCCATACCGGCTGAGGTACGTTCGCAGGGCGATCGTCAGACCCAACAGAAGAACGAATACATTCACCAACGGTGTTGCGATGAGGCCCAGTTTGTGCCACAGATCCGAGCGGAGATTCTGCAGCGCGCCGGTCGAAACAAGGCGATCGTAGGTGGCCACAAAGGCGGCGGCGAGGCCAACGAACAACGCGATTTCGAAGGCGCGGAGTGAGACCTGCCAGAATGGCAACACGTACACGTAGAAGCCGAGGTCATTGCCAAATACGGGATCGGCTTTGCCGAACGGGACGCCATTGGCTGCGAGCAATGCTTGCGCGTAGCTGCGCGCGTACTGCCATCCACCGAATGTGCCAAGCCAGATACCGACGTGGACCGCGCTCTCTCTCAGCGTCTCGCTCCTCGCGTATCTCCGCAGGGGGAGCCACCAGGCGGCGAACAGGATCAGGCCGTATGTGGTGAACAGCACAGCCTGCACCCGCACGTTTGTCCAGAAAATGGTCGCGAAACCGAGGCTCTGGTTGAACCAGAACTGCACCACGAAATGCGGCAGCGCCACCAGCACGAACAGCGCATACGCTACCCATATCCAGAGCGCGGCGGATCGCCAGAGGGTCCGTGGCGCCGGGATGACTGCGTCGAGTACCGATAATTGCACCGCTACCTCTCGCGTGGCCGCGCACTCATGACCGCGCGCTGAGCCTCGCCTGCCAGTACGGAGCGCCGAAAGAACATCCGCCACGTCTCCAGGATGCTCGGACACGGGCTGACCCGCATCGCGACAATGAAGAACACAAACGTAAGGGTGTTGATCAGCGTGGACTCGAGGAGCGTCACCGTCGTTCCGGAAAGAAACCCCTGCCCGAAAACCCAATACATGACCACGGACACGAATTCGAAGACTCCGAAACTCGCGAACGTGTACGGGATGATCCTCGTTATGCCGGCCACGCCGACAACGATGCTGAATTGCGCGAAGGGGAAGTCCTTCATGAGAACGAGGTCTTCCAACGGCGATGAGAACGCCTGCTTGATGTACCAGTATCCCAGCGCCTCCATCGTCATGGCGACAACCGAGAGCAGCAGCACTCCGAGGAGAAAGCCGGGGTTCGCGAGCAGTTTGCCAAGGGCTTGTACAAGCGCCCGACCGTTGAAGGCCGCCCAGACGTGACCAAGCACGTTCCATCTCGACGCCTCGATACCCGACCACCCCAGCGGCCGGGTCAGCGACACGGTCGCCGCCACCAGAACCACGGTCCAGATCGCGCCGGTAATCGCGCCGCCCCATCCGACGTAAATCAGCCCAAGAGCGAGAGGCACGAGGATGCCGAGCAGCTCGAACATTCGGTTGTGAAAGACCACGGCGGTTGCTGCTTCACTGGTCCCATCGCCTCCGTCCAGCGCGCGCGCGACCGCCAGATCTCCGGGGCCAAACGGAAAGAACAGGTTCATTCCCCGGCCAAAGAAATAGCTGGAGACCTGGCCTTTGCCCGGGTGTGGAAACCCGAAGTGGCTTGCCAGGAGCCGCTGCCTGAGACCTCGCAGCAACAAGGCGAGCGAGACAAACGCTACCGCGACGTAAAACGGCGCCCACCCGAAACTGCGCTGGGACACGGCGAGCGCACCCGCATCGACATTCAGTACTCCACTGCCGACATCCGCCAGCCTGACGAACCCCATGTCCGCGAGTTCGTCGAGGATGCGGAAATTCGCGAACAGGCCGAGGATCGCCCGGCGGAAAGCATCGGGGTCCCACGGGGACGGGCCCTCGGCCTCAGGGAGGAGGATCACGAAGACGAAGAACATCAGGCAAAAGCCGAAGATGTAGCCCCATGCCACCGACACGCCGAGCGGTGCAGTCGCCGCGTGTTTGTCTTCTTTCGACGTCATCGCGATCCGCCCTTCTTCGGGATTGATCCATTGGGTATGTCGACGCCGTTCTTGCCCCTGATCCAGGGGAGTGCGTTCGCCGCCTGCTCCTCACTCTCAGGAACGCCCAGGAGCCGGATGGCCTCAGCGAGCGAAGTCGCCATCGTCGTTCGACCGCGGTACACGACGGAAAACAGCTTGAGCTGCGGCAGTGCGTTCTGCAGTGAAATGATCCACAGCGGTTCGACGTAGAGGAGGTCACCACGGACCGGCAGCAACAGCGTGTGTCCCCGAACGACTTCCGCGCCATGCCGTACCCACAACGTGATCTGTTGGTTGACTTGGGCATCCGTGTCGATGTACGTGTCGATCTGCTCTGGTCCGGGGACGAACGCACCCTGTGGAATCCGCAAGTTCAGCAAGTCGCCGTAATGACCAGGGTCCTGAAGTGCCACGATTACTGACCGCAGATTTCGCGCGCCCTCGGGTGTAAAGGGCATGAGCAGGGCGAATTGCGGTTCTCCCGCAGTTCCGGCGTTCGCGCCTGCGGGGAGATCGGCAGGGTCGAGCAACAGGTTGTGCCCTTCGTACGAAAACGTCATTTGGTCCGTGGTGCCGAATTCGGTGAGCCCCCGCCCAATGGATCCGAGTACTTCGTCGGCATCGTCCCAGAGATCCTCGACGTTGTAGAACTCGATCGGGTTCCGCTGGTGATAGCGCTTGTAGATGTCATCGAACTGGATGTGGAACCACTGCAAGGGGTAGGTGAGTTGTGCCTCAACGGATGCCGGCATCGACGCCCGAGGCTCGAACAATGCCGGGTAGATGCGCGACCACGCATTTACGATCGGATCGTCGGCGATCTTGTAGAAGTGGGTCCGGCCAGTGAACGCGTCGACGGTGACCTTCACGGCGTCTTCGGCGTAGTTGATGACTCGTTCGGGGAATTCCTCCACCGCGCGTTCATCCGCCTTGTCGCCCAGCACCTCGCGGAACGAATACGGATAGTTGCGAGACGTGGTGAGCCCGTTCACCATCCATACGATCCTGCCATCCGACGCGAACGCATACGGGTTGCTGTCGAGAAAGAGAAACGGCGCGATGCGCCGGACACGACCAAGCGGCGTGCGGTAGATGTGAACGCGGGTCCGATCGTGCTCGATGAAGCGCGAAAAGAGGAAAGCCGTCACATCCTGCGTGTACGCGGCGAGCACGAGCCGTCTGAACCACGAGTTGACATGGATCCCGTCTGCGGCATCGGTCGGGTATTCGTACTCGGAGCGGAACTGCCTGGTCGCATGGTCGAATTCCTTCAAGCCCCTGATGTTCGTCAGAACGTAGTCGTCCTTCAGAGCCTCGCCGAAGTAGATCCGGGGCTCCACGTCGAACAGCGGATTCGTTGATCGAGGTGGCACATCGCGCACGGTGTAGTGCGGGCTTCCGTCGGGGGTCACCTCATTCGCGGGGCTCATAACGAGTCCCAGTCCGTGCGTGTACATCAGCGCGCCGCTCCCCCAATACCGGAGCCACGTCTTCTGCCCCTGGAAGGCGATCGACGGCAGCTCGCGCACGGCGCTCACGTACATGCGTTTCGCGCCGTCCACGCGATAGCGGACGCCGTCGACGGAAACGAAGTCGTAGTACGACCGCAGCTGCTGCTCCTGCTGGTAGACCTGCAGCATGGGTCCGTACACCATCGTCGTTCCGGCTGCGCTCAGCCGCTCGAAATGGTGCCTGTCAGGAGGCTGCTCGAGATAGCTCACCCAGCTGGGCAGGACGGGAGCGTTGGTCACCGTCGTGCTGGCCAACAGCTCGTCGACCGAGAGGGCTTTCTGCGGCAGCACCCACGGAACCGACCGGACGCGGTCAAGGCGATAGGCCTTGAGCGTCGCATCCATGTGACGCTGAATGTACGGGACCTGAATCGACGGCTCGTTCGGTGAGACGAAGACGTGATCGCGAACGACGACCGCGAGGTAGAACGCCAGTTCAGCGCCTAGGAGCGTCAGCACCAGGCGCGGACGACGCACCGGCAATCGATGTCCAGCGGCGGCGGCGTCGTCCGCGCGCGGTGTTTCCCGCGAGGACCGTGCGATCTGGAGCAAGCTGTAGAAAACGGTCAGCGACAGGCCGAGTTCGACCGCGGCCGAGACGTAGATGAGATTCAAGGTGGAGAAGACGCCCTCGATGTCGAGGAAGTTCGCTCCCACCCGAACGCCTGAGGATTCGTTGTCCGCGAACAGCAAGCCATAGCGGGCGACAAAGGTCTTGGCGGCTAGCGACAAACCGAAGAGGAGGACGAAGACGGTGAAGCCGGTGGTCACCAACATCGCCAGCTTGGTCCACAGACTCCGGCCGGCGTCGTTGATCACACCGCGGGCGCGGAGCTGGTCATACCGACCAACAAGCGCCGCCAGACAGCCAGCAACCGTCCACCAGATCAGCGCTTCGAGGCTGATCTGAATCGCCGGTAACGAGAAGACGAAAAACCCGATGTCGTGACCGAAAAGGGGATCGGATTCGCCGAAGCTGCCGCGGCCGTACGCCAGGAGATACTCCAGGTAGTGGCCAGCGAGGAGCCATCCGGCGACCAGCCCGAGCCAGAGCCCCACGTGAATGGCGGCCGCGCGAAGCTCGGCGCTCGCCGCGTAGCGGCGAAGCGTCACAGTCGCCACCCCCGCGAACAGCATGGTTGCGGTTCCAAAGAGCAACAGCTGTGTTCCGAGATTCGTCCAGAAGATGCTCGCCCGACCCAGGCTGTCGAAGAACCAATAGTCGACGATGACGTGTGGCAGAGCGCGCAACGCGAGCAACGCACACACGATCCAGGCCCATGTGCGGAACGGTCGCCATACCAGCGTCGGGTGAGGGATCGACAAGACGGACGGGTCTTTCGCGACGTCCTCGCGGCCGCGAATGCTCGCGTGGAATGGCGGCTCGCTGGACTCGTCGGTCGACTCAGCCATGTCCGTTCTGTCCTCCGGGGCGCCAATCGCGAAACGAGGTCACCAATCTGACGCCCCGCGCGGACGGCACAAGTATCCGCGCGCCGGCTCGCTCCTTCGGTGCGGCGCCGCGACGCCGAGTGTCACCGCCCGCCCGCGGCAGCGAATTCCAGGTTGAGAACAAACACCGAGAGCACGATCGCTATGAGCGTGATCGGAATACCGAGCTTCACATACTGGGCGTAGGGAATGTTCACCCCCTTCGCGCGCAGTATCCGAAACCACATGAGCGCGGCGAGTGATCCGATCGGCAGCATCCTTGGCCCGAGATCGCCGCCTATGAGCCCCGACAGCGCCATCACCCGAGTGGCTGTGTCATCGAGTCGCAGATCACTGATCGCCATCGCCATGGTGCTCGCGACGGGATGGTTGTTCAGCACAGCCGAGAAGAGGCCGGCCGTGAGTCCGGTGACGAGCGTCGCCGACGCCTCGCCCTCGCGAAGCCCTGCGAGGATCATTCGACCGACCAGATCAGTGAGGCCGGCCGTTCGCAGCCCTTGGGCGACGAGGAACATGCCGACCACAAAGACGATCACGTCCCATCCGATACCGCGGACAACGTCTGCGGCGCGTCCTTCGGCCATGTAATTGACAAGGAGGAGCAGCGCCGCTCCCCCAGCAGCGACGTAGGCCGTCGCGATCCCCGTAGTCGCCTCGCTGAAGAAGCCGACGAGGGTCAGCAGCAGGATGCCCGCACTCGCGATCAGAAACCATGGTCGCTCGACGGGGAGCCTCGCCTGTGGAGGGCGGAAGCGAGTCGGAATCGCGCGACGGAAGTAGAGCCTCAACCCTACGTAGCTCACTACGATGCTCGTAACTGCCGGAAGCGCCATCCACTGGGCATACTCCATGAACCCGATGCCGAACCACTGCGACACGACGATGTTGATCGGGTTGCTGGTGACGAACGCACCGACGACATTCGCGACATAGAGCACTGCGAAGTAGTACGGCACTTTGTGAAAGCTCTGCCATGTCGGCTCTTTGACGTCTTCCACCAGCCGAAAGACCAGCGGAGTGAAAATCAGGACGGCGGCGTCGTTGGTGAACAACGCCCCCGTCAGCGTGCCGGCAAGGAACAAGTAGGTGAACAGTCGACGCCCGTCTCCATCGGCACGTCGCGCCACCCACCAGGCCACGAGCCGGAACAGGCCGGCCCGCTCGGCGATCAAGGTGATCGCCATGAGACTCACGATGGTGAGGACGGGACGGACGAGGAATCCGAGCGCCTGGATCGCGGTGGGGAGCGGCAGGACCCCGGCCACGATCATGAGCACTGCGCCGAGTACCGCGGCGGCTTGCGGTTGAACCCGAAGGCGCCCGACCACCGGGCGGGTGAGCGCGGTTCCGACGGTCAGCGCGAGAATCCAGTAGGCAGTCATTACCCTCGAGCCGGCGCGGCTCGCGGCCGCAATGCGAAGCGGGCGGACTCTCGCGCTTAGTCCGCCCGCATTCCCATCTCGCTCCCGACGATGCTAGCCGAGTACTCCGCGAAACCGGGTCTGCTCGACGGTGAACCCGGGAAACACCTTGTTCGGATTCAGACAGCCGAGATGCCGCACGAGGACCTCGGAAAAGACATCGCGGAAATCGGTTGTCAAGGCAAGATCGCGATCTTCGTTCAGCTGCTCCGGCGCGAGCCCCGGCCACTTGCCGTAAACCCTTCCGCCCTTCACACCACCGCCGAGCACGAACATCACGTTCGCTTTGCCATGGTCGGTACCGGAGTTCCCATTCTCGCGGGCGGTTCGGCCAAACTCGGACATCGTCAGGATTACGACGTCCGCCATGCGAGCGCCGAGATCCCGCCTGAACGCGGCGATCGATTGCGCGAACAGGCCAAGTCGTGTGGGGAGTAAGCCCTCGAGGCCCCCCTGATTGGCGTGCGTGTCCCACCCGCCGAGATCGACGAACGCGATTTCGACGCCAAGATTCGCTTTGATCATCTGCGCTAACTGGCGCAGACTCAGCGCGAACGGGTTGTTCGGGTAGACGACCCCCGCTGCCGGTGTGTACGGCGTGGCGGCCAACCCCTTGAGCTGCTTGGAGGCCTCGAACATCTCGCGCGATGTCCCCGCGAGCAACGTGCTGCTCTCCTTGTCGTACATACCACGGTACACCTGTTCAGCCTGCGCCATTTCAGTGCTGGCCTCGAGCATGCCGCCCATCGCGAGCGCCGGAGCCGCGCCTTTGAGCGCCCGCGGAAGAACAGGTCCCGCCGCGACGCCACGAAACGGCGTCGCCGTCAGGTTCGGGTTTTCCCGCATGTACCGATTGAGCCAGCCGTCATGCACAGACTTCTCGCCCGGGGCGGCCGACTCCATATAGTCCTGGGCCTCGAAGTGCGATCGGCTGTCGTGCGGGGAACCGGCAGCGTGGACAATTGCCAGCTCGCCCTGCGTGTACAACTGATGAAACGGAGCCATCGATGGGTGGAGACCAAAAAACCCGTCGAGATCAAGCGCAGATGTGCGGTCCTTCGATGGCGCCGGAATGCCGATCGACGGCCGGTACTCGTAGTAGGCTTTTTCTGCGAATGGCACCACGACGTTCAGCCCGTCGACTCCGCCGCGCTGAAACACGGTGACGAGGATCTTTTTGCCGGCGACCTGCGGCCGGGCCTCCATCGCCGCCCGCCAGACGAACCCCGGCACCACGCTCATGCCCATTACAGCCAGGCCGCCGTCTTTGAGGAAAATGCGTCGTGAGACCATCACACCCTCCGCTTATCGCTTTTGAAACCGGGGCGATCCGAGATGGATCGCCATCGCTATTGACTGGAGCTGAGCGGGGCTCGGCTTCGCAGCCGCGGTCGGCTTGGCCTGGCCCGAATCCGCACCACGGCCCTGCATCATTCCGTCGGGTCCCATTCGAGGCGCCGCGGCGCTTCCGCGCGCCGCGCGCTGTACCAGCATGGCCTGTGCTTGTGAGATCTGCAGCGGTGTCGGCGCCGCGTACCCGAGCTCCCGAAACACGCGACCCGCCGCGTCCACGTCCACGGTGATGCCGGCATACTGGCCGCTCGTGAGCGCGAGGGCGAAATTCACTCGCTGTTGCAGCGCGCTGGTGCTCATCCAGGCCGAGGCCACGTCCGGATATCCATCCGGTGTCTCGCGCCGCCCCATCGGCTGTCCCATCTCCGAGAGGATGCGGGTGAGAACGGTCCGCCCACGGTTGACGTTGTTATTGATCGCGCCGGTGGGTCGCATGTCGGCTACGATGTCGGCGTTCACGGCTCGGAGCGTGCTGACGAGCATCTCCAGCGGCGTCTTGATCTTCGTCTGGTGGTTTTCCGGCGAGAAGAACTCGCGCGACCGGAAGATGGTCCGCAGGACGGCGGGAATGTCTCCACGCGTTTCCTGGAAAGTTTTCGCCGCCGCGTTCACCACCGCCTCAGGCGGATCGTCGCCGACGAAGTGTCGCGCCAGCTTGAACGAGACGTACCTCGCCGTGGACGGATGATGCGTGAGCATTCGGAGGATCTCCTTGCCCTCCTCCATGCCGCCCGACTTGATGGTCCGACCGAGGACGACCTTGTCCCCATCCTCGTGTATGAGCGGTTCGTAGAGAAAACCGCCGCCTTCGCCGGGACCGATCGGCAACAGCGTCCATCCGGTGAATGCCCTGGCGACCTCCAGAACGTCTTTCTGGGTGTACCCTCCATCAACGCCGAGGGTATGGAGCTCCATCAGCTCCCTGGCGTAGTTCTCGTTCAGACCCTTGGTCCGCGCAAAGAAGGCCGCCCGTCGCCGGACTGCCAGCTCGCGGACTTCGCCATTCGGCGGCTGCCAGGTCGCGAGCCGTTCACGGATGACCGAGTCGGGTGCCGCGCTGAGCCAGTTGTCGAGGTAGAGCATCATCGCCGGATGCGTCACCGTCGCGTACAGCAAGTCCTCGAACTTGCCTAACGCGTGCGGTCGTATCACCTGCTCCGTCCAATGGGTGACGTAGTAGGGGTCGGCCACCTGAATGTTGAAGTGATTGAACCAGAACTCCACCATGACTTCGAGCAACTGGCGCTCGCTGTAGACCGCGCGGATCAAGCGAGTGTCGTAAATCTCGAACTCCTCGGGACGCTGCGCGCGTGTCACCGTCGGTGAAAAGTCGGTGTTGCGCAAACTGCGCCGCAGCGCGGCAGAGGAATCGCGGTCGCTCGTCGTGTCCGTGGTGATTCCGTTCGCGCGCTCGGACCGATAGGCCAGGCGCATGGGGGTCCCCATGCGCCGCACCATGACCGCAGCGGCGGGCCGGTCGTAGTCCATCGCCTCCGGCAGCGACATTCGCAGGAAGGCGTAGGGGGCGAGTTTCGCATCGGCGTTGCGATCGGCGATACGCTCGGGATGAAGCTGTTCCTCGAGATACGCCTCGATGCCCTTCGCGCGGACCTTCGCGACGTCGCCGGCCCGGACACCGTAGCCGGTTCGATTCAGGACGTGCGCGATGCGCTGGTCCGGGGTGAGCGCGCCCTGTGCGGTGGCACTGGCCGGGAGAACCAACGCCAGCGTTCCCAGCGCTGCCAGCGTACCGGCAGTGCGACTGTGACGGCACCGCAAAGGTCGACGTGGAACGGTCTTACGCATGCGGGCCTCTGCGTGTCCAATGCCTCAGCGCGGCCTGATAACCCAATTGAGAAGGTCAGGATTCCGGTTACCATTGTCAAGGGCGGTTCGGTCGGCTCGGTCAGTGCGGGGTGTGCGCCGGTTGTACCCCGACATGCTGCGAGGCTTGCGACCAAACTGGTGGCGTGGATTGTCTCCCGCATGGAGGCCGTGATGGGCTACTCGCTGACGGGCACGATTGGCGCGAGCGTCGCAGCAATGACGGTCGTGCTGGGCGGAGCGCGCGAAGAGCCCGCACCGCTCTGCGTGGAGCTCGTCGCTGAGACGGTACCTTCCGTGGGGCGCGTTTGCGTCACGGAGCGAGGCGACTCCCTCTTCGTTCGGTTTGTATCGGACGGAGCATGGCGACTGGTTGAGACTCACCTGGCGATCGCACCCTCGCTGGAGGGGATCCCGCAGAGCGCCCGGCAGCACCCAATCATGGGCCGCTTTCCATATAAGACGTCGCACGGCCGGGGCGTATCGGAATTCGAGTATGCCGTTTCGAACACAGATGCCCCCCGCGAATCCACGTCCCTTATCATCGCGGCGCACGCGGAAGTCGAGCGCGGAGGGCAGAACGAGGGGGCGTGGGGCAAGGGCCTCGCGTTTACCGACGGGGGAATCCCGGCCTCCTACTTTGTCTATCAGCGTTCCGATTCGTCGCTCAGCGCTGCCAGCCACCGCCGCCAACGCGCCAGTATTTCGCCTCATTGATGAGGCGAACGATTCGGAGCGCGTCGCGGAGCGTTGCTGCCGCTACCGTGGTCGCCGTCACGTCAATGAAAGTCATGGCTCTTCGCCCAGTCCTCGCCGGCGTCGGCCTTGAGGGCGTGGAAGGTTTCGCCGCGCAGGTTCACGACGCCGTGTTCCACCTGGAGCGTGCCGCGGATGAGGAGCAGCGGTGAGTTCGAGATCAGGAGCGCCTGCCGCTCGAAGCGCTTCGGCGTAACGACGACGTTGAGGATTCCGGTTTCGTCTTCCATAGAGAGAAAGACGAATCCTTTGGCGGTTCCCGGGCGCTGGCGAACGATCACAAGCCCTGCATGGGCGACACGTTCGCCGTCGCGGCCATTGCGCATGAGATCGTCGGCGGTGCGGATCGCGTTAGGCGCGAGCAGCCGGCGCAGGTGACGCATGGGATGGCCGTTGAGCGAGAGGCCGGTCATGCGATAGTCGGCGTCGGTGAGCTCGATGCGAGTCATGGGAGGAAACAGCTGCGACTCGTGATTCTCCTGGTGAATCGTGAATCGTGAATCGTGAATCGTTGGTGTGTCCTTTGGACTTTGGTCTTTGGTCTTTGGACTTTCCTCTGGCCTCTGGCCTCTGGCCTCTGGCCTCGGTGCTAATGGTCCCGCCTCCCCGCGCATCGCATCCAGCGCTCTCCACAGCGCGACGCGGCGGCGCTGGTTCGGTGGCTGGTCGGTCACCATGCTGTCGAACGCACCGGCCTCGCACAGCGCGCGCACGGCGCCCTGATCCACGCCCGAGCGCCTGACGAAATCGGCGATGTCGGTGAACGGACCATCAGCCAGTGCTTTTTCGAGCTTTTCACGTGCTGCGGCGCCGAGACCGCGCACCAGTCGCAAACCGAGCCTGACGACGGGCATTGACGGGTGAACCGTGAATCGTGAATCGTGAATCGTGGGCGTGGTCTTTGGACTTTGGTCTTTGGTCTTCGACTCTTCCTGTGGCCTGTGGCCTGTGGCCTCTGGCCTCGTCCTAACGATTCCACCGGATGGCACCACCGCCTTGCCGTTCGCAAGTTCAAGTGAATGATCCCAGGCCGAGGTGGTCAGATCGATCGGCCGGACAACAACGCCATGCCGGCGCGCGTCCTCGATCAGCGTGCCCACGGAATAGAAACCCATCGGCTGGGCGTTGAGCATCGCGGCCAGGAACTCCGGCGCGTAGTAGTGCCGCAGGTACGCCGACGCGAAAACGATGAGGGCGAAGCTGGCGGCGTGGGACTCGGGGAATCCGTAGTCGGCAAAGGCGTTGATCTGGTTGTAGATCCGGCGGGCCGTCTCCTCGTCGATCCCGTTGCGCCTCATGCCGTCGATGAGCTTCTCGCAGATCGCGGCCATCTTCTCGCGCGAGCGCTTGTGGCCCATCGCCTTGCGCAGCAAGTCGGCCTCGCCGGGCGTGAACCCGGCCGCGGTCACCGCCACCTGCATGCCCTGCTCCTGGAAGAGGGGCACGCCTAACGTGCGCTTGAGCGCCGGCTCGAGCGACGGATGCGCGAACGTGACGGCTTCCTCGCCGAGCCGGCGTCGCAGGTACGGGTTGACCATGTCGCCCTGGATGGGTCCGGGGCGGATGAGCGCGACTTCCACCACGAGATCGTAGAAACAGCGGGGCTGGAGGCGGGGCAGGGTGTTCATCTGCGCGCGACTCTCCACCTGGAAGACGGCGATCGTATCGGCGCGGCACAGATCGTCGTAGACGGCCTGGTCGGTCATGTCGAGCGCGGCGAGGTCGAGCGACACCCCGCGCGCGGCATGGATGTACTTGAGGCAGTCCTGCAGCACGGTGAGCATCCCAAGGCCTAACAAGTCGATCTTGACCAGGCCGGCGGAGTCGAGGTCGTCGCGCTCCCATTGGATGACGGTGCGCCCGGGCATGGACGCCGGCTCGATCGGCACGACGGTGCGCAACGGCTCGCGCGTGAGCACGAACCCGCCCACATGGATGGACCGGTGGCGGGGAATCTGGTGGAGTCCCTGCACGATGTCGGGGAGGACTTTCACGCGCGGGTCATTGGGATCGAGGCCCGTGTCATCCGGGACGGGAGACGGGGGACGGGAGACGGGAGATTCGTGAATCGTACGAGCGTGCTCCGGCTTTTCGGTCATGGATGGCGCGCTCTCTCCCGTCCCCCGTCCCCCGTCTCCCGTCCGTAGAAGCTTTTCTGCCGTCCATTCATATGGCTTCTTCCGCGCATCGTCGGGCGGCGCCGGTCGATCCGATTGCGGATCGAGGTCGTAATGGCGGCCCGTCATCACCTCGAGACTCGCGCCGTTCCGCAGTTCCACGGCTGTCGCTTCCGCCGAAAACTTGTCGGAGAGCGCGCTGAGGACGTTGGCCTGCTCGACCGAAAAGCCGAGCACGCGCGCCGCATCGCGGACCGCCGAGCGCCCGCGGAACGTGATGTGCTCGCAGACCATCGCGGCGTGCTCGCGGCCGTACCGCTCGTAGACGTATTGCAGCACTTCTTCGCGGTCGCGGTGCGCGAAATCGATGTCGATGTCCGGCGCTTCCCGCCGTTCCTCGCTCAGGAAGCGCTCGAAGAGCAACTCCATCTTCACGGGATCGATCGCCGTGATGCCGAGGCAGTAGCAGACGAC
>CAZSNV010000073.1:0-17872 GCA_964608035.1 uncultured Gemmatimonadaceae bacterium | reverse complement strand
CGATGCGCACGCCGCATGGCGACAACCACGACATCTGGGTCAACCCGACCGACGGCAACACGATGATCCAGTCGAACGACGGCGGCGCCAACGTATCCTTCGATGGGGGCAGGACCTGGTCCACACAAATGAACCAGGTCACCTCGGAGATCTACGGCATCTGGATGGACAACGCCTTCCCGTACAAACTCTACGGCGCGCAGCAGGACAACTCAACGACGATCATGTCGAGCATCGCCACGCCGTTCGACCTTACCGCGTGGCGGAGCGGGCCGGGATGTGAGACGGGTCCGATCATCCCGCATCCCCGCGATGCGAACATTGTCTACGGCAACTGCAAAGGGCAGTTCGAGTACATGAGCATGGCGACGGGGCAGACCAGGAACTACTGGGTCGGTGCGCAGTCGCTGTACGGCAATCCGGGTAAGGACCTGATCCTGCGATTCCAGCGCACGACGCCGATGGCCACGTCGCCGCACGATCCGGAAATCGTCTACTACGGATCGCAGAAACTGCATCGCACACGCGACAAGGGCGTGACTTGGGAAACGATCTCGCCGGATCTCACGTGGAACCCACCTCATGCACAAGGCCCCAGCGGCGAACCGATCACCCGCGACATCACGGGCGAAGAGTTCTATAGCACGCTGTATGCGATCACCGAATCGCCGCACGAAGCTGGAGTGATCTGGACGGGCTCCAACGACGGTCCATTCCACATCACGCGCGACAATGGCAAGACGTGGACGAATGTCACTCCGAAGGACCTGCAACCAGGCGGACGCGTGGCGTGGATCGATGCGTCGCCACATCGTCGCGGTTCGGCGTACTTCGCGGTCTACCGGTACATGATGGGCGACTACGCGCCCTACATCTATAAGACGGACGATTACGGCCGCACCTGGACCCGGTTGACGGATGGCAGGAATGGCATCCCCGCCGACTGGCCGACGCGCGTGGTGCGCGAGGACCCGAGCCGCGAAGGGCTGCTCTACGCCGGCACGGAATTCGGGATGTTCATCTCGTTCGACAATGGCGCGCACTGGCAACCGTTCAACCAGAACATGCCTAACGTGCCGATCAACGACATCAAGGTCTTCCGTAAGGACCTGGTGGTTGCGACCCAGGGACGCGCCGTGTGGATCCTCGACAACCTGTCGTCGCTGCACCAGCTCACACCGCAGGTCGCCACGAACAAGGCGCACCTCTACCGCGCGCGCGACGGTTATCGGACCCGCGACGGCGCCGACATCCTCGGCCCGATGGTCGAGTACTACCTGCCCACCGAGACGGCGGTGCGCATCGACATCGTGGATGCCGCGGGTGCGTCGGTGAACTCGTACAACAGCGAGACGCCGGTTGGTGCGGCCGGCCGTGCGGGCCGCGGCGGACGCGGTGGTGGCGCCGGCGCGGGTGCAGCTCCGGATGATCCGGATCAACCATCCGGTCGCGGTCGCGGCGGCCCTCCGCCAGCCCGGGTCACAAAGGGTGCTGGCTTCAACCGTTTCGTCTGGGACGTGCGGCATTCATCCACGCTGATCGCGCCGCCTGGTCGGTATACGGCACGTCTGACGGTTGGCAACGACTCGATGAGCACGCCGCTGAATGTGCTGATCGACCCGCGCTTCGCTACGGAAGGCATGACGGCCGCGGACCTCAGGGAGCAATTCGATCACAACCTGAAAATGCGGGAGATGGTGGCCGAGGTAGGGCGCGTCAGGCAGAGAGTGCAGAGCACCGTCTCGCGGTTACAGAACGCCAGCGGCGCATCGGCGGACACCCTTTCCAGAGTGCAGGCGGTTGCCGCCAAGGTGGAAACGGAGCCCGTCCGATACGGGAAGCCGGGCATCCAGGCGCACATCACGTACCTTGCCGGGATGACCAGCGGCGCCGACCAGAAGATCGGGCGGGATGCGATTGCGAGATACCTTGTGCTCAGGAAGGAGTTGGACGCTATCAAGGCGGAACTGGATCGGATTCTTGGGCCGGTAATGTGAGTGGGAGACGGGTGACGGGTGACGGGTGACGGGAGACGGGCGAAAACCTGCACACTTATGAACCGACAAATTCTGTTGGTGGCAGCTGCGGACCTCAACGCGCGCAAACGGGCGAGGAGTCCGGAGTGACGAGTGTAGCGAAGCCACTGCTGACGCTGACGCTTCACGACTTCGAGACGGCGCGGGCGCGGATTGACGCAAACATCAAGCGAACGCCGCTGCTTACGTCACGACAGCTCAGCGAACGGACGGGCTTCGACATCCGGCTCAAGGCGGAGATGTTCCAGCGCGTCGGTTCCTACAAGATCCGCGGCCCGCTGAACAAGTTCGCGCTGATGCCGGAGGAGCTGAAACGACGTGGGGTGGTGTGTTCGTCGGCCGGTAACCATGCGCAGGGCGTGGCGCTTGCGGCGCAATTGCATGGAATCCGCGCGGTGGTCTGCATGGCGGAGAACGCGACGCCGGCCAAGGTAGCCGCCACGCGAGGATACGGCGCCGAGGTCGTCCTCCACGGCATGATCTGGGATGAGGCCAATGAGAAGGCGAAGGAACTCGTGCGCACCGAGGGCCTGACCTACGTGCATCCGTTCGATGACGCGGAGCTCATCGCGGGGCAGGGCACGTTGGGTCTCGAGATCGTGCAGGACTGGCCGGAAGTCGATGCGATCATCGTACCCATTGGCGGCGGCGGACTCATTTCCGGCGTGTCCATGGCGGCCAAGAGCTTCAATCCGCGCATCCGTGTGATCGGTGTCGAGTCGTCCGACGGACCCGCAATGCAGGCGAGCATCGCCGCGGGCAAACTGGAGACGATCGACTGTCGCACCATTATCGACGGCTTGCGCGTGAAACGTTGCGGCGAATTGAACTTCTCGGTGGTGCAGCGATTCGTCGACGAGATCGTCGCGCTTCCGGATCGCGAGATCTTCGAGGCGATGCTCTGGGTGATGGAGCGGTGCAAGCTGGTGGTGGAAGGCGCGGCGGCGGCCCCAGTGGGCGCGCTGCTGCATGAGCTGGTGAAGCTGCCGGCGGGGGCGCGGGTCGCTGTCGTGCTCTCCGGGGGCAACATCAATCTCGACCAGCTACGGGGACTTCGCTGGAACTAGCGCCAAGCGCAAAGCGCAAAGGACTGATCATGGCCACAAGTCGTTCTAACGCTTCGTTCCTACCCTCTGCGCTCTGCGCTCTACGCTTTGCGCTGCTCTTCGCACCGCAGCTCGCCCACGCTCAGGAGCCCATCGTCATTCGCGCCGGGGTGCTCATCGACGGGCGCGGTGGCATCCAGCGGAACGTGCTGGTGTTCATCCGGAACGGCAGGATCGAACGTGTGGGCGGTCCGCTCCGACCCCGTGAGGTCATCACGCATGACCTGCGAGCCTACACACTTCTTCCCGGCTTCATCGACACCCACGTCCACATCGATGCGCACTTCGGCCCCGAGGGACGGGCCACCAATCAGGGAGAAACGCCGGCGCAGCGCGCCTATGCAGCGGCGCAGAACGCGTACGTCACGCTCATGGCCGGTTACACGACGGTCCAGAGCATCGGGTCGGCGGCCGACAGCGCGCTCAAGGCGTCCATCGAGCGCGGAGAGATGAAGGGTCCGCGCATTCTGACATCACTCGGCTCACTGAATGACACGAGCAGCACGCCTGAGCAAATCCGCGAGTGGGTCAGACAGCAGGTGGCACGGGGTGCTGACGTGATCAAGATCTTCGCGTCGAAGAGCATCCGTGAAGGCGGCGGACAGACGCTTACCACTGACCAGATCGCGGCCGGGTGCGATGAAGCGCGCAAACTCGGCAAACGGAGCTGGATCCACGCGCACGCTGCCTCCGCGGTGCGCGACGCGGCGAACGCCGGGTGCTTTGCGGTGACGCATGGCAGCCAGGTGACCGACCAGGAGCTGAGACTCATGGTGGAGCGGGGAACGTTCTTCGAACCCAACATCGGACTGGTCACGCAGAATTACATCGAGAATAAGCCGCGCTACCTGGGGATCGGGAACTACGACGAGGCGGGTTTCCGGTTCATGGAGGAAGGCATTCCACGAAAGCTCGCGGTGTTCAAGCAGGCCCTGACACACGCACGCTTGAAACTCATCGCCGGGACGGACGCCACGGCCGGCGCGCACGGCCAGAACGCGCGCGAGGTGATCTACCGCGTCCAAGCTGGCGGGCAGGCGCCGCTTGACGCCCTCACCTCCATCACCTCCCTGGCCGCCGAGGCGTTAGGCATGGCCGATCGCATCGGCACGATAGCGCCCGGCTTCGAGGCGGACCTCGTGGCGATCAATGGCGACCCCACCAACGACATCAGCGCCCTTCGACGAGTTGTCTTCGTCATGAAGGGTGGCGCCGTCCAGAAGGACATCCCACCACCGTTCGACGCGCCGCAGCGTGACCTCCTCGGCGTCGGCACGACACTCACCAACGCGTTCGCCGATTACGACGGCGACGGAGACCTCGACCTCTACGTCGGATTCAACGGAGCGGCGAACCGGCTGTATCGCAATGACCGGGGCGTTTTCACCGATGTCGCGTCGACAGCCGGTGTCGCTGACGCCCGCGCCACGCGATCGGCGGCGTGGGCCGATTACGACGCCGACGGAGATCCGGACCTGATGCTCGGTTTTGCGCCCGGCCCGGCGTCGGTGCTCAAGTTGTATCGCAACGACAGCGGCCGGTTTACCGACGTTACGACGGCGGCCGGCCTCGCGCGCGATTCCGCCGGCGTCAGGCAGTTCTCCTGGATCGACCTCGACAACGACAACGACCTGGACCTGTTCGTCGCGCTCCGCGATCGACCTAACGCGCTGTACCGGAATGACGGCGGCCGCTTCCGGGACGTCGCAGCCGAGCTCGGGCTCGCGGACTCGCGGCGGAGCGTTGGTGCCGTCTGGTTCGACTATGAGGAAGACGGCGACCTCGATCTCTATGTCGCCAACCAGGATGGCGATGCCAACGGATTGTTCCGGAATGATGCCGGCCGCTTCACCGATGTCGCGCAGGCGGCCGGTGTGGCCTGGGGCGGCCGCAGGCCCAACGAACCGACCAACGGCACCGTGCGCCCATGCGCCGCCGACGTGAATGGCGACGGTCGGCTCGATCTCTTCGCCGCCAATTATGGCCGCAACGGCTTGCTTCTGAACCGAGGCCAGGGCCGCTTTGAGGACGTTTCGGCGGCGTGGGGTATCGATCAGGACGCACGCTACGATGCCTGCGCTTTCTCCGACTTCGATCACGATGGCCGAATCGATCTCTATGTGAACGGCACCATCACCGGGGGCATCAGCTACAGGGACATACTGTTCCGGAACACCGGCACGCGCTTTGTCGAAGTGACACCGGACAGCATCGCGTTGCTACAGGCCGACCACGGAGTGCAATGGGCGGACGTCGATGACGACGGAGACGAAGACCTGTCGCTCACCGGGCAGCGGCCGGACGGAATGCACCTCGTTCTCAGGAACCACCTTGATGCCGCAGCTGCACGACGCTCACTGAAGGTCCGTGTCGTTGATGGAAACGGCCGTGCCACGCGCGCCGGCGCCGAGGTCCGCGTCTATCGCGCAGGCACGCGCGTGTTGCTCGGCACGCGCCTCGTCGACACCGGATCCGGCTACAACGCGCAGAATGACATCCCGGTGCACCTTGGACTTCCGTCGATGGAGCCGGTCGATGTCGAGGTGACCTGGCCGGCAGCCGGACGGCGCGAGACCATGGTCGTGAGAAACGTGCGCCCCGGAGATCCAGCGGCCGCCCTCATTACGATCCGCATCGGCCGCTGACCAGATCCTGAGCGTGGTGACGAGTTGATGATTGCCGGGCCTCGCGGCCCGGTCGGAACGGCCGCATCTTCAGCGGCCTGCGAATTTCTTGAATGGAGGGACGACATGCGACGCGCACTGACCGCGGTTCTGGCGACGATGCTGCTGGCGATGAGCACGACCACTGTGCTGGCGCAGACAGCTGCCATCCGTTTCGACGGACGGCCGACATTCAAGGATGGGAAGGCACTCGGCTATTTCATCTGGCGCGACGGGGATACGTGGAAGGTGCGCTGGACGACCTTCGGATCCGAGCATCGCTTTTCAGGCCGCATCGTCGTTGAGGGAGGAAACATCGCTTCGTTCAAGCGGATCGACGTCGATGAGGAACGAAAGGTCATCCGTCCCGGATCGGCGCCCCGCGTGGTGCGCGGTTCCGCGGGGCGGGTGCGCGGCGTCCGCCCGGGTCGTTCGGCGGTGGTTGCCACGCGTACCGAGGACAAGATCGAGCAGGAAGATGAGCGCACGCTGCAATGGCTCACGCAGACCGACGATGACGTGGACGGCATCGACTTCAAGGTCACCGAATCTGCCATTGTCATCCGCTTCAACCTCATGATCGACGGCGAGGCCAAGCCCGCGGAAGTGGAAGTGGGCAAGGAGAACTTCAAGCCGAACGAGAACCCGGTGCGGGCGCGACTGAAGCCGTGACGGGGGACGGGGGACGGGGGACGGGAGAGACGCAAGGCGGGCTTCGGCGCGCCATTCGACTGCCTCACGCGACCGCCATGGTCGTGGGGACCATCATTGGCGCGTCGATCTTCGTGCAGCCGTCTGAAGTCACCAGCCAGGTCCACACCGTCGGCGGTGTCCTGCTGGTCTGGTTCCTGGCCGGGGTACTGACGCTGATCGGATCGCTCGTCTGCGCCGAGCTGGCGTCGACGTTCACGAGGACCGGTGGCGTGTACGTGTACCTGTCGGAGGCGTTCCACCCCGCGTTAGGCTTCCTGTGGGGATGGGCGATGCTCCTCACGATGCACTCGGGCATCATCGCCGCCATCGCCACGGTGTTCGCGCGTTACACCGGCTATTTCGTGCCGCTGGGCACGTGGGGGAGCAGGGCCGTCGCGATCGGCGTCGTCGTTCTTCTGTCCGCGGTGAACTACGTCGGGGTTCGTCACGGCAGCCGCCTCCAGACGCTATTCACCGGCGGCAAGATGCTCGCGGTCGTGGCCATCGTCGGCCTCGGCTTCGGGTTGGGCGGTCGGGTACCGGAGCACTTTGTCGGCTCCGCTGCCGGAGGCGACTCGCTGGGCGGCTTTCTGCTGGCGATGGTCGCGGGTCTGTTTGCTTACGGCGGCTGGCACATGGTGACCTACAGTTCCGAGGAAACCGTGGAGCCGGCGAAAACCATCCCGCGCGCGTTGTTGATAGGCACGCTGGTGGTGACGGTGTCGTATATGGCCATGACCGCGGTCTATCTGTACGTGATGCCGCTGGATCGGGTCGCGGCATCCACCCGCGTCGCGGCCGACCTGGCCGACACGTTACTCGGATCCGGCGGCGCCGGCGCGATGTCGGCGATAGTCATGTTCTCGACGTTCGGCGGGCTGGCGGGAATCATCCTCGCGGGCCCGCGCGTGTACTACGCCATGGCGCAGGATGGATTGCTGTTCAAGTGGTTCGCCGACCTGCATCCACGCTACGGCACTCCGCATCGCGCAATTGTGCTTCAGGCCATCTGGTCCTCGGCGCTCGTCGCCACCGGCACGTTCCGCGCCTTATTCACGCGGGTGGTCTACACCGAGTGGATCTTCTTCGCGCTGATGGCGATCGGACTGATCATTCTGCGGAAGCGGAAGGATGTCGCCCGGCAGTATTCGATTCCCCTGTATCCGATCGCGCCGTTGCTGTTCATCGTGTCATCGCTGGCCATCGTGGCGAACACGCTGCTATCAAATCTGAAGGACAGCGCGATCGGCCTCGGGCTCGTGCTCCTCGGTCTGCCCGTCTGGTACACGTGGCTGAGGAAGGAACGGCCGCGGAATCCCACGATGCGCTAACCGGGCGCCGGAGACACGGCGCCCGTGACTTATCAGATCACCGTCTTGCGCTGACCGACCATTCGCAGCAGGCCGTTGATGGCCGCGTGCAGCATCATGTAGACCACTAGGGCGACTACGATCGGCAGGGCAAGCGTGAAGCCGCCTTCGGCAGTCGGACTCGGCACGATTCCGCGGAACGGTGCATAGAACGGGTCGGTGACCGCGCGGATCAGCTGAACAAACCCGTTCGATGACTGAGCGGCGATCAATGCGAGTACGAGGCGGATCATCAGCAGCGCGTAGACCACGTAGAAGCCGTAGTCGATGAACTGCGAGCCGCGTGCCGCCGTGCGGGCCTGACCCAGAACGCGCTCACCTTTCACGGTTTCATCGACCGCCTTGTCGCGGAGCTTCACCGCGACTTCGGCAATCCTGTCATCTCCGCGCTTGGCGGCGGTCGCGGCCTGGTTTTCGATTTCGGCGCCTACGCCGCTTTCGACGTTCGCCTTGACTTCTTCGTGCTGCCTCGCCTGACGAGCTTCATCGACGGCGACTTTGACGTCTTCCATTGGGTTCCCTGAGATACGAGTCTCGCGTGCGGGTCCGCGACGGTCAGGTCGCCACCCGCAATAGCGATCACTAGCCCGGTGGACAGAGTCTGCGGCCCTCTGTTCCACCGGCTGGTACTACCATTGCGCACAGGATTGTCGATCAACTGCCAGCGATACTGCTCGTGCTTCCGTCGGCAGCGCTCACGCTGGCATCAGCCTTGCGAGTCGCCTGAGTCGCCTCGAACGCCTGCCGCGCCGCTTCCTTTGACTGCTCTTCTGCGGACTTGGCTTTGTCTCCAGCTGTGTCGGTGACTACTTCGATCTTCGGCGCCGGGCTGTCGATGATCTTCTCGATGTCGGTCATGTGGTGCACTCCGATGAATGGAATGGCGTTTTCACGCCCAGGTGCCGACCGCGAGGGGAGCGCCTCATGCCACTCCTCAGTACTCCGCGGTTCGGTCGCAGTCTCAACCCTACCCGAAAGGTCCGTGGGTTACCATCAATCAATCGAGCGGGTTAGGAGCGAGTCTGCTGCGGAAGCATTCCGCGCGCAAAGGGGGGGGAAGGGGCCGCGAAATCGATACTTTCCGCGGTCGTTCCCCATCACTGTCGCTGGCGCCGTCCATGGAATACCATCGATGGACACGACCCCTGAGCCGGAGCGGTATGATCGTCGACGTTCATAATCATTTCTATCCGCCCGAATTCATCGCGGCCATCAAGAAGGGGCCGAGCAAGTTTACCATTGAAGAGGACGCTGATGGCAATCCGGTCCTTTGTTCACCCGGCGACAAGAACTTTGTCGTGCCGGGCCATCGGGATATTGACTACCGCCAGGGCGTGATCGCCGACGCCGGAATCGACATGCAGGTCATCACGTTGACCGCTCCGGGAACGACGATGGAGGAACCGAAGCAATCGGCCTACCTGGCGAGCCTGGTGAACGACGCGTTCGCGAAGATCAAGACAGAGCGTTCGAAACACTTCACGTCCCTCGCGACGCTCCCACTCAATGACCCTGTGGCGTCGGTGAAGGAACTCGATCGCGTCATGTCGATGGGCTTCGCCGGAGTCATGGTCTACGCCAGCGTGAATGGTGTTGCCCTGCGCGACGATCGCTACCTGCCGCTATGGGAGCGCGCCCACGAACACGATGCGGTGGTGCACATCCATCCCAACTATCCGGCCGGCGTCGAGGCGATGCAGGACTTCTGGCTCATGCCGCTCGTTGGTTTCATGTTCGATACCACGTTGGCCGCGGCAGGTCTCGTATTCACCGGAATCCCCAAGCGGTTTCCACGCATCAAATGGATACTTGGCCACCTCGGCGGAGCTATTCCGTATCTGGCGGAGCGACTCGATCGCGGCTTCGAGGCTTATCCCGAGTGCCGGGTCAATATCGATCGGCTACCGAGCGAATACCTGAAGGCGTTTTACTATGATACGGTGAACTTCGACCCCAGGGCGCTGCGGCTCGCCGTCGAATTCGCCGGATCGAGCCAGCTACTGGCGGGTAGCGATTATCCTCACCTCATCAGCAGCATGTCAAAGATGAAGGAAAGCATTGGCGCGCTGTCGATCGCTGCCGCGGAGAAGTCGATGATACTTGGCGGTAATGCGGCGCGACTTTACGAGATCAAACCAAGCTGAGTTGGTAGTGCTGTTTGCTGGGGCTTGAGGCTGGATGCGGGCGCTGGGTGCTGAATACGGGCGTCAGAACCAGCATTCGGCATCAAGCTCGAGCCGCAAGCCACCAGCTCCACCAAACAGCACTCAGAACTCAGCGTGCTTCGCAGGAGGCAGAACTCATGTGCAGAAACATCAAAGTCCTGGCGAATTTCCAGCCACCCGCGACCGACGATGAGGTACGCGCTTCGTCGGTGCAGTTCGTCCGGAAGCTGAGTGGGACGAACAAGCCGTCGAAGGCGAACGAGGAGGCGTTCAACCGCGCCGTCGAGGAAGTGACGACCGCTGCCCGCCGGTTGGTGGATTCCCTGGGTCATCCACGCCCCGCCTCGCGATCGCGAGGTCGAGGCGCAGAAGGCCAAGGAACGTTCGGTGCGCCGCTTCGGTTAGCGGACCGCGCGCCTGACGAGTCTCGGGCGCTCAGCCGGCAACACCGTCAGCGCCGCGACGTCGAAGCCGGTTGCCCTCACCGCCGTGAACGGGAACGGCGGAATACCAACGCCGGGGACATCCACATTGCCCTGCGCCGTGTCGCCCTTCACGGTGCCGGCGAAGTTCACCGTGATCGCCTGGCCCTGGATATTCAGGTTGAGCGTGAACGACAGGTCGTTCCCCGAAATCCAACCGTCGACGACGTCCAGCTGGCCGAAATCGGTTGCGGCCGAACCGCGCAGCGTGTCACCGGCCTGGTCGAACTTGATGCGCCAGTTCGCGGCGCCTTGCGGCGACGTGAAACTGAAATCCCAGTTACCGGCGACCTTCGCCGTCGGGACCTTGGTTGTGTCTTGCGCAGTGAGCGGCGCGGCAACCAGCGCAGTCAGTGCCAGGAAAGTCAGTGTCTTCATCGGAAAGCCTCAGGAAGTCCGGGAATGCGGATTGCCCCGCGTGAATGCCGCGTGGTCCACCGTGGCAACCGCGCCAGCCGCTCACCGGTGAAACGTTGCATCCATTCTGGCGGGGTGCAACCACCCTTGGGACGGGCCGGTGGCTTGCGTGCGCGCTCTCGGACCCTGATTCTCCGCCGACCCGCCCACAGGCAGCCAACATGCGACATCTCCCGATCCTTCCGGCTCTGACGTTCCTCCTTTCCACAGGAATTGCGGAGGCACAACGCGTGGGAGGCGCCGGCGAGGCGGCCCAGAATCGCAGCGTCCTGGTGGTTCCCGGCGAACGTCACGGCACCAGCGTTTTCGCGCTCACGAACTATCCGGAAGTGAAGCCGCTCGTTCCCGGCCAGATCGACTGGCAGCACTACCACACGTCGGCCGAGATCGAGGAGTTCATGCGCAAATGGGCGCAGCAGTACCCCGATCTCGTCGAGCTGTATTCCGTGGGAAAGAGCTTCGGTGGTCGCGACATCTGGCAGATGACGCTGACCAACAAGCGCACCGGCCCCCACACGGATAAACCCGCCGCATTCTTCGAAGGTGGGCGCCACTCGGGCGAGATCTCGAGTACCGAGAGCGCATTCTATCTGATGTGGCACCTGCTGGAGAACTACGCGAAGGATCCGGCGATCAAGCAGCTGCTGGATACGAAGGCGATCTACATCAAGCCGCTGAACAACCCGGACGGCTCGGACATGTACCGGCTGACCGCGCAGAGCAATCGCAGCTCGGTGCGCCCGCAGGACAACGATGGCGACGGGCTGCTGGACGAGGACCCGGGCGAAGACGTCGACGGCGATGGCCACATTCGTCAGATGCGGAAGTTTGTGGGCGCAGGAAAGGGAAGCGCCGTGATCGACAGCGCCGATCCCTCGGGCCGGCTCATGCGCGGAGTGGGACAGGGCCGCGGCGACTACGTGATGTACTCCGAAGGCTTCGACAACGACGGCGACGGGCGGTACAACGAGGACGGCATCGGTGGGCTTGACCTGCACCGCAACTATCCCGCGAACTGGCGTCCCGAACGGGAAGCGACGGGCCGTGGCTGGACGCAGTTCGGCGCCGGCGAGTACCCGACGTCCGAACCTGAAACGCGTGCCGTGGTGTTGTGGGTGCTCACGCATCCGAACATCGGCGTGGCGAACAGCATGGACACATCGGTGCCGATGCACCTGCGCGGTCCGTCAACGTGCGAGGAGACCGAGTGCATGTTCCCGTCGGACCTGAGACTCTTCCAGCACTTCGACTCGGTTGGCTTGTCGATCACGAAGTATCCCTGGGCTGGCGATGTCTATCGCACCTACAGCACCCGCGGAGGCCGCAACCCGATCACCGGCGAGGAACCGGAGCCGAATCCACTCTTCGGTCACGGTCCCGACTTCGGCTACTTCCATGTGGGCGCGATCTGGTACGGTGATGAGATCTGGAACGGCGGCCGCGAGCGGGATTACAACAACGACGGCAACATCGACCAGTACGAAGTGCTTCGCTATTGCGACGAGGCGTTCGCCGGGACCTGCTACCAGAAGTGGACCAAGGCCATCCACCCGGTGTTAGGCGAGGTGGAGGTCGGCGGGTTCAACCCGAAGTTCTTCAGCCAGAACGGGCCGCCGCAGGTGCTCGAGAAGTGGGCCCGCAACCAGGCGATGTTCAACCTCTACATGGCGCAGTCGCTTCCGCAGCTTGAGATCACCAACGTCGCCGTCGCGCCGGCTCGCGCGTCCAAGGACTCGGCGACGCTCGAAGTGCGCGTCACGGTGCGGAACAGCGGGCGTCTGCCCACCGCGCTCGAGCAGGCCAAGCGGGTGAAGATCGTGCGGCCCGACAACCTGACGATTCGCAGCGGACAGGGAAGCACCACGCGCCTGGTGGGTCGGGCGCCGGAGTTCTGGCTGGCCGGTGGCGAGTCGAAAGTGGTGACCCTCCGCGTTCGGGCCGGATCCGCCGAGAGCGACCGCGTGTTCACGGTGCGGGCGTCGAGCACGCGGGGCGGGATTGCTACCCGAGAAGTGCGACTAAACTGACGGCTGCTTACTACGTACTGCCTGCTGCGCAGCACGCAGCATGTAGTAAGCAGTAAGCAGCTTGCTTTCTTAATACGTGCGCCAGTTATCCGCTGAGGTGTTCCGTAGCGGGGAAAGACCGGCAAAACGGTTCGTGGCGTTCTCGACGTCGCACGAGTCGTAGCGATACGTCTTGTTCCCGTTTCCGAGGTCACTCTCGGGGACGTCCTCTCCAAGGAGCTCGTTCAAGCCGGTCATCACGGCACCGCTCACTGTGTTGTTCCCGTTCGAGGTCAGTGTGCCGCCAACGAGGATGATGCCGTTCCACTGTCTCGATCCGTTGATCGTCAGGTTGTTGCGAACGATGAGCACCCCGCGACCATTCCCCGGAAGCGACCAGCTCCCCGCTTGGTCCACGTAGATCGCTGGCCAGTAGTTCGGGTCCGAGAAGCTCGGCCACGAGCCGCCGGGCAGGATGATATCGGCCGTGTATGACGTCCCGGCGACTATACCCGGCCAATCGACCTTGACCATCCCGTTGGCCTGCGCCTGCGACCCCATGTCAAGGATGTTAGGCGATCCGCTTGGAACGGTCGATCCGCCATTCTGCGTGTAGCCAGGGACGTTCGGAACCGCGACGCCGGCGACCGCCGGCTTTTTGCCGCAGTTGTCGGCCCCACCGATATAGCCTGAACCGCCATTCTTCTTCAGCCCGGACAGGCTGGTCCAGCCGCCGGGCACCTCCATTGCGCCCGTCTGCCACTGCGCGTACTGGGCGAACACGCGTTCTGCAACCGGAGTCCTCACCGGCCGGTTGGCCGTGCGGACCGCTCGCGACCGGACGAGATACAGCGCCGAGCTGTCGGCGATCGCCGGGCGGATTCGCTGTACGCTGACCCAGGCGTAGCCGTCACTGAAGGTGAATTGCACGGAATCGGGACCCGTGAACGTTGGAGGCGTGAACGCAGGCATCGTCCCCACGGGATTGGTGAGGAATTGGTCATAGGCCGACCGCGCCATCGCATGCGCTTCGGCGGCGGCTTGCTGATCCTCGACGACGCGACGCTCGCTTCCGACCATCGTCAGAGCGCCCGCCGCCGTCACGGACAGGACGACGACGAGGATCAACGCGAGTACGAGGGAGGCGCCTTTGCGCGGACGGAGGCCGGTCCGGCGACGCTGTGCGGAACGTAGACGTTTCATAGGACTCAGTCGATTCGGTTCAGGAAGAACACGGCGGTCTGCAGGCGAGAAGTCTCGGGAGTGACGCGTCCAAAGCGCGGACGCTCACTCGCGCCAACCAGGGAGAGCTCGAGACCACGTATCTCGCCGAGCGGTGGCACCGCGACATCGGACGTATCGTTGTTGTTGCGGAAGAAGCGAAAACGCGCTGACGCGTCGAACGGGGAGGCCAGTTCCTCGGTGGCACCGGTGGATAAGAGCGTCCGCCACAGGCCAACGCGGCCGGAGATCAACGTGGAAGGGCCGAACTCGTAGCGGATGCGTTGATAGATGAAGGCCGCCGTACCCGCCGTTGCGGCTGCGTTGAGCGCCGGCGTCAGAAGAACGGTCTGGCCACTGCTGACCGTCGTTACGCTTGCCGCCGTGCATATCGCTGCACCACCGGCAATCATCGTAGTAACGCCTTCGGTGTACGCATACGAGCCATCCGTCTGCCGGTACGCATGGCCCGAGATGGCGGCGGACGCGAGCACCGTCGAGTCCACCGGCATCAGGCTGACGACAGTCGCGAGGCCGGAGGCCCCGCAGACAATGCCCATGGCGATCGGAACCCGAAGCGTGATCGAGGTTGCCGTGGCGGCAACAACACCGCTTCCGGTCTCAACCATCCGGGCTTCGGACATGAACAGGTTCACGGGAGCGCGCGCAACCCCGCGTGCCGAGATCAGCTTGGATTGAAGGTCGGCGAAGCGAACCTGCGAGGTGAACGTTCGAAGGATCGTGACGCCAATAAACCCCATGAGCGTGAGAGCAACCAGGAGCTCGACGAGAGTCAGGCCGGTCCGCGGGCGGACAACACGTCTGGCGTTCATTGTGCCAGAGGGTTCCTGGGGGCACCCTTCGCGCGATTCAGGTACACGGTATCAGCCCTCGCGTATGCATCCGTCGGAGCGATGATGAGTCGCACGCGCTTGTAGCCCGCCCCGCCGGTGATGTCGGTCACCGTGATGCACCGGCTATACTCGAAGGTATTGCTGTCGACCGTCGCGCAACCCACGCGAGACGCAAGGGAATCGTAGGTGATCGATGCGATGCGATTCATTTCCTGCAGCTCGATGCCGTCACGGATGGATTGGACGGACAGAACAGTGGCCCGGCGCGACGCGGTCACGGTCATGCCTGCGACGCCAAGGAGGCCGATGGAGACCACGATGATGGTGACCATGATCTCGACTACCGCCATACCGCGGCGCAGAGCCATCGGTCCTTTCCGGCGCGATTTCATCTGAGTCAGTGATTTCATTGGACGGTAACCCGCGTGTGCCCGGTTCGACCAACAGCGATCTGACGAACAAAGCGTCCGTTGACCAGCCGCATGGTGAATGGCGCTGAGGCCATTCCGTTCGGAAAGATCTGAACCGACGACGGCGTCATGCTGACGCTGTCGAGCATGTACTCTGATGTCGAGCGTAGCGCACGGCGCAGGTAAAGGGTTCCGGTGGCGCGGTCATTTACGCGCACCTCGCCCGTCGCCGCATCGTACGTGAGCGTTACTGGCTTCCGCTGACGGGCCGCCAGCGAGAAAGCGACAGGCATGTCCGCGTTCAAGGTGGTGGTGGCCGAGATCACGCGGCGCTGCCTGACCGTTGCGTTGAACCTTGGCAGCGATATCGAGAACATCACGCCCAGGATTACGACTACGATCATGGCTTCCGGCAACGTGAAGCCACGCCGCTTCCGGGGTGACTTCGAGTCGGTTTCAGGTACGGATCGTGAAAGGTGGATCATTGCAGCTGTCCCAGATGGAGCGTGAGTCGAGCAGCTACTGCGTTAGGCTTTCAGTTGTGATGTAGGGCACAACCTATGCCAAACCTGGCCGGGGTTACGCGGAAGACCGCTGCCGTCACCCAGCCGCTGGGGGGTTGCCGCAACACCACTGTCCGGACACCCGTCAGGCGCGGGCTATCGCTCGCTGGGTCGAGGAGTTGCGTTATTGGGGAATTGTCGCGCAACTGCCCCCGCTCCCCCGCAGTTGCTGCCGCTCTGCATCACCAGCAGCTGTATCGGGCCTGACTTCCTGACAGGCCCCGGCCCGGGGCGGCGCGCCCGGCGCTCCCGCGATGTCTCGTCAGGCGCCGGCTTCGATCAGCCGACTCCTGATCCCTCGACGATGCGGCCGGCGATCGCGGAATTACCGCCGGCTACGAACCGGCGGTGACTTCCTCATACGCGCACGTCAGCACGTCGCGCGGATTGGCCTGTCCGAAGCGCCCGAACGCCTCGAATCCCTTGAGCGGATCACGCATGGCGAGGATCTCATCGCGTGACTTCCCGGCCTTGGCCTGGGTGTCAACAAATGCGAGGACGGCGCCGAGGTACTCCCTGAACCGCGCCAGATCGCTCGCGTTGCCGACGACGGCGTTAGGGCCAAGGCCGGCGTTCGCGTGGCCGAAAATGTAGACGGTGTCGTTCGCGTGGTCGCGCGCGGCGCCGTCCAGCACCGTCATCCAACCGCGTAGCGTGGCGCCGGCTGCTCGATCGACCACCGGGTGCCGCTGTTGGAACATGAGGTCACCCATGTGCACGACGTTTGCGCGCTCGAACGTGATGGCGGCGTCGCCGCTGGTGTGGGCGCGACCGTAGAACTTGGCGCTCACCCTTTCATCGCCGACGTCGGCTGACCAGGCCTCGGTGAACGTGGTGTCCGGAAAGAGTTGATCGGCCGGAGGCTGCCCGCCCGGTGGCTGGCGCATGTGCTCATCGGCCTTTGCATGCGCGACGACTTTCTTCGCGACGCCGCGGAGCGAGATGTTGCCGCCCGTGTGGTCGGGGTGGTGATGGGTGTTGATGAGGAAATCGACACCACGACCGCTGGAGCGCTCATTCAGTCCCGTCAGGCATGTCGTTGCCTCGGCAGGAAACTGGCTGTCGACGACGACGACCGCGCCCGGATTCACGAGGTAGCCGATCGTCCCGCCGCGCATCGTGAAGTAGCCGATGTTCCGCCGGATTGGAGTGAAGACCGGCTGTGCGGCCTGGCCTTGCCAGGCGTGAGCTAACAGTGGGTGGCCGACGATACCTGCTGCGGCGGCAGCAGCGGACGTGGTCAGGAAATCGCGGCGGGTGAACGACATTTGATCCATCGCCATCTGGAAGTGGCTGGACTCGCTTTGGCCAACGGTACGGCGCAGCGCAATGAGCAGCAAGCAACAGCGCGCCGGTAGAATGTCAGGAATCCAACGTGCGTTCCGCTGGCTGATGCTGGCCGTGGCTCGTAAGTTTGGCGGCACAAATGACAGGAGTCGATGAGTTTGGCGGTTGACCTCCGGGAACGGCTGCAGGCTTCGCTCGGCAGTGCGTATGCGATCGAGCGCGAACTGGGCGGCGGTGGGATGTCACGCGTTTTCGTTGCTGACGAGACATCGCTCGGCCGGAAAGTCGTCGTAAAGGTCCTGCCACCAGAGCTGGCGGCCGGCGTCAACGTCGACCGGTTCAAGCGCGAGATCCAGGTTGCCGCGCGGCTGCAGCATCCTCACATCGTGCCCGTGTTATCCGCGGGAGAGTTCGAGGGGCTGCCGTTTTACACGATGCCGCTCGTGGATGGGTCGAGCGTACGCGCGCGGCTCGCCAACGGGCCGCTCTCGATCACAGAGACCGTCAACATCCTTCGTGAGGTCGCGCGCGCACTCGCGTACGCGCATGCGAACGGTGTGGTGCATCGCGACATCAAGCCGGACAACGTCCTGCTCACC
>CAZSNV010000072.1:0-17928 GCA_964608035.1 uncultured Gemmatimonadaceae bacterium | reverse complement strand
AGAATGGGCCGATCGATCAGCGCGGGGCCATCGATACTGGCAAGGCCGGGCTGATGGAAGTCAGACGTCATGTGCATCGGCGGCTCCGCGGAAGGGCCTGAGTAGTTGGCGTCGACACAACATGTGATGCCCCGGTTCCACGCGACATTGCGCCGCAGTAACGACTTTGCATTCGCCTTGCGGGGGATACACACGTGTCCGGAAGCGCAACTCGGGCTCAGAATTGTGACCCAGGTCACGCAATCGCGTCGGAGCACTTCTCCCTAGGTCGCTGGGGGTAAGGCATGGACGCGAGTCGGCGACTGAGTCGCCAGCCGTGGTCTCCCACAAACCACGTTGAGCTGCGCGAGTGCCGGTCGCGCGTGCCCTGCTGGCGGCGCAGCCGCCGCAAAATCCCGGAGCGGCGTCTACGCCGCTCATCAATCCTCAGTCCGCTGGATCTCCGTAACCGAAGCCAGCCGTATCTGGTTCACTGGTCTCGTCGTTGTCGATGGAATCGTCATTCGCGGTGTCCGCTTCGGACGACTCGAACTCCAGTTCATCCTCTTCATCGAGCATTTCCGGGCGTTCGGCAGAATCCACTTCGTCGGATTCGTCGAGTTGCGGCAGGCGTTCGTCTGGGATTGGCATCGCTAATACTCCCTGCTCGATTGGTATCACGTCGTCACGGCGTTGGCCGCTGGGTGGCCACAATGTTGTGGAGTCGAAGCGCTCGCGACATTCCCCACTCGGTGGATTTTTCTCCACCCCATCAGTAACAGGCGGAACTGCCCCCGGGATGCAGCTTCTTCGGGCCAATGCGAGCTTCGAACGGGTCACGCGGCGACATCGGTCTAAGACCAGGCTGCTTACTTCTTACTGCGTGCTGCTTGCTACTTCCAGCTGGTGCAGCAAGTAGCAACCAGTAGCAGTAAGCAGCCTGGTTCCAACTGCGGCAACCTTCACGCTGGGTGGGGTAGGGTGCTGCGACGGATGATGAAGGAGGCGACATGATTCGGCGCAATGTCAAAGGCGGCCCTCTACTCCTTGGGGTCACAGCCATGCTGGCGCTGTCGTTCAAGGAGTGGAGCGCCATCATCCGGCCGCAGGACGGTTCGACGGTTTCAGGGACCGCGACTGCGCAGCCTCGTGATGGCGATAGCCTCGTGGTGAACATTCGCATCAAGGGCGCCAGGGCGGGTGACTCCAATCCCTGGCACGTGCACACTGGTGGGTGCGACAGCTCAGGAGCAGTGCTCGGAGACCCGGCGCGCTACGCGCCGATAATCATCGGGTCGGATCAGACCGGAGAAGCGACGGCTCGCGTAAAGACGGTGCTGGCGGTTGGCGTTCCGTACTCCGTCAACGTGCATCGCGCTCCCGGGGACATGGGCGTCATCGCCTGTGGAAACCTGCGCCCCATCGCGGGCAGATAGCCGACGGAGAACAGCAATGACTGCAATCGTGCAACGGCACGGACGGTACACGCTCTTCGAGACGCCCCGGAAGAATCGGATCCTCGTGCTGGGTGACAGTCAGTGGTTCGCCTGGGTTGGCGGACAGCAGGGCGAGATCCTCGTCCGATCCGATGCGGACCACGAGCGGGAACGCACCATCCAGGAGGGCGAGTTCTATCTCGTGAATTTCGAGGACGACCCCGACTTCACCGACGTCCCTCACCTGTTTCTGGAACAGGACGGGGCCTTCCAGGAGGTCATCCTGCCTAACGGCCTTCCCACCGACGACGATCCGCAAAAGCGGGTCGTGGGGACGGACAAGACCGTGGACGCGCTGAAATTGCGGAGCCACATCGGCGGGACCAAGGTCGACCTTGGCGAGTCGGTTCCCGGGGCGGCGACGAGCGATCGTGAACTTCCGATTCCAGACTACGACGAACTGTCTGTGCGGGGCGCCAAGGTCCGACTGGACGATTTGGATCCCGACCAGCTGCGCTTGCTACGCACCTATGAGGCCGCGAACAAGCAGCGGAAGACGCTCATCCACGAGATCGATAGACGACTGAGGTAATGCAGAATGCAAAATGCAGAATGCAGAATGAGAGAGTCGGATTCTCTCTCCGCATTGTTCATTTTGCATTCTGCATTTTGCATTCTGCATTTTGCATTCATCAGGGCCACGTAAAGCCAAGACCGAACGCGAACTGATTGACGCTGCCGAAGTCGAAGTTGCCCCCGAGAATATCGAAGTATGGGGTCAGGGCGAAGTTCCGCCCGACGCGCGCGTCAAACCCGATGCCAATCGTGATCCCGACGCCGGTTTCGTCAAACTCGACAGAGCCCAGGTCGAGAGACGCGTTTGCCATTCCGATTCCACCCTTGAGAAAAAAGCCTCCGTTGGCGCTCGGATAGAAGATGAGCACCGGGCCGAAGTTCCCGACGGTGAGCGTCGAATTCCCCTCGCTCTTCGTCCACCCATTCATCTCGCCACCGATCAGAAGCCGCTGGCTGAGCGTGCCTCCCAAGCGGAGGTAGCCATTGGTGCCCGATTCTCGCTCGTCACCACAGTCGTCACAACCAAGCGAACCGTATCCAATTCCAAAGCTGATAAAGAATCCTTGTCGAGTCTGTGGATTCTGTTGTGCCTCGCCGGGAGTGGCGACGAGGGCAGCCAGGAGGAGAGCGAGAGCGGAATAGCGCATGGGGACCTTGGGTTCCGGTGAGACATCGTCAGGCGCCGCGGAGCGCGCTCGACAATTACGCTAATGCGAGGTCGTCACGGGCATCAAGTCAGGCGTGATTCATACGCATCACCCCGCTGTAACAGCTGGTGCACGCGCTTACGACGTGGTTGTTGCGGCAACCTTCAACGCGCGCGGGGTAGTGCTTCCATGGCGCGAAGAATGAGAAGCGCCGCGGTTCAACTCTCACGGGAGACATCGATGCTAACCATCGCTGTGGTCCTTCTCGTCCTGTGGTTGCTCGGCCTCGTGTCGTCGTACACGATCGGCGGATTGATCCACATCCTGTTGGTCGTGGCGCTCGTGCTCTTCCTGGTCAACGTAATCCAGGGACGGCGTACCATAGTTTGAGCTGGGCGTGGCTGACGGGTAGGCGAGGCGCAGGCATCACCCGTCAGCCACGCTTCGGCGTGGGCGCCCCGAATGCTTCAAGCATGCGAAGCAGCGAGCGCTCGCAGTGATGGAGTCGGGGGCGCGACGTTGCCAGGTCGCTGACCGAGACGACGGGCCGCCTGACGACTCGACCGGCCTCGAAGGCCTTGATGACGCTCGGCGAGATGTATGACGATCGGCTGACCGCTGGCGTATTGCCAAGCGTTTCAGCCGTTTCCTTCACGGCGGCCACGACCTTCTTCTTCAAGGTGGTCGGTGCGTCGGCCGGATCGACGCCAATGCGGGCCAGGGCACAGGCACAAGTGATCGTACCGGCCCAGGTGCGGAAGTCCTTCGCGCTGAACGCGCCGCCCATCGCCTCCTTGATGTAGGCGTTGATGTGCTGGCGCCGCACCTCCTTCCATTCTCCGACTGCATCCTGAAACGTGAACACGCGGCGTCCTCCAGCCTTGAGCAGGGCGCGCATCACGGTCGCCACGCGGCGATCGTGGAATTCGTAGGCGCTGTCCTTCCCGCTCTTTCCGTTGAAACGCAGACGCACGGTGTTTCCTCGCACCTCGACATGCCGAGGCCGTAACGTCGCGATACCATACGTGCCATTGTCGCTGACGTATTCCTCGCTGCCTGGCCGGAGGAAGCAGATCGACAGGATCCGCAGCATGCACGCGAGAACACGCTCCCGACCGTAGTCCGTGCGCGCGAGGTCTTTCGAGACCTGCACGCGAAGCTGTGGGAGCCGCCGCGTGAACGCGATCAGCCGGCGGTGCTTGCGCAGCTCACGCCGCGCCACGGCCTTCTGATGGTAGAGATACTGCCAGCGCCCCGCCTTGTCCTGACCAACCGCCTGGATCCACGCCGCAGGCGACACATCGATGGCAACGTCTTTCCAGGCCGGCGGAATCCTGAGCGCGGTGATGCGATGGATCTGCCGTTGACCGGGAGCCGTGCGGACGGGCTTGCCGGCTCGAGCATAACGATATCGGAACCCGGACTTCATCCCCCCGAGTCGGAGGATGCCGTCCGCTTGCAGTTCAGCCACGACAGTCATGTGCCGGTGCTACCGGGGTTCGGAGAGGTGGTTCCGGCGAACGGCAGGTTCATTGGCGATTGTGATGGATGTTACGCTTCCCGCGTCGTAGCGGCGTGGAGCGCTACGCGCCCTCGCCGCCTAACGCATCACGACGAGCCTGGGGCGGGTCGCCGACCTGGAACCGGCGCGCAGAGGAGAGACGCCGCTGAACCCGGCGAGGCAACGTTGAGCGCGGTGGAAGGAGGCTACCCGGAGCAGTATGTTCTCCGGATGGACAAGCCCATCCGCAGCCTGCACCACGTCACCGCCACCGTCAGCGACGCCCAGGACGACCTCGATTTCTACACCGGGCTGCTGGGTCAGCGGCTCGTGAAGAAGACGGTGAACTTCGACAATACGCGCGTCTATCATTTCTACTACGGCGACGAGAAGGGCACGCCGGGAACGATCATGACGACGTTCCCCTACGCGCAAGTCGGCGTCAGGCAGGGCAAACACGGCGCGGGCCAGATCACGGTCACGTCCTTCTCGGTTCCGGCCGGGTCATTGCCATTCTGGTATGAGCGACTGGGCTTTGCCGGCGTTCCATTCGCCGCCGAAAGCACGGGATTCGGCGAAAGCGCCGTTCGCTTCAGCGACCCATCGGGGCTGGCCATTCGGCTGGTCGAGAGCCGTGCGGACGCGCGCGCGCCCTGGCACAAGCCCGACATCGATGATACGAAGGCCGTCCGGGGCATTCACGGCGTCACGCTCACGGTGCGTGACCCGAAACAGACGCTTGGATTCATGAGCGAGCTGATGGAGACGGCGGTTGTGGGTGAACATGAGGGCGCGATGCGCGTGGCCGTCAACGGCGACGCACCTGGTCGCCTGGTGGAGATCGTTCGGGCCGACGACGCGCCGGGTGTGAACGGGCTTGGCACGGTGCACCACGTCGCGTTCGCCGTCGACGATCCAGACCAGCAGCTCGAGATCCGGCGCGAGTTGATGCGGCGCGGTGTTCCGGTGACAGATGTCATGGACCGCCAGTACTTCAAGTCCATCTATTTTCGCGAGCCCGGAGGCGTGCTGTTTGAAGTGGCGACGATTCCTCCAGGATTCACCGCTGACGAAGCGGTTCCCGACCTTGGCAAGTCGCTGAAGCTCCCGCCGTGGGAAGAACCCAACAGACCGAACATCGAGGCCGGCCTCCCCATGGTCACGCCCTCGTGAGCGTTCCCATTCCACCGCACGGGGGACAGCCGGTTTTGCGCGCCGGCGTTCCACTCGCCCAGGCGCGCGCGGCCGTCATCATGGCGCATGGCCGCGGAGCCGGACCGGCGAACATTCTCGACCTCGTTCCACTTATCGGTCACCCAGGCGTGACCTACCTGGCCCCAACGGCAAGCGGAGGCACCTGGTACCCGAAGAGTTTCATGGCGCCTATTGAGGAAAATGAGCCGGGTATCTCGTCAGGCATCGCGGTCGTGCACGCACTCATTCAGGAGGTGCTTGGGGCCGGGATACCCAGCGAGCGCATCATGCTCCTGGGATTCTCGCAGGGCGCCTGCATGACGAGCACCGCGGCCCACCGACGCCCCGATCGGTATGGGGGCGTAATCGTCTTCTCCGGAGGATTGATCGGTCCTCCAGGGACGGTCTGGAAGGAAGAGGGTAGTTTCGAGCAGACGCCTGTGTTCTTCGGTTGCAGTGACACCGACGCGCACGTCCCGGAGGCCAGAGTGAGAGAGAGCGCCGCGGTATTCGCGCGGATGGGCGCCACCGTAACGACGCGAATCTACCCCGGCATGGGTCACCTCGTGGACGACGACGAGGTGGCGTTCGCCCGCGACCTGCTGGCGCAGATCGCCGCATGACCTTCTCGTACGTCACGCACGAGGTCCGGGTCGTGTTCGGCGCCGGGGCGCTCGGAACGCTGCCCGAGGAGCTTGACCGCTCCGGACTCGAGAAGGTGATGTTGCTGATGACGCCCGGTCGCGCGCCCCAGCGGGAAATCATGGAAGTGCTGTTAGGCGGACGGCTCGCTGGCGTCCATGCAGGCGCCAGGCTCCACGTCCCTGTTGAAGTGGTCGCCGATGCCCTGAAAGCGCTGGAACGCTTTCGTCCGGAATCGCTGCTCGCCTTTGGGGGAGGTTCAGCGATCGGGCTGGGGAAGGCACTCGCCCACGAAACCAAGTTGCCGCTCGCCGCCATAGCGACCACGTACTCCGGATCGGAGATGACGGCGGTCTGGGGAAACAGTGACGGCAAGGCGAAGCGCACGTTCCGGAATGCCGAAGTGGCGCCGAGGCTCGTGCTGTACGATCCCGATCTCACGCTGGGACTCCCGCCGGCGGTGAGCGCGGCCAGTGGAATGAACGCGATCGCGCACTGCGTGGAGGCTGAGTATGCGCCGGAACGTGGTCCGGTAACGTCGTGGTTCGCGATGGAAGGACTGAGGCGTCTCGCGGCCAGCCTGCCCATCGTGGTCAGATCGCCGCTCGATGCCGATGCGCGATCGGACGCGTTGTTCGGTGCGCACCTGGCCGGGCGGTCGCTCGACATGACGTCGATGGGGTTGGAACACAAGCTGGCCCACATCCTGGGCGGGAGTTTCGGGCTGAATCACTCCGAGGCGCACGCGGCGCTGGTGCCCTGGGTGACCGCCTGGAATGCGCCGGCGGCGCCGGAAGCGATGGAACGAATGGCCACCGCGTTAGGCTCTGACGATGCGGGCGCCGCATTGGCCGATCTTGCTCGCAGACTAAGAATCAAGCCGCTGCGTCAACTCGGGTTCACTGCGGAGGATATCCCGCGCGCGGCGGAGCTGGCAATGGCGATGTCGTTTCCGAATCCGCGCAAGGTGGATGCGGAGGGGGTGCGATGGATTCTCGAACGCGCCTTGACCGGGTGATCTTCACAGGCTCTGCCGAGTCACGAGTCACGAGTCACGAGTCACGAGTCACGAGTCACGAGTCACCTGGCTCGGATCGCCGCCTCCACCGCCTCCATGCCTGGGTCCCGCCCCGCAACAAACGCTTCGATCGTCAGTGGCGCCGCTATGTCAGGAGCGAGTGTATTCACGCTGATCGGGTTGCGCACCACGGAACCGTGGCAATCCGTGTATGGCCGGCAGCCCGTTCTGTAATCGTGGCGCTGCGTTGAGTATGACATCGCCGCCCCGGAATGCGGCAGGCGCGCTTGACGACCCTCGGCCCAGAACTCCAGCCGGTCGCCCACCATTTCGCCCACGATGGTCACGCGATCGCCACCGGCCTGCTTGAGATAGCCGGCGGTGGAGATCGCAGCCGAGAACGTCCAGGGACTCGTAAGCAGGAAGACGCGGCCCTGAACCAGCGTGGGCAGCAGCTTCGCAAAGTCGCGCGTGTTGTTCAGGTCCCCTCCGCCATTCGTTCGCATGTCGAGCACGACATGACGCGGCCGGACGCGCCGGATTTCATCCGCTGCCTTGAACAGGAACTCGGAGATTGTCTGGCCGGGGCCGTCGCGATTGGCGCGGAGCTGCACGATCACGACATTCAGTTCAGGCGCGACGCGAAGCCGGAACATCTGGTCGGGCTCCTGAAAGGCCCACGGCGCGCGATCGCGCGTGCCGAGGAACCGCCAGTCGCCTTGATCGGTGGTGAGCGGCTCGGGGTGAAGCCACCGCGTCGTGCCCCAGAACTCCCGCCCGCCGTTAGGCGGGTCGGCAACGATGCGCCGCTCCACCGTGCGGCCGTTGCGGAGCTCCAGCCGGTACGTCGCGACCTCGGGCCGCGACGTGATCCCGAGGACCTGCATCTGCTCTGGCGATTCGATGAAGAAGGGAACAAAGCGGTCACGCCAGCCGGGGAGTCCGCCCCACAACGTGTGGGCAACGGCACGTATTTCCCGCACCGGCTTCCCATCTATAGACAGGAGCCTGCCCCCAAGGAGGTCCGCCTGCGCGGTGTCAGCGCGAAGAACGTAGAACTGATCGCCGAAGGGAACGAAGCGGAGAGGGACACGGGAATAGCGCCGCGATCGCAGTGAAGCCGGCGACGAGGTGTGACCGTTGTCAGCGAGAGCGACGATTCGCGCCAGTTCCAGTTCGAAGTAAGGCGCGCTGACTGTCGCTGCCTGCGCTTCCAGTTTCGCCAGCCGGGCCACGGCTTCGGCACGATGCTCGGCCGAGTATGAACTGTCGCGGGCGAAAAAGTCCCTGCGGAAGGCGGCGATGTCGCCGCGGCGGCCGTCTTCAGAAGACGCCTGCGCATTGACGCGCGGTGGGCACAGAAACGAGACGGCGATGGCAAGGCTAATGGCACGACGCAGCACGACGACCCCCAGAGGACGCAGCAAGAAGTATGCAGCAAGAAGCACGTTCGCTCCTATCGTATGTCTATAGGACAACCCGAGAGGCGTGCAGGGTTTGAGATGGGAGATGGGAGATGGGAGATGGGAGATAAACTGCCAACGAATGATCCGATCTGATCGGTCTGCAGTTATCTCATGTCTCCCGTCTCCCATCCAGTCCTTGCGGCCCTTCGAACGCCGTGTAGTGTTTCGGCTTTACTACGCCCGGGGCACGTGAGCGAAGCAGGAACGGCCTCCATGACGGTGACGGTCAACGGCGCGCCGTATCGGCGTAGCGTCGAACCGCGACTGCTCCTCAGCGATTTCCTGCGACACGATCTGGGGCTCACCGGAACCCACGTCGGCTGCGAGCATGGCGTGTGCGGTGCTTGCACGGTGCTCCTCGACGGCGAACCGGTACGCTCGTGCCTGATGCTCGCCGTCCAGGCCGAGGGGCATCAAATCACGACGGTTGAGGCTCTCGCGGCGGACGGCAAGCTGCACCCGATACAACAGGCGTTCCACGAGGCACACGGCCTTCAATGCGGCTTCTGCACGCCCGGCGTGCTGATGACCGTCGTGGCGTTCCTTCGCGACCAGCCAAACGCTGACGAGGCCTCGATCCGCGAGGCACTCTCGGGGAATCTGTGCCGGTGCACCGGATACCAGGGGATGGTCGACGCTGTGCTCCTCGCCGCCACGCGCGCCCGCGGCGTCTCCGTACCCGGCCCGGCATGACGCTCGTCGGCGAACGCGTGCTGCGCAACGAGGACGCGCGACTGCTCACAGGGCGCGCCCTTTTTGTGGATGATGTGCACCTCCCGGGGATGCTGCACGTGGCCTTTTTGCGAAGCGATCATGCGCATGCCCGCTTGAGAGGTGTGGACGCCACGCGGGCCCGGCAACGACCAGGCGTTGTCGCCGTTTACACTGCCAATGATCTCGGCGACTACTGGAAGCCAGGCCCACTGCTCGTCTCGCCACCGCCAATCAAGGACATCGTCTTCCGCGAGGCGACCCAGGTACCACTTGTCCGGGACAAGGTGCGTCACCTTGGTGAGCCGCTCGCGATGGTCGTCGCCGAGAGCCGGTACATCGCCGAGGACGCGGTGGGTGACATTGTCGTGGACCTCGACCTGCTGCCCGCGGTGACGGATCTCGAGGCTGCCCTCCAACCGGGCGCGCCACGCATCCACGATCAATTCGACTCGAACGTGGCAGCCCACGTGATCCAGTCGAAGGGCGACTACGCCAAGGCGCGTGCGAAAGCCAGCACGGTCATCTCACGCCGGCTGTTGTACGACCGGGGTATTGCGGCGGCGATCGAGAACCGCGCCGTCGTCGCTGACTGGAACGCGGCCTCGGAAGAGCTGACGGTCTGGGACACCACACAAGCGCCGATTCCGATCCGCAATGGTCTGGCGAAGCTGCTCGGTCTCCCGGAGTCGCAGGTCCGGGTCGTTGCGCCGTTCGTTGGTGGCGGCTTCGGACCGAAGATCATGATGTTCTACCCCGAGGAGGTCCTGGTCCCATGGGCAGCGATTCGCCTCGGCCGGCCGGTGAAGTGGACGGAGGATCGTCGCGAGAATTTCACCGCCACGACGCAGGAGCGCGGCCAGGTGCACGACGCCGAGATCGCGCTGGCGAAAAACGGCCGCATCCTCGGCGTCAGGGACGTCTTCCTCCATGACGCTGGTGCGTACGACCCGTACGGGCTCACTGTCCCGATCAACAGCCAGTGCACGCTGCTGGGACCCTACGACATTGCGAACTACTTCTCCGAGTTCACCGCCGTCTTCACGAGCAAACCAATCGTGACGCCGGTGCGTGGCGCGGGACGTCAACACGGTGTCTTTGTCATCGAGCGGCTTCTCGACATCGCGGCGCGGGAAATGGGGATCGACCGCGTGGAGATCCGGCGCCGGAACTTCCTGCGTCCGGATGACTTCCCCCACAATCACGAGATCATCTTCCAGGACTTTCAGCCGCTGACCTATGACTCCGGGAACTACGAGCCGGCGCTGCGACAGGCGGCTGAGCTGATTGGTTACGAGCGATTCCTCAAGGAAGAACAACCGCGCTTGCGCGCTGCAGGGAAGCACGTCGGCCTCGGCATCGTCTCGTATATAGAAGGGACCGGGATCGGACCTTACGAGGGGGCCCGCGTACGAGTGGAACCGGGAGGCCGCGTGGTTCTGGCCACCGGGGTCGGGACGCAGGGTCAGGGCCACTTCACGACGTTCGCCCAGATCGTCGCCGAAGCGTTAGGCGTTCGCGTGACCGATGTGCACGTCGTGACCGGCGACACACGGGAATTTCACTGGGGGACAGGCACCTTTGCCAGCCGCGGGGCCGTGGTCGCGGGGAGTGCGTGTCACGCCGCCGCGCACTCGGTGCGCGAGAAGGCGATCACGCTCGCGGCGGACCTGTTGAAGGTGAAGCCAAAGAGCCTCACCCTCGACGGAGGCCGCGTCTTCGTGAAGGACGACCCGGTGCGAGGATTCACACTGGCCGAGCTGGCACAGAAGGCGAATCCATTACGCGGCGCCGTGCAGCCGGGCACCGAGCCGGGACTGGAGGCGACGGCCTACTTCGGACCATCGCGCGGAAGCACCGCGAGCGGCGTGCACGCCATGATCGTAGAAGTGGACCGCGAGACCGCCCAGGTGGAAATACGCCGTTACGTCGTGGTGCACGACTGCGGCCGGCAGCTCAACCCGATGATCGTGGAGGGGCAGATCCAGGGTGGCGTGGCGCACGGGATCGGCAATGCCTTCTACGAGCAGCTGATCTTCGACCAGGGCGGCCAGCTCCTGAACGCGTCGTTGATGGATTATCTCCTGCCGACTGCGCTTGACGTGCCGAAGGTGGAGATGGGGCACGTCGAGACGCGTTCGCCGCTCAACCCGACCGGCGCCAAGGGAGTCGGCGAGGCCGGCGCGATTCCCACGGGGGCGCTCTTCGCGCAGGCGGTGGAGGATGCGCTCCACGGCACCGGCGTGGAGATCCTCGAGATCCCGCTTTCGCCGAACCGTCTCTTCGAGTTGCTGCGTGAGGCGGAACGCGCGCAGGCGGGCAAACCGCCCGTGGTTGCGGCGCCGTCGGGGGCGCGCACCCTCGCGGTGGAAGGGAGTTTTGATTTTGACGCGCCACTGAGTTCGGTTTACGAGGCGCTGCTCGACCCGGCGGTGCTGGCGAGTGCGATGCCGGGGTCGCAACGTCTGGAGCGTGTCGCTCTCGACCGGTATCACGGCGTCATGAAGGTCGGCCTCGGCCCTGTCTCCGCTGCCGAGTTCACGCTCGGCGTCGCCATTCACGATGCCGTGCCTAACGCCGGATATCGCATGGCCGTGGATGCGCGCGGCGCGCTTGGCTTCGTGGTCGGCACGGCCAGCGTGCAGCTCGCCGCGGGGGCTGGCGGCGGGACGACGATGCGGTATCGGGCCGACCTGCACGTCGGAGGGACCATTGCGGCGGTCGGACAACGACTGCTCGATTCTGCAGGCCGCGTGATGAGCGCCCAGGGGCTCAAAGCGCTGAACCGCGAGCTGACACGCCGCCTCGGTGGAGGGGCGGGATGAAGCCCGCTCCATTCGACTGGTACCGCAGCTCGAGCGCCGATGAGGCACTCGCTCTCCTCGGACAGCATGGACATGAGGCAAAGCCACTCGCCGGCGGGCAGAGTCTCATTCCCGCGATGAACTTCCGGCTCGCGCGTCCGGCGGTGCTGGTAGACCTCAACGGCGCCGCGGACCTGGCGGGGATCGAGGCGCGGTCAAACGGTGCGCTTTTTGTGGGCGCGATGACCCGTCACCGGGCGATCGAGCGCAGTGCGGCGGTCTCCACGCACGCCCCGCTGTTGGCGCAAGCCATGCCGTGGGTGGCGCACGCCGCGATCCGTACTCGTGGTACCGTGGGCGGGAGCGTGGCGCACGGCGATCCAGCCGCCGAGCTGCCGGCGGTGTTCACGGCCCTCGGTGCGCGGTATCACCTTCGATCGTTAGGCGGAGAGCGGTGGGTCGGCGCCGACGCATTCATGACGGGGCTCTTCGTCACCGCGCTGGAGCCCGGGGAGCTGCTCACGGAGATCGAGGTTCCCCCGATGGCGCCGCGGACAGGCTGGGCGTTCGTGGAGATGGCGCGCCGGCATGGCGACTTCGCGCTCGCTGGCGTCGCCTGCACGTTGACGGTCGACGCGAAGGGCAATTGCGAACAGGCGCGCGTCGCGCTGTTCGGGGTTGGTGATGGTCCAGTGTTGAGCAGCGGCGCAGCCGCAATTCTCAAAGGCGCCACGCCAGGAGCCGAAGTGTTCCGCGAAGCCGCCGCCGCCGTTGAGCAGGAGGTAGACCCTCCATCTGATATTCACGCGACTGCCGCCTACCGTCGCAGCCTGATCGAAGTATTGACCCGCCGCGCTCTCGCGAACGCGGCTACCGCAATTCCGGAGATCCAGTGAAAACCTATGACCTGTCGCAGGACCTCAATCAGGAGGTCTCGTTCTGGCCGTATTACCCGCCGTTCGAGGTGAAATACATCAAGCGCAAGGCGGAGCACGGCGTGAACGCGCAGTACATCCAGACCTCGAATCACATGGGGACGCATCTCGATGCCCCGCGCCACTTCGTGACCAATGGGCGCACCATCGACCAGATCCCGATGGAGTGGCTCTGCGGACCCGGCGTGATCGTGGACCTACGCGACGAGATGGGAGACCTGGCGGTCTACACGCCGAAGATGATCGAGAAGCGGGTGAAGGTGAAGCAAGGCGACATCATCATCCTGCACACTGGCTTCGAGCAATACGCCCAGTTCGGGAAGACACCGGACGAGGAGCGTTACTACCACATGCATCCGGGCGCCCATCCCGACATGGTGCCCTGGCTATTGCAGCTGAAAGTGCACATCTGGGGCGTGGACTGCGTCTCCACCGACCACCCGATGAACCTTCCGATCGGTCGATTCCTGGGGAAGGGAATGCACGGGCAGTGTGATCGGGTGCGCGCCAGGGCGGAGGAGAAGTTCGGGGGTCCCAAGGGCGTGGCGAAGATGTTCCCCGACTCGGCGTACCAGCTGACGCACAACGCACTGTTTCCTAACGACTGCATGCACATCGAGAACATCGGTGGTGAGATCAGCGAGCCGGACCTGCAGAACAAGCGCTGCATCGTCGGCGTCTTTCCCTGGAAGTTCCGCGGCGGCGAGGCCGCGTTCTGCCGCACCGTTGCCTGGCTGGATCAGTGGCCGAAGAACCCGTAGGACCGTCCGCCGCGGCGATCGCGCGTAGCGTCGCGGCGCGTGAGACATCGGCAGTTGCCGTCATTGAGGAAGCGCTGCGACGAGTCGCGCGCTTCAATCAGGCGCTCAATGCCGTTGTCACGCTCAACCCGCGCGCCGTGGATGACGCGCGGGCGGTGGACGCGCGTGTGGCAGCGGGCGAGCTGCTGCCCCTCGCCGGCGTTCCGGTAGGCATCAAGGACGTCACGCCGGTCGCCGGACTGCGCACGACCTACGGCTCGCCGCTTTACGCGACGAATGTGCCTGACGAGGATGCGCTCGTCGTCCAGCGCCTGCGAAACGCAGGCGCCGTTATCATCGGCAAGACCAACACTCCTGAGTTCGCGGCGGGAGGGAACACCTGGAACGACGTCTTTGGACGCACGCGAAATCCGTGGGACCCGACGAAAAGCGCCGGCGGTTCGACTGGAGGCGGCGCGGTTGCCCTCGCCACGGGGATGATTGCGCTTGCCGAGGGGACCGATCTCGGCGGATCGCTGCGCATCCCCGCGAGTTATTGCGGGGTCGTCGGGCTGCGCCCGTCACCGGGGCTGGTGCCGACGCATCCTTCCGACTGGGTGTGGGACACGCTGCAAGTGACGGGTCCGATGGCGCGCACCGCGGAGGATGTCGCGCTCATGCTCCAGGCGGTGTCGGGAGCGAGTCCGTTCGCGCCACTGAGTCAGCCGACTGCAGGTCGTGACTTCGTTGGCGCGGCGCGCGCTGGACCGAAGCGCGGACTACGTCTCGCGTACTGTCCTGACATCGCCGGCATCGGCGTCGACGCTGACGTCGAACGCGTCTGCCGGAAAGCTGCGACTTCGCTGGCCGACCAGGGGCATGTCGTCGAGGAAATCGCGCTCGATCTCTCGGCGGCTCGCAATGCGTTCCTCGCTTTGCGCGGGCACTGGTTCGTCGCGCACATGTTCGAGCGACTCGAACGCATCGACGACTTTGGCGTCAACGTGCGGAATAACACGAAGGCCGGGCTCACGGGATCGATGCGGGACCTGGGGGCGGCGGAGCACGTGCGCGGAGGGTTGTGGCATCGCTTCCGCGTTTTCTTCGAGTCTTGGGATCATCTCCTCACGCCGACGATGTGCGTCCCGCCTTTCCCGGTGGAGCAGAACTACCCCGACACGGTCGCCGGCCTGGCAATGCAGACGTATGTGGACTGGCTGGCGCCGACGTTCCTGGTGAGCCTGACGGGGTTGCCTGCGGGATCGGTGCCGTGCGGGCTGGATGCCGGGGGGATGCCGGTTGGGTTGCAGGTGCTGGGGCGGCCGCAGGGAGAGGAGGGCGTGCTCACGCTCATGGCGGCGGTGCAAGCTGCGCATCCGATCGGGTCGCCGCCGACGGTGAACAAGTGATTGGTTTGCAGCTCCGCTCTATTCCTCGCGCAGTGCCACGGTTGGATTCACGCGGGCAGCGCCCCGCGCTGGAATGAACGCCGCCAGGACCGCTACGGTGCCTAACGCCAGTACGGCCAGAAGGAATGGACCGACCTGGTCGCCGAGCGTCGCTGGCACCATGCCCGGGAGTCTGGCGGCAAGGGTCCGTGCGATCAACAGCGCCAACAGCGATCCGACCAAGGCGCCCATGCCCGCGTAGAGCGCCGCATATCTGAGGAAGTGCCGTACGATGCGGTTGGGCGAGGCGCCGAGCGCCATGCGAATGCCGATCTCGGCTCGTTGCTGAGTCACCGCATAGCCGATCACCGCATACAACCCGAGCGTGGCGAGAATGAGCGCTCCGATCCCGAGCACCGTCAGCACTCGGCTCGCCAGGCGAATGGGAAGCGTCGGTACCGAGCTGTAGGAGTCGAGCGTCGAAGGGCTGTTGATGGTCAGTCGTGAATCCACTGACTCGACAGCGCGGCGGACGGACGGCACGAGAGCCATCGGATCGCCGGTCGCGCGCAGGTGCATAACGACAGTGAAGTTCGCCCGCTGCGCGTACGGGAGATACACGAACGGCGGCGACGGTCGATCGAGCGCGGCGAGGTACTCGTATTTGCCATTCCCGGCGACTCCGACAACCGTCATCTCGTGTCCATCCACCCGGATCTGCCGTCCAATGGCGCTGGCATCTCCCCAGAACCTCCGCGCGAACGCTTCGTTCACCACGACCACGGGACGAGCGTTCGTGCCGTCCGACGCGTCAATAGATCGGCCTTCGACAACTGGAATGCCCATCGTCTCGAAGTATCCGGCGCTGATGGAGTTCGTGAGGAACGACATGGACTCGCCAGGCTGCGGGACGTAGCCGTCGACTTCCATTGCCATCGCGAAGTAGCCGAGGAAGCCGAGCGGCACAAAAGACGCCGCGGCGGCGTGCTCGACGCCGGGCAACGCCGCCAGCCGCTCGACCATGCGTTCGACAAGAGCTTGCCGGGTCGCGTCGTCTTTTACATCCGCGAGTTCGAAGTCTATTGTGGACAGCAGGACCTTCTCGGGCGCCCGGAAGCCACGATCCACGAGCTGCAGTTCACTCAGCCGCTGGATGAAGAGGCCCGCGGTTGCAAGCACGGCCAGCGACAATGCGAACTGCGCGCTCACGAGGGCGCCTCGGAGGCGTCCACTTTGCGCGGTGCCGCCTCGCGTGCCGCCGCCGGTCAACGACGCGCGAACCGCGACACGCACGGCCTTCAGCGCCGGGAAGAGCCCGAAGGCAAAGACTGTCGACAAGCCGATCAGCGCGATCACGATCGCCGCGGTGGCGTCGAATGGCGTTTCGGCAACGATAGGCAGCGGTGACGCTGGGGCCAGCGAATTGAGCGCGTTCCGCGACCACGCGGCGACGGCCGTCGCCAGCAGAACGCCGCCAACCGCGAGAATGAGTGCTTCGGTCATCAACTGCCTGACGACGCGCCCTCGAGGCGCTCCAAGCGCGAGGCGCACCGCCATCTCGTGCTCGCGTGAGGCACTGCGGAGGAGAAGCAGATTGGCGACGTTCGAGCAGACGATGAGCACGACCAGGACCGACAGGCCGAGCACGACGGAAGAGATTGAGCCCATGCGCTCGACCGGCCCGACATCGAGCGTCCTGACACGCAGGCCAAAGTGACGCAGCTCGGTGTGGCGCTCGGACAGTTGTGCGCCGATGGTCTTCAGGGCCTCGTTGGCTGATTCGAGAGACGCGCCGGGCGCAAGGCGCCCGAGGAGGTCCAGCCATCTCAGGTCGCGAACGTCCAGCCACTGACTGTTTCCGATTTCGCGCTGCATGGCCAGCGGCACCCAGATGTCTAGGCCGAGCCGCGAGATGCTGCCGGTGAAGCGTTGCGGCGCCACGCCGACAATGGTGAGCGCCCGGTTGTTGAGCCAGATGCGCTGGCCGCGAACATCCAGCGAGCCCGCAAAGCGACGCTGCCAGAGTGAGTAGCTGATGACGGCCACCGCCGCATCGCCGCCGAGGCGATCCTCGTCAGGCAGGAACGCGCGTCCGATGGTTGGCCGGGCGCCGAGCGCGTCGAAGTAGTTGGCGCTCACCATCGCTCCCCAGGTTGGCTCGGCGTGGCGAAGGTCCCCACCCTGGGTGGTGCGGAGGGCAAACCGCCGGAGCCCGAACGCAGCGATCGCGCTGAAGGTCCGCGCGCTCGATCCGCTGTCGGCGTCGCGGATGTCGTTGAAGGTGGCGTGAGCGATCAGTCCATCGCCCCGGGACGTCACGGTTCGAAGGGAGACCAGCCTGTCGGGGTCCACGACGCCGGGAACGGGATTGGACACGACACTTCGCGTCCACACGAAGACCGTCCCGGTGGCGCCGACGCTGAAGCCGAGGCAGAGGACAATGGTCGCGGACGCCAAGCTCGATTTCCGAAGGACTCGGAAGGCGAACCGGAGGTCTGTGGCGAGTTCGGCGAGAGCGCGCTTCACGTCAGCGCAATCTACCGCATCGTTCCTGACAAGAGCTGTGACCGCGTGAAGACCTTTCCGTTCGCCACCACCTCGCTGACGCGGTGCGTGGCGGAAATGTCCTGTAGGGGATTCCCCTCGAGAATCACCAGGTCTGCCAGCCGCCCTGGCTCGATCGTGCCGACATTGAGGCGGAGCGCCTGGGCCGAGTTGACCGTCGCGGTCTTCAGCGCCTGGAAGGGTGTCATCCCTGCCGCCACGTAGGCGATCAGCTCCGCCTGCACGTTTGCCGCGTTAGGTGTATCCGTTCCGGCGACCACACGCGCGCCGGCGTTCTGCGCGTTCACGATCATGGCGTCGATGCTGCCCTGGTTCGCGCCGCCGCC
>CAZSNV010000071.1:0-18059 GCA_964608035.1 uncultured Gemmatimonadaceae bacterium | reverse complement strand
CACCTTATGCCACTTGGGACGGCCGTTTTTCAATACCTGTCGTGAGAAATGCGGGTTAGCGGATACTTCGCGAGACTGGCGTTGAACTCCGTCACGACCCTTCCCAGCACGCTCTCGGCCCAGGGATTGAGATCCTTGATGTCGGTTTCCTCTTTCGGATCGGAGCGAAGGTTGAACAGCTTCATGATCGGTTGAGCCGGCAGCGTGGGTTCGTCCTGCCACGCGTAGTGCAGCTTCCACTCGCGCCACTTGACCGCCCGCACCTGCGTACCCATGAAGACGGGAAAGCCTTCGCGGTTCGACTTGGCCTGCTTGCCCTGGAAGAACGGAAGCTGATCGACGCCGTCGATCGCACGGTCCTTTGGCACGTCGGCACCGGCCGCGCGTCCGAGCGTGGTGTAGACATCCACCTCGTGCACGATCTCGTCGGATACTCGGTTCGCGGGAATCCTGCCGGGCCAGCGAATCATGAACGGCGTCCGCAATCCCCCCTCCATCGCGGTGGTGTAGAAGCCCCGCCACGGGCCTGACGTTCCGCGCCAGGGTCGCCGGAACTCTGCGCCGCCGTCCGTGGTCCAGATGACGATCGTGTTGTTCTCGATGCCCAGCCGCTTGATGGCGTCAAGGATGACACCCACGTTGTGGTCCATTTCCGCCATCGCATCGCCAACATCCCCAGCGCCCGTCGTTCCCGCAAAATCAGGATGGGGCAGCGTCGGGAAATGAACCTGCGTCAGGGGCAGGAAAAGGAAGAACGGCTTTCGAGATTTCGTATTGCGCTCCATGAAGCCGACTCCCTTCTCGATCGCTTCCCGGTCCAGTGTGCGCCGGGTCGTCAGGTCGAATACCTTGACCTTGCGGGACGACTCACCCGCTCTCCCTTCCCAGATGTACGGGGTCGCGCCGGTGGTGCTGGCCTGGGCCTCGTTGCTCGAGAGCGGAATGCCGTACCACTCGTCGAATCCCTGATCGGTGGGGTACCGGCCCTCTCTATCACCCAGGTGCCATTTGCCGTACAGCGCGCGTGCATAGCCTCGCGGTTGCAGGAGCTCGGCGAGCGTGATTTCCCACTGCGTGAGTCCTCCCCACGTCGGATGATTGCCGTTCGTGCCGGATCGTACGCTGTGGCGTCCGGTGATGATGGCCGCGCGCGACGGCGTGCAGAAGTACTCGGTGTTGAAGTTGGTCAGCCGCATGCCCTGTTTGGCGAGACCGTCCAACCGCGGCGTGGGCACGCCTCGATTGCCGCCGTACACGCCAACCTCGCCAACACCCAGATTGTCGGGAAACATCAAGACGATGTTGGGCGTCGCCGGCTGAGCGGTGGCACGCCGACCGATTGCCATGCTGGGTGCGAACAGCATTGAGAGAAGTACGATCCCGGTGAGCACGCGGCTGCTCGACGTTGACATCTCGGCCTCGCTTTCTGTGTCTAGTTCTTCTTGTAGATCGTTTTCGTCGTCGAGGGCTTGCCGCCCAGTACCGCGCTTCGGGTCGTTTCGATCACGAGCGATGTTGGAGACGCGAGCGAGAGCACCTGCCTCGTTTCGCTCGTCATCTTCTGCCCGTTCTGCGGGTTGACGAAGCTGTGCGTGGTCGTGATCGCAAGCGAGGTACCCTCCCAAACAGCTTTCGAGACCTGTTCCTGCGGGCCTCGGCCCATATTGACGCTGTTCGTGCCAGCGGCGCCATTCAGCAGATACTTGAACCTGAATGGCGGCTGCATCTCGCGCGGGTGAAAGTACGTGTACTCGACCGTCAAGGCGGTGGCGTCCTGCGTCAGGGTGATCTCCGATCCCCATCCGCTTCCCATGGTGCCTTGTGCAGACAGCGCGGGCGGCGCCGATCCCATCGCGACGCCCGGTGCGCTCGCTTGGGGCACAACCGTCCACTTCCCCGAAAGGTCAGGCGGCGTCTGAGCAGCAGCGCTGGCAGCGAACAGCAGCATCGCCACCATGCGCCACGAGCCTGCCTCACGTTTCATTGGTCGTCGCCTCCATCTTGCGTCTCAATACCCTTCAATATTTGCGATGACCGGTCCGGCGAGTGTGAGTTGCATCAGGTCCTCGCCCCAGATCACCTTGCCGCTGAACTCCTGCTGAATCTCGTGGACGATCTGTTCGCGGATGCGCGGCTGATCGATCTGGGCGAGGGCGTGAGTGAGTACGAGGGTTTTCACATCGGCGCGCTTCGCGGTAATGGCGTTTGCCCTGTGGTGCCCCACCGCATCGCGATAGGCCGGGGAGGGCGCCGTCCCGCTGAAGCAGTGGTTCATGTGGATGAGCATATCGCACCCCTTGGCCAACTCGACGATCTTGTCGGATGCCCCGCTGTCGCCGGAGTAACACACCGAGCCATCCTCTCCATCAAGGCGGAACGCGAGACATTCAAGGTATGGCTGGACATGTGACGCCTGGCCGACGGTGAGTTTCCAGGTCTTTCCCTGCACGACGTCGCCGGGATGAATCTCCTTCACGCGCGGCGCGGGGCGCTTGCGCGGGGCCTTTCCGCCGCGTGCCTCGAATACGTCAATGCTGCTTTGGTGCTCCACGCGCGCGCGGATGTCGGGGCCATAGACACCGTCCTCGCCGAAGAGCAGGTCGGTCATGCGTTTGATCGGGGAAGGCCCGTAGACGTCGAGGTCAGCAATCTTGTCCGCTCCCTGGTCCCAGCGCTGGAGCACGAGGCGCCCGTAGTCCATGCAGTGATCGTAGTGCAGGTGGGTGAAGAACGCGTGTGTCACATCGACGGCGCGATGCCCGCTTTCCAGGAGCCTGTGGTGCGCGCCGGGTCCATGGTCCATCACGATCAGGTCGTCGCCGACTTCGAAGAGGAACCCGGAACCCTGTCGCTGAAGCGAGGGCGCGGGCGTGCCGGTCCCCAGGAGCGTGATCTTCATGGGGTTTTTCGCGGGTGATACTTGCGGGGATCCGGGAGCGCGTGAGGGTTGAGGCTCCAGGACCGGAATGGTCGCGGAGGCCGCCAGGGCGCCGAGGAAGGATCTTCTTTTCATGCAACGGTCCCTCCCGTACAGCGGTGTGGACGTAGAGTGGCGTACGCGCGATTGGGGGGAGCGTGCGCTACCAACCGGGACGCACCTGCCTCGAACAAACAACCTCTAGGCAACGTCATATATGCATCGTCCTGGCGGCGTGGGCGGTCGGCGGCACACGCGCTGGTGAACAGGGGAACGATTACAGGTAGCGGCGGGACGCGGCAAACAGCCTTGCGACAGGGTGAGCTGGTAAGCGCAACCCATTTTGTATAAGGTATGCTTTCGTGACGTCGTGTCAAAACCCAACTCTCCAACCACATGTCTGACGCCATTTCCCGCCGTGACGCATTGAAGCAGCTCGCCGCCTCCGGGGCGGGGATGATGTTCGCCGGCACCATTCGCGGAGGCGCCGCCGACATCATCGTCGCCGGACAACCGTCCGAGATCGCGGTGTGGTCCGTGAGCCCCGACACGGTTCGTATCACCGTGCGGCCGCTCCAGAGCGGGAGCCCCGTTCCCGTTCCTGTGACCGGTGCGCTCGTGCAGGAGGAGCCCGGCACCGCGCTCACTCGGGCAAGGGATGGCACCCGCCTGGCCCGGGTGCGCGCTGGAAATGTCGTGGTCCGATTCACCGAAGGCCCACCGACGATTCACGTGGAAACAGCGGGCCGGCAGCTGCTCCAACGGCTTACGCTCGACGCGGCGAATCCGGGGATGACATTCCTGCTCGGCGACGGCCCGCTCCTCGGCTTCGGCGAAGGCGGCGCCCAGTTCGATCGTCGAGGAGCCATCGATGACATGCGCAACGGCCAGGGCGCTCGCAGCACAGGTCCGCGTCCGTTTGCGCTGGCTACCCATGGCACTCGTGCTCCGGTGCAATGGCTGATCGGGACGGCGAACGGATGGGGAATGTTCGTCCACCAGCCCTACGGCGCCTTCGATCTCACGGGCGAGCGGGGGGTCTTCACGCCGAGTCCGCCCGCTGCATCTCCGCCCGCTGCATCTCCGCTCGCTGCATCTCCGCTCGACGTGTTCGTCGTCAGCTCGCGCGATCCGAAGGTCATGATGCGCGAGTACGCTCGCATCACGGGACTCCCCGAGTTGCCTGCGCGCTGGACTTTCGGCTACCAGCAGTCGTCGCGCACGCTCGCCGGACCGGAGGAGATCCTCGGCGTTGCCCGCACCTTTCGCGAGAAGAAGCTGCCGTGCGACGCGCTCATTTACCTCGGGACGGAGTTCGCGCCCTCAGGCTGGAACACGCGCAACGGCGAGTTCACCTGGCATCCCGGCAACTTTCCCGATCCGAAGGCGATACTCGACCAGATCCACGCACAGCATCTCCGGGTGATCGTGCATGTCGTCATCGAGGGGAGGACGCTCACGGGAACGGTGAACGATCCGTGCACGGCCGAGCCGCTGCCCTCCGGCCGCACTGCCGACAACCGGTGGCCGCCGAACCGTCAGGTCGCCTGCTACTGGCCGATTCACAAGACCGTGATGGATGCGGGCGTCGATGGGTGGTGGCCCGATCAGGGCGATGGGCTCGATGGACCTTCGCGGCTCAACCGGCACCGCATGTACTGGGAAGGGACCCAGCGCCTTCGCCCTAACGAACGCCCGTTCGCGCTGCATCGCAACGCGTCGCCCGGCATCCAGCGCTTCGGCGGCTTCATCTGGTCAGGCGATCCTCGCAGCCAATGGGAGACGCTCGCGACTCACGTTCCCGTGGCGGTCAATACCGGCCTTTCCGGCTTTCCGTACTGGGGCAGCGACATCGGCGGCTTCAATCCGACGCCCGAGTACACTGGCGAGCTGCACACGCGGTGGTTCCAGTTCGGGGCATTCTGTCCATCCTTTCGTGCGCACGGCCGCAACTGGCATCTCAAGCTCCCGTGGGGATGGAGCGGTGGCGATGGCGGACCATTCGAGGCAGGCGCCTGGCGCGCTGATCCCGCCGAGCTCCAGAATCCGAACATCGAGGTCATTCTTCGGAAGTATCTCGAGCTTCGCTACCGCCTGATGCCCTACCTGTACACGGCGGTGCGCGAGACGCACGAGACGGGGCTGCCCATCATGCGAGCGCTCTGGCTGCACTATCCGGATGACGCGGCCGCGGTCGCGCGCGGCGACGAGTACCTCTGGGGCCGCGACATGCTCGTCGCGCCCGTCGTCGAGAAGGGCGCGACCAGCCGCCGCCTCTACCTGCCGCGCGGCACGTGGTACGACTTCTGGACCGAGGAGCGCGTGCAGGGCGGTCGCGAGATCGACCGGCCCGTGGACCTCGCGACGATGCCCCTCTACGTGCGCGCCGGGGCGGTGCTGCCTATGGGCCCTGTCAAACAATACGCCGATGAGCCGAGCGACGAGCCCGTCACGCTCATCGTGTATCCCGGCGTGGATGGGACCTCGATGCTGTACGAAGATGACGGCATCAGCTTCGATCACCGCCGCGGAGAGTGGATGCGGATCGAGGTGCGCTGGCAGGACCGGACGCGCCGACTCGAGCTGTGGCTCGCCCCGGGATCACGGATGCTGCCGCCGACTCCGCGGCGGTTCAACGTGCGGGTCGCCGGATCGACCGTTACGACGCCCGTGGTGTTCGAGGGACGGACGGTTGGCGCCAGGCTCCCGTGATGCCGGGCGGGACACGAACTGCTTCAACGAACGTCAACGTCAACGGAGAAGAGCCAAGGGAACCAGGCGACAGCAACTCAAACTTGCAGTCGCGAGTCTGACCCCTCGGGATCTCTCCGCGTGGCGGGACGGAGTCGGTCGAGCTCTATCCCACTCGTGGAGGATCACGAGGTTTACCACTCGCGGCTATCAGCTTGAGTTGCTGTCGACTGGCCCCATGGCTCTTCTCCGTTGATCTTGCAGTTGCCGTTGCCGTTCAATCGTTACGCCACGGATGGCGAGTCAGCCATTGGAGGCCCACGTCGTCCTCGGTAATGACATAGATGGACCGCGAGCCACAGCCGACTATGCTTTGGTTCTTTTCCAGGCGAAGTACACGTCGCAACCCGCCCGTTCGATCCACAACATCGTAATAGGTGAAGGTGCTCGTTGCCGAAGGCGCGCGCCTGACCAGCAAATCGCCACTCGGAGCCGGCACGAGCGCATTGTCGAAGAACGCGGGGAGGACCTCGGGAACGTCCGGCACCCTGACACGCGCACAGTCTGCCTTCGGGTTTGTCCGCCGGATGATCGCACAGATCTCCTTCTCCGTCACGCGGACCCGAACGAACGGAAGCCGTTGGCCTCCTACCTTGCGACCATCGGGCCGCCGCCATTCGACTCGGTACGGATCGTTGAAGGCGAACGCGATCCACCCATCGGGAAACAACAAGACCTGGTCCTCGCTACCGGCACGGTTCGGAGCAATCATGACTGCCGGTGGATTCCGTATGATGTCCACACCGAACCGCCCGCGTCCGCCCAAGCGGCCAATGGTGTCGCCGACGAGTGGGCCCGCCGACAGGGCGCGTTCGACGAGATGTACGCGCAAGGAGTCCGCGGTTTCACGACCTCCATGAACAGGGACATGTGTGTAGCCGTAGCCCTCTACACCACCGCACGACCGGCTGTGTCGGCACCAGACAGGTCGGGCCCGAGGACACGGTTGGCTGGACGAGTTGCGGGAAGTGTCTCCACGATCCTTGCGCCCAGCAACACGAACCATCGCCGGGTTACGAAGTCCGTCAAAAGTGTGGAATCTCCCGCAAGCGCGAATAGTCGCCCCGGAGCCTCGTACTCCCCAGGACCTTGGCCTCGCCGTCCAACGGCTGTCACTGAAGACCGGGCAAAGTCCGCGACGGAGAGGCGATGGAGCCCCGGCTCGGTGACGAGCACACGGCCATCCTTGAGCTCACGAATGTTTGCGACCGAGGTGAATCCCTCGTGCCCGCGCAACACGCCGTTGGAAGGGCCCAACGAGACCGTATCGACCTTCTGGGCTCTCAATGCATGCGGGGCGAGGCCCAATGTGAGACCCAAGGCCAAGGCGAGCAGCAAGCCATGTGCGGAGTGTCTATGCATGTTCATTGTCCTTGGTGCCGACACTAACGCGGGTATCTGAAGCCGACTCTCATTTTCGGCATGCTCCGCTGAGACACGCCCGGTGCCGCCAAAGGTTGTCGTTCATCCGCACGCCCCATACCGTGTGACCTCGAGACACCCATGATCAGACGCATCGCAGTTCTCGCCCTCCTGCTCGCCGCGTGCACCACCTCTCGCGATCCCGCTTCATCGGCGAGAGCCACGTTGCAGCCCACACCCGCGAACCGGGTCTTCGAGATTCGCACGTACACCGCTCCCGAAGGCAAGCTCGACGCGCTCCACGCCCGGTTCCGCGACCATACGGTCCGGATTTTCGAGCGACACGGGATGACCAGCATCGGTTACTGGACGCCGACTGATTCGGTGCTGTCGAAGAACACGATCATCTACATCCTCGCCTACCCGAGCCGCGAGGCTGCGCGCGAAAGCTGGGCGGCGTTCGGCCGTGATCCCGAGTGGCAGAAGGTTCGAGCGGAGTCGGAAGCCAACGGGCGGATCGTGGAGCGCGTCCAGTCCGTATTCGTCACGCCGACGGACTACTCGCCGATCCGGTAACGCCGCGCGGAACATGAACCGCAACGTCAACCGAGCGTCAACGCCAACCGAGCGTCAACGTCAACGGAGAAGAGCCAAGGGGACCAGGCGCCAGCGACTCAAGTCGTCAGTCGCGAGTCTGACCCCTCGGGATCCCTCCGCGTGGCGGGACGGAGTCAGTCGAGCTCTGGCCCACGCGTGGAGGGTCACGAGGTTTACCACTCGCGGCTATCAGCTCGAGTTGCTGTCGTCTGGCCCCATGGCTCTTCTCCGTTGACCTTGCAGTCGCACTGCAATCACCGCCGCCAATACGTCGCCTTTTCGCGAAGCGGCTCGATCACCGCCGAGAAGTCGTCCTGGCCGCGACCCGCCGTCACGCCTCGCTCGAACGCGTCGAGCGCTGCCCGAGCCGTGGCGAGGTGCACACCCTGCCGCTCGGCCTCCTTCAGGGAATACGCGAGATCCTTGCTCATGAGCGAGAGATGAAAATTCGGCGCATAGTCTCGCGCGGTCATGCGGGGCAACAGCGTCTTCACGAGCGGGCTTCCCGGCGCACCGTTGGCGAGAACCTGCGTCACCGTATCGCTGTCGAGCCCCGCTCGTTCGATGAGCACGAGCGCCTCGGCGAGCGAAGCCGCCTGCACGCCGCAGAGGAAATTGTTGATCAGCTTGACGAGCGCGCCGCTGCCCGTTGGACCAACGTGAACGACGCTCCGGCCCATCGCCGCCAGCACCGGACGCGCTCTCTCCAACGCCGCGGCCGAGCCGCCGACACCGAACGCCATCGTCTTGCGGTACATGTGCTGCCAGAGGAACTCGATGTCCCATGGGTCCGCGCCGATGACGAGCGGCGCGAGATACCGATCGATGACCTGCTTCGTGACCAGCGGCGTCAGCGCGGCGTTGCCGATGCCGACCAGACCGTTGTCCGTGACCACCTCGCAGATCAGCCAGCCGTGGAACGTGAACGTCCCCATCGTCTCCGGCGACAGCGACGGCGCGATCAGATCCATGGGATTCGTGCAAAAGTGTGGCGGCAGCGGAGTCGTCTTGCCCTTCCACTGGACGACTCGAGTGCGGACCTCCGTGATCTTCATGCTGGTCGCGTGCGCGGCAAGGTGAGCGCCTGAATTCTCGGAATGGCGAGACAGATGACGGCGAAGGCGATGACGTGCAGCGAGCCCGAGATGATGAGCGCCGGCGTGTAACTGTGGCCGTGATCGCGAAGATATCCGACGACCTGCCCGAGCAGCACGCCGCCCATCGCGCCGCCAAATCCGACGAGGCCCGCCAGCGTCCCTACGGCGCGGCGCGAGATCAGGTCGGTCGGCAGGATCATGACGAGCGTCGACCACGACTGCTGGCCAAAGAACGCCACGCTGAATATGAAGATGACCCAGCCGACGGACTGCATCTGCGGCACGAGCATCACCCACGGCATCAGCGCGGCGCTCGCGCCGAGCGCGAATTTCCGCGACTTGTTCACCGACCAGCCTCGGCGCAACAACCAGCTCGACAGCGCGCCGCCGCACAGGGCCCCGACACCCGACGCGGCATAGGGAATCCAGCCGATGGCTCCCGCCGTCTTGATGTCGAGCTGAAAGGTGTCGAACAGATACTTGGGAAGCCAGAACAGGTAGAAGTACCACGCCCCGTCGCTCAGAAACTTGGCGAAGACGATCGCCTGTGTTTCTCGGAAGCGGAGCAGCGTGGCGAGCGGAATCATCGGCTCGCTGTCCCGTGCCGGGGCCGTTTCCTCGGGCGGACGGTACGCAAACCACCACCACACCGTCCACAGGAGGCCCAATGCTCCCGTGACGAAGAACACCCATCGCCAGGGAGCAAGCCCAAACCAGTTCGCCTGGATCAACACGAGCGCGATCAGGGGCGGCGCAACCACGGCGCCAACGGCCGTGCCCGCGTTGATCATGCCCATGGCGGTCGAGCGTTCGTGCACGGGGAACCACTCCGTCACCGCGCGTGTCGCGGCGGGGAACCCGCCACCCTCCCCCACCCCCAACAACAGGCGGCTCGCCGCGAGCATGAGGACGCTGAACGGAAGCCCGAACACGGCGGCCAACCCGTAGTCGCCGGCGAGGCCGTGGCTGGCGCAGGCGAGCGACCAGAAGAGCATGATCGACAGGAATCCGCGGCGCGTTCCCAGGATGTCGACGAAGCGTCCCCCGCCCAGGTACATCAGGCCGTAGGTGACGAGAAACGCCGAATCGAGGAACGCCTTCACCTGATTCGAGATCGGAATGTCGCGCTGAATCGCGGTGATCGCCCAGGGGAGCGTTTGACGATCCAGATAGCTGATCGCGATCGCGACGCTCACGACAATCGCGATCCGCCACCGGAGGGGGCTCAGGACCAACCGCGGTTGGTCGGCTACCAGCGCGCGTTCAGCCACGAGTCGCTCTCGGAGTCAGGAATCGGTAAACCGTCGAGGACCTGAACGTTTCGCCCGGGCGCAGCACGACGGATGGAAACTCAGGATGATTGATCGAGTCGGGAAAGTGCTGTGGCTCCAGCGCAAAGCCGGCGTGTCGCTGGTAGACGGCGCCGCCGACCCCGGGAAACGTTCCGTCGAAACGATTGCCGGTGAAGAATTGCACGCCCGGCTCCGTCGTCCAGATCTCCAGGATGCGACCGAACCTCGGCTCCTCGACGCGCGCGGCGAGCGCTGGCGTGCCTCCGCTTCCGTTGAGGACGAAATTGTGATCGTATCCATTGGCGAAGCTACGCATCTCCTCGATCCGGTCGCCGATGCGACGCGGCCGCGTGAAGTCGAGCGCGGTTCCGATGACGGGAGCGATCTCGCCGGTTGGAAGCAGGGAGGTGCTCACCGGCGTGGACCGATCCGCATTGAGGGTCAAAACGTGGTCGAGGATCGTGCCCGAGCCAGCCAGGTTGAAGAACGAGTGATTGGTGAGATTGATCGGAGTGGGCTTGTCCGTCGTCGCCGTATAGTCGATGCGGAGCTCGTTCGCATCGGTGAGCGTGTAGGCGACCGTGACGGTCAGCGTGCCGGGATATCCCTCCTCGCCGTCGGGGCTCGTGTAGGTGAATGTCACGCTCGCCGCGCTCCCCCCGCCAATCGCCCGAGTGCCGGCAGCGCCTGGACGCGATGTCCAGATTCTCTTGTCGAATCCTCTCACACCGCCGTGCAAATGGTTCGGCGCGCGGTTCGTCGCCAGCGAGTACGTTTGGCCATCGAGCGTGAACTTCCCGTTCGCGATCCGGTTGGCAACGCGACCTAGCGTTGCCCCCAAATAGAACGGCGCTCCGACGTAGTCGTCGAGCCGCTCATAGCCCAGGACGACGTCGGCGAGCGTGCCGTCGCGATCGGGAGCCCAGAGCTCCGTGAGCGTCGCGCCGTACTCGGTGACTCTCGCCACCATGCCGCTGGCGTTCGTGAGCGTGAAAATCCTCACGTCGGCGCCCTCCGGGGTTCGTCCGAACACTCGCTGCTCGATTCCCGATGCTGGGTGCGGCAGCACGGTCGCGGCCGAGCGACAGCCCGCCAAGCCGGGAAGCCATCCCAGGCCAAGCGCGACACACGCCATGCGCGGCAGGTTAGTCAAGCGGCGCTGATCGCAGTCAAATCGCCGTATGGCTACCGCGGCGTCAGTTTGACCAACAGTGAACCGTGGCGCGGCACGATGTACGAGAGCTCGCCATTGAAGGTGCCGAGGTCTTTCTGCCGCCACAGATCCCGCACTAACTGCTTGCCCTCGATCCCCAGCTCGCTCCAGCGAACGGCGATGTTCATGTCCATCTCGTCGCGATTGAACAAGCCCACGGCGAGCGAGCCGTCGCCCAGCGGACGCGCCCACACCTCGAGCTCGTCCGTTCGTGAAACGCGATCAGCGGCTTTCCCCATCGCGTCCTGGTGCACGGCGAGCACCTCGTCGTTCGTGACGAGGTTGAGCTCGAAGTCATCCATCTGCGTCAGATCGTTGCCAAGCAGCAGCGGTGAGGCGAGCAAGGTCCAGAGCGTGATGTGGAGGTACTGCTCGTTCGGCGTGAGACGCGAGTCGCGAAGGCGCGGCCCCCAGCCCACCTTGCCGATGACGAGCATGTCCGGATCGTTCCAGCGGCCAGGCGATGCATACTTCGAGTTGCCCACCTGACGGAACCCGATGCCGTTCATACTCTCCCACGTGTCGGTGATATCGCCCGTCGTGCGCCAGGAATTCCCCTCGATTCCCTTTTCCGCGCCCCACTCCCAGACATTCCCCCACCCGTACTGGCAGAGCGAATAGATGATGTCACGTGGCACCTGGTCGAGCGCCCTTCGTGCGACCTGATACGGGCGCTTCAGCACGGGGAGCTGCTGGTTGGTCTCCCCCGGTGCCAGCACGCTGCTGTAGCCGCACCAGTCATACTTGAGATAGTCGACGCCCCAGCTCGCGAACGTTCGAAAATCCTGAAGCTCGTGCTGCCAGCTCGCCTCCAATCCCTGGCACGTGGTTGGCCCGGGCCCGGAATAGATTCCGAACTTGAGACCTTTGGCATGGATGTAGTCGCCGAGCGCCTTCATGTCCGGGAACTTCTTGTTCGTGAGGATCGTGCCGTCGGGAGCGCGCACGGGGCCCTCGTAGAGCGGATCGGTCTCGCGCGCGCTGCGTTCCCAGCCGTCGTCGAGGTTGACGTAGGTCCACCCGTGGTCGATGAGCCCCTTGGAGACCATCGCGTAGGCCGCCGCGCGAGCGAGCGAGTCGCTCACCGCGCGTCCGAACGCGTTCCAGCTGTTCCACCCCATCGCCGGCGTCAGCGAAAGCTGACCTTCGTTAACGAAGACGAATTGTTTCGACGCCGAGCCTGCCGCATTCCTCGCGCTGAACGTGACCGGATAGCGGCCGCGCTTCGCGATCGTTCCCCGAATGATTCCGGTCGAGGCGTCGAGCGTCAGTCCTCCGGGGAGGTTCGTCACGCCGTACGTGATCGGCTTCCTTCCCGTCACCGGAATCGTGTACAGCACGTCGTGCCCCGGTGTCACGCCAGTGAGTGACGGCCCATTGATGCGCGGCGCCGGTCCCGGCCTGGGCGTCAGCACTTCTCGCGGCTCTACCGGAATGTCGATCGCGGTCGGGGTCGAACCGCTCACTGCGAATTTCGCGTCGGCCCAGTTTGCGGCAATTGGCCGGCTGCCGTCCACCGGCTTCACCTGAAGCACCAGCGTCTTGATGCCACGGAGGTCGACGTTCAACGGCTCGGGAGCATCGCCGCGCGCCACCGGCTTGCTGACGTGGAGCACACGTCCGTCACCAAGGACGCGAAAGACGATCGGCGGTGGCGGAGGCGGAACCGGAGGTGTCGCGGCCGCGGGCGGCTGTCCGGATCGCGCGGGTGGCGGCGGAATTGGATTGTCATCGGCCCCCACCATCGCGGAGAAGCGGTCGGCCCCGCCGCCCAGCGAAATGAACACGACGCTGTTTGCTCGCGTCCCGACACCCTCGGCGAATTCCTTGCCGCCTATGCGGATTGGGTTGCCGTCGATGGACTTGTTCGCCTGCGCAACGGTCTGTGGCTGCCCTCCCCTGCCGCGGCCTCCAGCCGGCTGGACTCGCATCTTCGTGAGGTCGAGGGAAGCGAGCGGCACATCCGCATTCCGCTGCGTCCCGAACGCCGCGGCGAGGAGCGGGGCGCCGGCAACGACCAGCGCAAGAAGTCTCACGGTACGCGGCAATGTGTTCATGTACGCTCCGTCGGTGTGCGGCATGCGGCGATCATTTCGGTTGTGCCTTCCCCGCCACGGACCGCGCGCGCCGCTGCTCGTCCGCCATCTTCGCGACGTCAGCGAGAAGTTGCTTGGCGTCGTAGACGATGCCGTCCTTGATCGTCCATTTGACGCCGCCGACCTGCTCGGGCTTGCCAGTCGCGTCGTTCAGTTTGAGTGCCCCAGTGCCGTACAGGACCTTGAGATTCTCGACCGGGTTGTGGTCGACGATCAGCAGATCCGCGAGCAGCCCCGGACGCACGGCCCCCATCTCGATCTGCTGACCCTTCGGCTTGGCCAGCGTCTCGGCCGCGTGGTACGTGGCGCTGCGGATCACCTCCAGTGGATGGAACCCGGCCTCCTGGAGCAGCTCCATCTCCTGAATGGTCGAGAATCCGGGGGTGTTGTAAATGAAGCCCGCATCCGAGCTCGCCGTCACGCGGCCGCCCATGTTCTTGTAGTCATTCAGGAACTCCATCCAGACGCGGTAGAAGTTTCGCCACGCGACTTCGTCCCAGGTGGTCCAGTAGTACCAGTACGAGCCGTGATTCGTGCGGCTCGGCGCGTAGTAGTCCCAGAGCGATGGAAGCGTGTACGCCGCGTGCCAGGGCGCGGCCATGTGGTGGATCATGTCGCGGCCCGTGAGGTAGGCAACCATGGTCGGGTCGAGCGTGACGTCGCGCTCCTTCAGCTTCGTGAGCAGCGCGTTCCATTTCTCGCCGCGTGGCTTCACGAGCGTCCACTGCCGCGCGACCTGGCCGAAGCGATTCTGCTCGTCGTTGTAGTTCATGTCCACGGGCCACGGCTGAATCGAGTTGCTCTCGTACATGCTCTCGAAGAGCCCGTAGAAATGCGTCACCGTGCCGAGACCGAGGCGGGTGGCCTCGTCGGCATTCATCTGCGCGACACCGGTTTGCTGGAGGTGTGCCGTGGTCCCGAGCCCGAGCTTCTTCGCCTCGTCGATCAGCGCCGCCATCAGGTCGGGCCGCTCCGCGCCAAGCTTGAGGCCGTCGGCGCCGTTCTGTGCGATCCACCGCACCCAGGCGCGCGCCTGCTCCGGGGTTCGTACCGGCCCCCGATCCCACCCGGTTCCCGGGCGCTGATACACGAAATACCGCGGCGCCGTGATCTCGTTCTTTCCGCTTCGGGCCTTTTCCCTGGTCGAATAGTCGAAGCTCGCGAACGGGACGCCGCGCACGGTCGTGATGCCGTGTGCGAGCCAGAGCTTGTTGTAGTACTCCGAGTCGGGCGCCTTCTGCTGCGTCCCCTGGTGAACGTGCACGTCCACGAGGCCCGGCAGCACGTACAGTCCCGCGCCGTCGAGCTCCCGCGCAGCGCCCTTTGGACGCTTTGCGGTGTCGATCGGGGCCTTGGGGTAGCCGACGCTCACAATGTCGGTGATCCGGTTGCCCTCGATCACGATGTCCACAGGACCGCGCGGCGGCGCACCGGTGCCGTCGATCAGCGTCGTGCCTCGGATGATCAGCTTCGCGAACGGTCCGTCGCCTTCGCGTCTGGCCGGTGCGGGGCGCGGATCGTCCTTTCGCTCATTCTTCAATGCCTCGAGTCCGGCCGCCGTAGCGGCGGGTGACGGCGTCGCGGGACGCTGTTGCGCCCCCACGAGAGGAGCGACGGCGGCGCAGAGGACGGCGGCGGCAGCACCCGGCGCCAGGATGCGGCGGATCAGCGAAGTCGTTTGCATCGACGCTCCCGATCGGGAAATGAAGTGGAGGGACTGCACAAACTTCAGTGAAACGGGCGTCTCTCGGAAGAGGTGGCGGCCGCCCGATCGCGGCGGGGCGCGTTGTGGCCGATAACAAACGCTTTTGACCAACGCGCTCAGCCATCGACGAACGAGAGATCCAGCACAGAAGCCGGCATCGTCATCCTTCGAACGAGTGCCCCGGTGTCGGCATCCAGGATCGAAATAGTGGTGCCCGAAGAAGTTGCCAAGAGGCGCCGGTCATCGGACAGGATTACGCGCTCCCCACATACCCCGCCCAGGATCTGGATCGGTCCCGGCGCCGAGAGGCTCACTCGGCTGAGACCGCCGTCCATCACACAGGGGCCAATGATGTAGGCCCGACCACCGACGGTATCGAGCGCGAATTCCATGAAGTGGTTGCGGGACGACAACCCGGTCCCGAACCTGGCCGTTTCACTCCCTTTGGCGTCGACCACGACCAGGCCCCCGCCGGTGGCCGCGACGAACCCGTCCCGGTACGCCTCGACTCGTCCGTGGGCGGAGCCACAACCGGTTCTGGGCGGTTGCGTGATGGACCTGGTGCACGCCACGAACTGCGTCCCGCGTACATCGATCCAGTCGACGCCGGCTCCGAAACCGTGGTAGCTGGCGAAGAGTCGATTCTCGTCGGGAGAGATGCTGAACCAGGTCACCCCCCAATAGATGGCGGGGTCCCGACCGGACGAGTAACGCGAAATGTTCGCGGTGTTCGTCGGATCTACTATCGCGATTCGAAAAACGGAATCCGCGGCAATGAACAGCCGGCCCGTTTTCGGGCCGACGACAAGCCTCGGATAGGCGATGGAGTCGGGAAGAACGGCGATCTGGTGGACCGAATAATCCGCCAGATCGAATCGTACGATGGCAGTCGCGTGCGACGTTCGGTGAGTCAGCGTTGCGAACACCCGGTCGCCGGACCGACTCGCGCCGAGCGATAGCCCGCTGTTCCACAGCGCGCTGTCACCGAGAGAGCGTTCGGCGAGGACTGACCCACTGGTTGCGTCGATCACGACAATCCGGCAACCACTGAGCAGCGCTACGACGCGACGACTGCTGGGACGACGAAATATCCACGTCGAGCTCGATGGCTCGCCGACGGACCGAGCTCCGGCGGTTTGGGCCGGAACCAGGCCGGACGCCAACGTTGTAACCCATACTGCAACTGCAATCAGCGACACGATGCGCCCCGGAGCTTGGTCACTCTCTGCAAATGCATTCGCCAATACTGAAGCGCCGGGCGTCGCCCCCTGGAGGCCGCCGTACTTGGCGCGCCAGCGATAGAACGTGGTCTCGGTGATCCCGTGCTTGCGGCACCAGCTCGCGGATCGCGACGCCGCCCTCGGCCTAGTGCAGGATCCCGACGATCTGCTCTTCGGTGTATCGAGACTTCTTCATGAGTCCTCCCCGCCCAATGGCGGATCAGGACTCCCAACCTACCGATTGGCCCCGCCTACGGGGAGGGCGTCAGTGCAGGTTGCTTATCTATCGGTAATGCTGATCTCAAACTATGCGTACCCATGGACCGTCTCGATACCGCTATGTGTCGTGCGAGCTCCGTCGATTCGGCGATAGATCTGGGCGTGGCTCTCAAAGCCGTCCTTCGAAGGGGCCCGGCGACGATCAAGGCGAACTGACTCGCCGGATCCGGAGACGAACTTGCTGCCTTCTTGGCCCGGACGCGAGCACTCGACTCCGGTTTCATCAGTTGAATTGTTCTTACTGGCCCTTAGAGTTGCTGTTGGCTGTAGCTGCCGGCCCATGAGCCCGACCTTCCATTTCGAAGTCTTTCCCCATTCGCCGAAGATCGATCTCCAGTCGGTGACGGAGACACACAGATGCGCCCTTGCAGAGGCGAACTGATTCCCCGAACGCTCCTGGCTGGATGCCTAATGGTCGCTCCACTCCAGCTGCCCGCAGCTCAACAAACACGTATCCAGATCCGTGTCGCGAGTGGGGTTCAGCGAGGACCGATGACGCCGATGTGGGCCTGGTTCGGCTACGACGAGCCGAAGTACACCTACATGCCGGATGGCAAGAAGCTGCTGTCCGCCCTTGCGGCGGCAGCGACCCCCGCGCCGGTATACGTGCGCACCCACAACCTCCTGACCACCGGCGACGGGACGCCAGCGCTGAAATGGGGCTCGACGAACGCGTACACCGAGGACGCGAACGGCCGCCCCAGGTACGACTGGACGATCGTCGACCGCATCATCGACACCTACATCGAGGAGTGGATGCGCCTGGTGATGGACTGGCGGGAGCGTGAGCGGCGATTGACGCTGCGGTTGGCGCCGGGGTCGCGCGTGCTTCCGCCAGCCGAGCGAAGGATGGTAGTTCGAGTGGCTGGTTCAGTGGTGACGAAGGAAGTGGTGTTCAAAGGGCAGCTGGTGGACGTGCGGTTGTAACGAGCGCGATTCGTTTTGCCGGAGTATCGGCGCTCGCTGTTCTGGTCAGTTGATCACGCTTGACGTTAATCACGCGGCGCGTTATCCTACCTCATGATCGTGTCGTTCCGGAACGCCGAGACTGAGGCTTTTGCGAACGGACGCCGCGTCAAACGGTTCGCGAGCATCGAAACGGTCGCGCGACGCAAGCTCCGGCAATTGCAGATTGCGGGCCGGCTCGACGACCTGCGCGTGCCACCGGGCAACCGGCTCGAAGCGCTCAAGGGGAAGCGTGCCGGTCAGCACGGCATCCGCGTGAACGACCAATTCCGCGTGTGCTTCCGCTGGACGCCGGCCGGCCCGGAAGACGTCGAGATCGTGGACTATCACTAGGGGAGAGAAATCATGGCAACACTCAAGCCCGTCACGCCCGGCGAGTTGCTGCGCGAGGAGTTCCTCATCCCGATGGAGCTCACGCAGTACCGTGTCGCCAAGGAGATCGGTGTGCCGGCCCAGCGCATCGGCGAGATTGTGGCGGGCAAGCGCGCGATCACGGCCGATACCGATCTCAGGCTCTGCCGGTTTTTCGGCCTATCGAACGGCTATTGGCTTCGGGCCCAGGCG
>CAZSNV010000070.1:0-18128 GCA_964608035.1 uncultured Gemmatimonadaceae bacterium | reverse complement strand
CGGGCGGCGGCATGTGGCTGCTCTACGCCGGCATCCTGCTGCACGGCGTGTGCTACGACTTCTTCTTTGTCGCCGGGCAGATCTACACCGATGAAACGGCCGGACCGCGCATTCGCGCCGCCGCGCAGGGGTTCATCAACTTTGTCACGAACGGCGTCGGCTACTTCATTGGCGCATGGGTGTCAGGCGCGGTGGTCGGACGCTACGTGAACGCGGCCTGCACCGACGCCGCCGCCGCTGCCGGCGAGTGTGTCCGGCATGACTGGGCCGGTGTCTGGCGCGTGCCGGCGTTAGGCGCGTTGGCGGTGTTCGTATTGTTCCTCTTGCTATTCAGGCCAGGTAAGACGAGGGTCGAGGCTTGAGGCTCGAACCTTGAGGGTCGAGGCTCGAGGCTTGAGGCTTGAGGGAAGGTGGTAGCATTGAGAGCGGGGGGCGTCCGTTCGGTTTTACTCCCCCCTCTCGCTGAAACCTCAACCCTTCTCTCGAGCCTCGAGCCTCGACCCTCAAGGTTTCAGGTGCCAGATCCTGTAGATCCTCCCGCCCTTATCGTCGCCAACGATCAGGGCGCCGTCTGACGTGACCGCCATGCCCATCGGGCGATGCAGCTGCTGCGTCGAGTCTCCACGGAAACCGTCGGCGAAAACCCGGTGAGAACCGGCAGGCTGTCCATTCGCAAACGGCACGAATGACACGTTGAATCCCGCCTGCGGCAGCGGCGCGCGATTCCATGAACCGTGAAATGCGACGAACGCCCCGCCTTGATACTCAGTCGGGAACGCAGTCCCCGTGTAGAACACGATGCTTTCCGGCGCCCAGTGTCCGGGGAACATCACCAGAGGCTGCTGCACCGATGTGCAACGCCCGACCGCCTCCCCGTCACCGCCATACTCCGGCGACATAACCTTCTTCTTCAGGTCGAGATCGTAGTAGCAGTACGGCCAGCCGTAATCCGCGCCCTCGTCAAGCCGGAGGAGTTCCTCAGCAGGATTCTCGGCGCTTTTCTGCTCGGTGAACACGGGGAACAGTTTCCCCCAGTTGCCAGCAAGCAGATCGCGACCATGCTGGACACCCCAGAGTGCTGAACCATCCGGTCCCACGTTCAAGGCGACCACATTGCGCAAGCCGGTTGCGCGCCGAGTTCCGTCGGCTAGGCGCTGCATGGGCTTCCTGGCGTCGAAACGCCAGATGCCGCCTGAGCGCTCGAGCAGCGGGCACGGATCCTGTCCTTTGGAGCCTTCCTCGCGATCCTTTGCCTGGCACGAATTCGATGGCGCGCCGATGTTGACCAGCAAATCACCGGCGGATGAGATGGTGAATGGCTTCGCCGAGTGAGCGCGCTGCACGGCCAGCTCGGTGACGATGGTCTCCGGTGATCCCGCCGGCACGAGCGGCCCAGCGACCCAGGGCCACCGGATCACTGACGTGTCCGTCGCGAAATAGATGTGATTGTCGAAGAAGGCGATCCCGGTGCCTCCACTCGTCCCGAACTTCTCGCGCTGCTCGGCGACGCCATCGCCGTCGCCGTCCCGCAGCGCCATCACCCCGCCATTGGTGTCCCGTAGCGCGACGAAGATGTCGCCGTTAGGCGCAATCGCGATGTGCCGCGCCGCGCCGACGCTGTCGGCCACCACCTGGGCGCAGAACCCGTCGGGCAGCGTCAGGCCGGCGTTGTCCGCCGCGCAGGTGGCCGACGGCTCCTGCGACGCGCACGCGGCGAGAATCGCGGAAATGACCAGCGTTTCCAAGGAACGGCGATCCATGATTGGGCTCCAGTTCGATTTGTCCTTGGCGCTTTGCGCTCTGCGCTCTTCACTCCTACTTACCCACCTTCCCAAGCAATCGGTCGAGCTCCGCAACCTCGGCCAATCCCTCATCCGCCGAATGCCATGTGCGCTTGAGCTCGCCCAGCGCCTTGCGCGCAGCGCTACTATCGCCGGCGGCGAGAGCGGCGCGCCCCAGCCCGAGCAGTGAGCGAGCCCGGCCCGGAGCCAGCGCCAGCGCGCGCGCAAACTCACGTTGCGCTTCCGCCGCCTGCCCGAAACCAAGCAGGACCTCGCCGAACAGTTCGTGGGTTGGCTTGACGACATCGGGTGGGCCGAATTCCAGGGGAATAGCGTCTTCGAGCGCGGCCGCCTCGCGTAGCAATGCGATCGCTTCGGTTCGCCTTCCGCCCTCCAGCATCAGCAGAGCACGGATCTGCCGCGCGAGAATGCCGGGTACTGTTCGATTGCTCGAGTACGCATCGTCAACCGACGCTCGCTTGTCGTGAGCCGCGAGCTCGGCATGGAGTTGCTCGGCACGAACCCTGTTCCCCTGCTTGATCGCCGCGTACGCGCTCGCGAATGCATCCATCGATAGCGCGACAGCGCCCGCACCCGGCGCTTCCAGCTGCCAGGTGGCTATCGGGTCGGTCCAGCGCTCGCTGTTGATGAGATACTGGGCGCGCATGCTGAGCAACGACGGCTCCTCCCCACGACGCGCGGTCCGCCGATAGTTCGCCCGAACGGTCTCCAGATGCTTGCGCGCGTCGTCCATGCGGCCCTGCTGGACGTAGCCGTACCCGAGCCACGCGGTGTAGTGGCCAGCTTGCCATTGGTCGTGATTGTGGCCCGACGCGACAATGTTCTGCGAAACCACATCGTCCCACATGCCCATCGCCACGAAGATGTGCGTCGTCATGTGCTGCGCGTGCGGAGCGCCGGGCGCAATCTTCGAATAGAGCCGAGCGGCGCGCAGGCCCAGCGGCGCATGAACAGGATCGTCGAACGCGTGGATGCTGTAGTGCGCGCCGCCCGGGTGATCCGCGTTGTGCCGGAGCACCTCCTGCGCGATGGCGCCTGCCTTCATGTACGTGGGCACGTCGCGAACGCCCTGGCTCAACCCCAGCAGCGCGAGAGCGTAGAACGACCGGGCTTCATCGTCGTTCGGGAACGCCGCTGCCAATCGTTCCATTGCGCTCGCGTAGAGCGTGTCGCGCCTGGGCTTGGATCCAACTCCGTACAGTGCTTCGACGGCGTCGAGGTATAGCTGCTCGCGACTCGTCGGCGCCTTCTCACGACGCGCCGCAGGTGTAGCCCCGAGCCGGGCCAGCGTTTCTCTCGCCTTGGCGGCATCCTGTTCGTTCCACACCGGATGCGTGTACGTCATGGCCTCGCCCCAATAGGCCATCGCAAAGCCCGGGGCCGCGCGCTGCGATTCCCTGAACGCGTTGGCGGCGGACTCGTATTCGAAGCTGTGGAGGAACAGCACGCCCCGCATGAATGAGCTCTGCGCAGCCGCGGGCGCCGACGTCGGAAAGTCGATCGTGCCCAGCTGCTGGGCCGCCACCGGCCACGCGCAAACAACCGATGACAACACAATGCATCCCGCGCTGACGCGCATGTCACTCCTCCAACAAGGCTCGAGTCGAATCTACCGCGCGCCGACCAGCCTTGCGCCCTTTGGGCTCTGCGCTCATTGGGTCATGCGCCGTTTGGGCTCTGCGCCGTTTGGGCTCTGCGCCGTTTTTTGGTTCTTCAACGTGGCCGGCGCCCGATCGCGCCCGTCACAACGCTCGCGGTCGCCGCATTCGCGGTTCGCCAGTCCTCGCCGAGCAGCGTGGCTATCGTGGCGGCGATCTGCGCCTGCGTGAACGTGTGATTCTCGCGCTCGCCGAGCGCAGGTGTATCGGGCCCGAGTAGCGCCATCCAGATCGCCTCAGCGCCGACAACGTCTTCACCGTGCCGCTTCCAATCAGCCAGTCCGTCTCCACGGCCATGATCGGTGGTGATGATGAATGTCGTGGTCCCCCGATAAGCCGGCATCGATTGCATGAGTTGCCACAACTCGGCAATGAACGCGTCAACCTGACGGGCAGTGCGAAGCGTCAGGTCGTATCGACCCGCGTGCGCCCACTCATCGGTCTCGCCGTACCCGACAAAGAGCACGCGCGGCGAAACCGTGCGCACGTACTCCAGCAGTGCCTGGTGCGTGAGCACATCGAAGGCATTATCCGCCCATAACTGCGTCGTCGTGCGAAACAGCTCGTTGATCAGCGACTGCCGATCGCCGCGCGGCGTCGCGAACGGTGGACTCCAGCCGGCACGCACGTCGACTCCGCTACGGTTCGCATTGAAGATATCGCGGAATGCGCCCCATGTCGCCAGCGCCCCGACGCGCCCGCGATAGGCGGGTTTGGCGTTCAACCACTCGAACACCGTGACGTTCGGATTCGGGCCGTAACTGTTCGAGTTGATGCGCGGATCGGCGGCACCGAGGATCATCTCGTTATAGCCAGGATAGGAGAACTTGAGCCCGTTGGTCACGGTGCCCACGCTGCGCTTTGCCTGATTACCGAGGATCTGCCCTTCACGCGCAATCGTGCCCCACATGAAGGGCAGAAGAACCGCGCGGCGTTCGCTCGGCGTTTCCCGCCAGAAGTCGCGCAGAATTCCGCTTGTGTCGCTCACGCCACCGGCTCTGCTGATCAACGCGCGTTCCGCCCCGCCGAACACTTCCTGCCAGCGCAGCCCGTCGGTGACGATCAGCACGACGTTTCGCGTGCGCGTACTGCTCTCCTGGGCGTCTGCAAGTTCGAGCCGCAGCAGCAGTAGCAGAGCAACAAACGCCATTCGAATCATGCGTAAATCGAGTTGCAGTTTATCTCACGTCTCCCATCTCCCATCCTGTTACGGCTTCCATGTGCCTCTCGCCACTTTCGGAATGAAGCGAGTGAGAGTTGATGGCTGATAGCGAATTGTCTTCCCCAGCTCCGCGCTCTTGTACGCCGTCATGAGCAACCTCACGACATCGACCCCGTCCGCGAACGTCAGGCGCGGAGTCTCCTTGCCGAGGAACGCGCGAACGTAGTGCCGGTCCTCGTTGGTGTAGCCGTACGCCAGCCACTCTTCGGGTACCACCGGCATCACGCCAACCTCGGCGTTCTGTTTTTCGACCAGGTCCTCACCGGCCCTGCCGCGCACCGCTCGACTGAAGAAGAGCTGCAAGCCGCTGTCGAGCGAGTTCCACCTCATCGAATACTCCGGACCAAGCAGCTCAGCGGACAGACGCAGGCCGGCGCCAACAAAGCTCCACGATGTTGTGGCCTCGCCAATGACCTTGTGGCCATCGCTGGTCTTGAACTCGATCGTAGCGCTGGCGAAGTCCTCTGCCGGCGCGCGGTCATAATCGACCGCCCTGCTCATCTGTTGCCGTAGTTGTTTCACGTACCGCGGCCGCGTCCATTTGAGTGACGCGATGTGCCCCGTCACGCGCACCGGCTTCACGGAGCTCAAGGGTTCGCCCGGCTTTGTCAAAAGGTGCCTGACGACGAGCGCCGAATGACACATCATGTCGTTCAGCACGCCGCCGCCCTGCAGGGCACCCTGCCAGAACCACGGCATATGGGGACCCGAATGCTCTTCGGCAGCGCGCGCCAGATACGGCCGTCCGGTCGTCGCCGCTCCGCGAGCCCAGAGCAGCGACTTGCCCGCCTCGATATGCGGTGCAAAGAGCTGGTTCTCCAGATACCCGGTCTGCACACCGATGCTGCTGACCATCAGGTCCACTCGCTCGGCTTCGGCCACGTTGCGCGCGAGCGGTTTTTCGCAGGCGATGCCCATCAGTTCGCCGCGCCCGCGATGCACCGTGTCGACGATCTCCTCGACGTTCTCGATCCTCGCGTGATTCGGTCCGCACAGCCAGATGGCATCGACCTTCTTGTCCTGCACCATCTCGGCAATCGATCGGTACGGCTTGGCTGGGCCAACGTCGAGCCGGCGTGCCAGCGTCGCCGCCGACGCGGCGTTGGCGGAATGTGGACTCCAGATGCCGACAACGTCGGCATCGCGGACGCCGCGCCAGGCCTGGAGGTGAAAGCGGGTGTTGAATCCGCTGCCGATGAAAGCGACGCCGAGGCGCTTGCTTGGCATGAAGGGTCGGGAGTGAAGGAAGGGACAGCGCAGGAGTATGTCGCGCCGCCTGCGTCCCGTGAAGAGACTTCGACTCCCGTCCCCTGCGCTACGGAACCTTGCGGACCTGCAGGTTCCCGGATCGAGACTCCGTTGTCTCGTAGGTTTCGGTCCTCGTCTCTACGCAGACCTGTTGACCGTTGCGAACCGCATACTGGGTGCAGACTTCGCGCTGGCGTTGCACACGGTACGTCGCGGACCATTTCGACAACTGCACCGGACTGCGACGATCGATCCGCAACTGGATCTGCTCGAACGATCCAGGACCGTTGCACGTGTAGTGAATGGCCAGCGGATCGGGCGAGCGGACCGTTGGGCGGCAATAGTCCGCGATGGGCTCGACGAGGACCGTATCGCCGACGAACTGCATCTTACCTCGGACTTGCTGGCCGGGAAGATTCGCGATGTAGTCGTAGGTGCCTTCCGCCGGCGCCGGCGCTGGGACCGTCGCCTCGCGCGTGCTGCCTCCACTCGCGCAGGCCACGAGAGCCGAACAAACCAACCATATGGGCCAGCGCATTACGGCCTTTCCTCGCTCGTTCGTTGGCCTGCTACGACGCAAGATGCGCCATTGTTCCACCCACGACCGTTCGAACGACCCGGATGTCCTTGATCGTCGTCGGGTCGACGTCATGCGGGTCCTTCTCGAGGATCACAAAGTCGGCGTATTTGCCGGTGGTGATTGACCCCTTGGTCTTCTCCTCGAACGACGCGTACGCGCCATTGATCGTTGCGATGCGCAACGCTTCGTCCACCGTGACCTTTTGATTTGGGCCCCATTCGCGGCCGCGGTAATCGCGGCGGGTCACCATGCTCTGGAGCGCCATCAGCGGCTCGAATGGCCCTGGACCGTAGTCTGATGCGCCCGGCACGGTGATGCCGGCATCGAGGAAGGAGCGGTGTGCGAACATCCAGCGCATCTTCTCGTCGCCGTATTGCGACCATTTCTCCCCGTGATAGTAGACGTACGTCCAGAAGGGTGTGGGGATCACTCCTGACGCTTTGATGCGTTGCAGGAGAGACGGGTTCACCAGAGAGCAATGCTCGATGCGATGGCGTCGATCGGGATGGGGCCACTGCTTGAGCACGCGCTCGTACGCCTGCATCACCATATCGATCGTGACGTCGCCATTGGCGTGGATGCCCACCTGCCAGTTGTTGCGATGGGCATCTTCGACCCGCTCATGAATCTCCTGCTGGGTCATCGTGAGAATGCCGTGGTCGTCGGTGCCGACGTAGGGCGTGCTCATTCGCATCGTGCGCTCGGACGCCGAGCCGTCGGCGGCGTACTTCACTCCGCCGACACGGATCCACTCGTCGCCGAATCCGGTGTAGACACCGGCGTTCCGCAGCTGCTCGTAGGCGCCGCGGATCATCATGTAAGCGCGGTGGCGCAATTCGCCGTTGGCCCTCGCGTCTTCGTAAGCCCGGATGCGATCGGGCCCGGCGCCGGCATCGTGAACAGTCGTCAGGCCCGTGGCGGTCAGCAGCGTTGAGATGTGCTTCATACCCTGCCGCGACCTTGCGCGCTGTTGTTCCGGTGTGAACCGCTCACGTTGCCCGGCCCTGCCGAACGCACCACGGGCCGCTTCCGCCGCGCGACCAGTCAGGTCGCCTGACGCGTCACGAAAGAACCGGCCGTGTTCCGGATCGGGCGTGCTCCTGGTAATGCCCGCCAGTTCGAGCGCCTTGCTGTTGTACCACGATGTGTGCCCGCCACGATGATTCACGACGATCGGGTGAGTCGTGGACGCCTTATCGAGGTCGTGCCGATCGAGCGGCGTCGCGTCAGTCAGTTTCGTATCGTCAAACAGCTCGCCCTCGACCCAGAATCCGGGCTGAGTCGTGGCCGCCTTCCTTCTCAGCGCGTCGATCAATTCCGCTTTCGTTTTCAGTGGCGTCACCACCACGCCGAACAGCTCATTGACGCCGCTTGGATGGCAGTGCGCATCGATGAATCCCGGAACGACGCACATTCCAGCAGCGTCGATCACCATGGTGCGCGCGCTGGCGACGTTTCGCACATCCGCCGTCGATCCGATCGCCAGAAAGCGGCCGTCCTTCACCGCGAACGCCTCGGCGCGCGGTTGAGCGGCGTCCATCGTGTGAACACGAGCGTTCACGACGATGAGATCGGCCTCGATTCCGGCGCCGCGCTGTGGGAGCGGTGATGGACTTGGCGCCTGCGCGCCGAGTCGGTTGAAGGGCAGCTTGGCCAGGCTGGCAGCGCCGGCCAGCATCGCGCTCAGAGAGATGAACTCACCGCGGGTGTAACGTCGCATGGGCTGCTCGGAAGCCGGGGTGAGGTCCATTCTAGCGACGTTGAGCGCAGCGGCTAGCGCTCAGGTTTCAGCACTCAGTATCCAGCACCCAGTAAGCAGCACCTAGCACCAGCTCCAGTCCCAGCGAGCTGCCCTAGAACCCAGCCCTAACAACTCAGCTGCGTTGCTGGAGCGCTCGTTTCCTCGCCTCTTCCGACCCTATGACCGGAATCACCTCGAAGTCCATAAGATCAGCCCAGTGCGAAATCCAATCGTCGAGCAACGATGGCTCCTCGCACTCCATGACCTGATAGCATCGCGTCAAATCGTCGGTGATCCAGCTGCCGACGTATTTGAGGCCGGCCGGCATGTGGCGTCCGGAGTCCTGCAGCCGGCGGTAGATCGCGCCGACCTTTCCTGGGCGAAAGTTCTCGATGACCATGTATTGCACACCGGATTCTCGATGCCGACCGTCGAACCCGGAAGGGGTAGTGTGCATCATTGCGCTCACCCGCCACGCATCACGACGTCAGTCGAAACCGGCATGACGGATGCGCTCCGTGCGTGCAGAGTTGTTCGGCATGTACGCCCCACGTGCGATTCCAGCAGAGCTCGGCAGTGAGCGCAGTCAAGGCTTCGGTGTACGCCACGGAGAGGGCAAGCTTTGCTCGACTTCCCGAGGACGGATCATCATGCGAACCCTGTACGGAACGTTCCTGGCCGCGGCACTCGTCATGCCGGGCAGCTTGATGGCGCAGTCGAAGAACGCGGCGCTCGCGCTCGACGACTCGGTCATCGTTGGCATCTTCGATGCCGCCAACACATGGGACATCGCCACCGGTTCCCTGGCCGCCACCCGGGCCGCGCGGAAGGACGTGAAGGATTTCGGCGCCATGCTCGCGCACGATCACAAGATCGTGCAGGACTCCGCGCGCAAGCTCGCGGCAAAGCTGAACACGGCTCCAGTTCCCGTTCCGGCCGACTTTCCGCTCAAGGTCGCCCATGAAGCGGCGATGAAAAAGCTGTCAGGCCTCAGCGGGCCGGCATTCGACAAGGCGTTCCTCGAACACGAGGTCGCGTATCACAAGGCCGTCGGTGAAGCCCTCAACACGACGCTTCTTCCCGCGATCAAGAGTCCGGAGCTGAAGGCCTACGTGACGCAGGTTGTACCGGCGTTCGCCGCGCACCAGCTGGCCGCGGAAACGTTGCTGAAGAAGCCGTAACTCCGCGGCTGAGTCAGCGGCCGAGCAGGCTCTTCGCGACCATCATGTGCACGCCAACATTGCCGTCGACCAGCTGCGTAATGCGCAGGTCGGCGGCAATACTTGCGAGCTGATACGCGGCGGTCTGCGACAGTCCTTTCTTCTCCATCATCAGCTTGACCATTTGCTCGATCGCGATGCGTGTAGCCCTGGTCAGCGATGTATCCATTCCCATGGTAATCCAATGGGTCGGCGTCTCGCCGCGCGGCCATTCCAGTTTCATGTCCTTGCGCACCGTGAGCTGCAGCCGGCCACGAAGACTCGTTTCGATCGCAGTCTGATCCACTTCACCATCGCCCTGGGCCGCGTGTCCGTCACCGACCTCGAACAGCGCGCCCTTCACATGGACGGGGATGTAGAGCGCTGTGCCGGCGACCAGTTCCTTGTTGTCCAGGTTGCCTGCGTGGATGTCCGGAGGATTGCTGCTCACGCGACCGCGTGACGGCGGCGGTGCGACGCCCATGCTGCCGAAGAACGGCTTGAGCGGGACGTCGATGCCTTCAGCAAAGTGGCCGACCATCCGTTGCGCATCCAGCCGGATGATCCGTGTCGTCGGCTGGCTTCGATCGCACAGATCACGAGCGAACCCGCTGCACCCGTTGTAGCCGTAGGGAATCGCCAGGTCGACCGAGAGCACTTTCACTTCGAGCACATCGCCCGAGTCGGCGCCTTCGACGAACACCGGCCCGGTCAGAATGTGGCCGCCCGGTCCGCGGTCAGTGACCTGGGCAACGATGTCGCGCAGGGATTGCTGGATTTCGCCGGCCGGCACGCCCGCGGCCTCGAGGCGGTTGGGCGTGTTGGTCAGCAGCGTCTCCACGTCTATGATGTCGCCTGACGAGATGCGGAGCACCGGCTTGGCTTCAGACCAGTAAAAACCATACGCTACGGTCTGGGGCGTCGCGGGCAGGCGATGCACCGCGGGTACCTGCGCGCGGGCATTTTCCTGCATCGCGAGGAGCAACACCGCAACCGCCAACGAAGGAATAAGCGCAGCTCGTTGCAGTGGACGAGACATCAGACTGGCTCCGTTGTGCAGGTGATCGCACATCTCCCATCTCCCATCTCCCATCTCCCATCTCCCATCTCAATAACGGGCCAAGTCCCTGGCCACCACCACCCGGCCCTCGAAACCCCCTCGGCGGATTCCATCCAGCACCTCCAGCTCTCCAGCTCCCATGAACAGGACGTGCGTCAGGAGCAGCAAGCGAGGCTTTGCCGCCGCAGCAAGTTTCCCCAGCTCAACATCCGAGGTGTGCACCTCCCGCAAATACCTCGGCCACAATTCTCCTCCTGGCCGGTTCTCCACGGCAGTACGCGATTCCGGGTAAACCTCGTGAACGAGTACGTCGGCATTGGCCGCCGCTCGAGCCAGCGCTTCGCTCGGGCGCGTGTCGCCGGAAATCACGATACTCCGGCCAGGTGCGTCTACCCGATAGGCGAAGGCGTACTCCCACTCGCCATGCGGTACCCGGATGGCTGTGACCTTCACGCCGGCACTGTCATGGACTACACCGCCGGTGATTTCCTGCACGGCCACGCGATAGCCGCCCGGTCGACCGCGTTCGAGGCCCTTCACCCGAACGACCGTATCCTCGGACCAGGCAGCCAGGAAATGATCCGTCATGCGTCGAAGTCCCGGCGGACCGAACACCCGCATCGGCGTGCTACGTCCCATCACCCACGACGTGAGGATGAGATCGGGCAGACCTAACGTGTGGTCGCTGTGCAGGTGCGTGATGAAGGCCGCGGTAACGCCGTCGATCGGCAACCCGGCGGCCGCCAGACGTCGCATGACCCCGGCGCCCGCATCGAACAGGAACACTCTGCGCCCAATGACGACGGCCGTCGCGGGCCCCGACCGTTCCGGATTCGGGACGGGTGTTCCCGTGCCAAGCGTGATGACGATCGCCGAGTCGGAGAAGGGGAACGCCGGACCGCCAGGAAAAATCCGCTGGGCAATTGCACCGCGCGGAAGGACGAGTATCGCGAGTACGAGACTGATGGCTCGGATCGCAAGGCGTCTCATGAGCCGCATCCTTGACCGCGCCCAGCACCAGCACGCAGTACTAGCACTAGTAAGCAGCAATCAGCACGCAGCCTGCTGTTCAGCTGTACCGTACTCCGAGCTTATTCAGAGCTGGTGCTGGGCATCCCTCCCACCGTGAGATCGGCCGGTTCCCCATGTACTGGAGATCGTCGACGCCAATCTTGCTCGACCAGAAACCCGACGCCGTGAAGTTCCGGAAGTTGGTGAAGAACCGGACCCCCGCCTGCATCTCCGGGCGCGCGCGTCGCGGCCAGGCGATGTCGTCCAGCACAGCCGCGCGTTGCGCGGCATCGCAATCGACGAACGTCTTGGTGAATCGCTTCCCGCATTCGTCATCCAGCCACGTCAATCCGGTGCGCATCCAGGTTCGCATGTTCTCCCGGTTCTCCATGAACACGTCCATGAACTCCGGGACCATGGCGTCGGTCGCGCTTCCCGAGCGCGTATCGCGCGGAATGACGAGGTCTGTCAGGACACGAACCGTGCGCCATTCCGCGGGAGTAAACACCTTCGGCTGATACTGCTGCCCGCGCTCGGCCAACCGCTCGAGCGTCTCTCTCGTACGGATCGCCGCCTCTTCGAGGTCGAGCGCGGTCACCGCGAAATGCGCCAGCGGCGCCGCCGCGAGGAACTTGAGGAAATCACGCCGTTCGCTCATGGGAACCTCCGGTTCTGCCGTTCCAATTCTGCATTCTGCATTTTGCATTCTGCATTTTGCATTTGTATCAGAGCGCCCCAGCGCGCCGCTGCTCCAGAATTCTGTCCGCCGTCCGCATGGCAAGCGCCATGATCGTCCACGTCGGATTCTTGTCCGCCTGCGACACGAACGCCCCGCCGTCGGCGACGAACAGGTTCCTGCAGTCCCACGCCTGACTCCACTCATTCAGGGCCGACGTCGTCGGATCGCTGCCCATGCGCACGGTGCCCAGCTCATGAATGATCGCGCCACCGGTCGCGATTCCGTACCCGCGCTCCCGTGGCGGCATCGCTGAGAAGACTTCACCACCCATTTCCGTCACCAGCGCGCGGAAGGTCTCCTGCATGTGCCTGACCTGGTTGATCTCGTGGTCCGCCCACTTCCAGTGAAAGCGCAGGACCGGAATCCCGTACTTGTCCTTCACCGCCGGATCGATCTCGCAGTAGCAGTCGGCGTTAGGTATCTGCTCGCCGCGCCCGGAGAATCCGATCGTCGATCCGTAGTACCGGCGATAATCGTTCTTCAATTGTGCGCCATAACCGCCACCAGGTTCATACCGCTCGATGCCACCCATGAACCCGTACGATGGCACCCCGAGTCCGCCCCAGACCTCGATGTGATAGCCGCGCGGAAAGTCGAGCTTCTTGTTGTCCAGCCACCACGGCATGTAGATGTGGCCGCCGCCGACGCCGTCGCAGTTGTGCGGCACGTGATCAACCAGCTTCGGGATGAACCCGGCAACGTCCGAGCCCGTGGTATCGGTGAGGTACTTCCCCACCACACCGCTCGAATTCGCCAGCCCCTGCGGAAACTGCGACGACTTCGAGTTGAGCAGGATCCGGGACGATTCGCACGCGCTCGCCGCCAGCACCACCACCCGCGCCCGCACATGTTCGTCGCGGCCGGTGGCCGTGTTGATGTACGACACGCCGGTCGCCAGGCCCTGCGCATTCACCGTCACCTCGCGCGCCATCGCGTTGGTGATGATGCGCAGGCGATTCGTGCTTTGAGCCGGGATCAGCAGGACGTTAGGCGACGAGAAGTTCGAGTTCGTCATGCAGCCACGGTTGCACTGGCCGCAGTAGTGGCACGGCGCCCTGTCTCCCAGGCGCTCCGTGATCACCGACAGCCGCGCCGGGATGCACCAGATTCCCATCTTGTCGCACGCCTGCTTCACGTACAGCTCGTAGCAGCGCGGCTTCGGCGCGGGTTGGAACTTGCCGTCCGGATGATTCGGCAGGTTTTCAGTGCTCCCGAAGATGCCGACCAGTTCGTCCACGCGATCGTAGTATGGCGCGATGTCGCTGTAGGTGATCGGCCAATCGTCGCCCAGGCCGTCGATGCTCTTTCGCTTGAAGTCGTCGGGGCCGAACCGGAGCGAGATACGTCCCCAGTGATTGGTGCGGCCGCCAAGCATGCGCGCCCTCCACCAGGAGAAGCTGGTGCCCTCGGCGCGGGTAAACGGCTCACCGGGAAGATCCCATCCGCCGATGCAGGCATCGAACTCACCGAAAGGCCGGTCCGGAGTCGAGGCGCCACGCTGGCTTGACTGATACGGCCATCGCAGCATCGCGCTGTTGGCGGTGGTGTTGTCCCACCATCCGCCCGCCTCGAGCAGCACCACGCGCGCTCCGCCAAGTGCCAGCCGATGCGCCGCCATCCCGCCACCCGCGCCCGATCCGACGATGGCGACGTCGTATTCCGCTTGTTGAGTTCTTCGCATAGCTCTCTCCCGTCGCCCGTCTCCCGTCACCCGTCGGCCCGATTCACCACTTTATCGCTCCCAGCACGTCCGTGTAGTCGTCCGTCCACAGCCTCGACTCAGGCCACGTGCCCAGTTGGTGCCATCCGTCGATCTTCACCAGTTCCGACAGGGTCTCGCGATTCTTCGCCAGCACCATCCAGCGACTGCCATAATACAACTTCCCGCGACCCTCCGCGTCCGGCGCCCGCTCTCCCAGCGCCCCCGCCACCTTCGCGTCGTTGGCCAGCGCGATGATCACCGGCCGGAGGTCGAGGTATCGATTGCTGATGTGAAAGGCGATGACGCCGTCCTTGCTCAATTTCCTGAAGTACAGCGCGACCGCCTCACGCGTGACCAGGTGCGCGGGGATGGCATCCGACGTGAACGCGTCCAGCACGATGAGATCGAACTCGCCATCTGCAGCCGAGCCGAGTGACACGCGCGCGTCACCGATCACGATATTGGTGCGGGGAGCGCAGTCCCGCAGGTAGCTGAAATAGCGAGGCGCGCGGGCGATCTGCACCACCATCGGGTCGATCTCGTAGAACGTCCAGTGCTCGTCGGGCCGGCCGTAACAGGCAATGGTCCCCGTCCCCAGTCCGACCATCGCCACGCGTCGCACCGGTTTCTGCGCCACGGTCGCGAAGATGTCGCCCAGCGGACCGCCCTTGTAGTAATAGGTCAGCGGGTCCATCCGGCGGGTGAGCTCCCGACTCTGACCCCCGTGCGTTGTGGTGCCGCTCTGCAACACGTGATAGTCCGCCACCCGGCGCACCCGGTACATGCCGAAGAAGCTTCGGTCCTGCATCAGCACGTTGCTCTTGGCGGTTCCCGCCAACTGCGTGGCAGCGTACATCGCGCCCGCTCCCAACGCGAGACGAAAGGGCCGCTTCCAGAAGAACAGCACCGGGATCGCGACCGCCGACATGAACAACTGTGAACCGGCGGGGAACCACTCGTCAGGCGGCTTCGGAAGCCGGAACGCAAACCACACGGCCGTCCCCACCACCGCCGGCAGGAGCAGGTCGCGGAAGAAATCGCGCCAGCCCCCGAACTCCCGGGAAAGACCCGGCCGCAGCCCGAATGCGATCACCAACGCGAACGGGTATTCCACCACTGTGTCATAAAGGACGGGAGCCAGCAGCACGTTGAACACTCCACCCAGCACGCCCCCCACCGACATCCACAGGTAGAACTCCGTCAGGTACTCGGCGCGAGGACGGCTGTCGGCCAGTTCCCGGTGGCACATCATGGCGGTCACGAAAAACGTCAGCAGGTGAAGCACCGCCGGTCCGATAATCCCCCGGCCGGCGCCAAGGCACAAAGCCACCATAAGCGTCAGGCCAAGCACGAGCTGCGCGTGCAGGATGAACCAGCGCGGAAAGAGCGGCCGCCGCGCAAAGACCAGCACGAACGTCAGCAGGTAGAGCGCGAGCGGAATGACCCAGAGAAAAGGGACCGACGCGATGTCCGTGCTCAGGTACGTCGTAACGCCGATCAGGAGGCTCGAAGGCGCGAACGACAACAACACCCACCTGAGCCGCCAGCGCGCGTTTGGAACGATCGTGGGCTCAACGATCGGGGCGTCCCGTCCCTGAAGGAAGCGCCGAATGACCGACGGATTCTCTTCAATGAGAAACCGCATCGAACCGCGAAGCGCGCCGCGATGCTTGAGGTGGATTCCCCCGGCGTCTTGAACAAGCGCGGACTCGGCCGGAGCGGCTGCGGGCTCCGGCTCAGCCGCTGCCGTCGCCACGACCGGTGCGCCGGCCCTCCGCCTGAACGCCAGCGCGACAATGCCGCAGGTCCCAATCAGCACCAGCAACGCGTAGTAGAACTCCAGCCACGTCACCGACTGCTCGGAGATCCGCATGCGCGGCTCGATCACGAACGGGTATGCCAGCAGCGCTGTGAAGCTGCCCAGGTTACTCGCGGCGTACAGGAAGTACGGGTTCTGCGCCGCGGGATGTCGCGTTTCCGCGAACCAGCGTTGCATCATCGGCGCCCCCGCCGACAGCAGGAAAAAAGGAAGCCCGAGCGAAACGGTCAGGAGTCCCAGCAGCCACGCGATGGGCAGCGCGTTTCCCGGCGGCTGCATCCACGATTCCGGGACATGGATCGGCAGCAGAAGGACTGCCGTCGCGAGCAGGGCGATGTGCAGGATGGCCTGCGACCGCGTTGATAACCAACGCGACGTGACGTGCGCGTACAGGTACCCCCCCAGCAACATCGCCTGGAAGAACAGCAGGCAGGTATTCCAGACCGCCGAGCTTCCGCCCAGCAACGGCAGGACCATCTTGGTGAACAGCGGCTGGACGGAAAACAGCAGCGCCGCGTTGAGGAAGATCGCAAACGCAAAGATTGAAACCAGCAGTTTCGCACGTGCACCCCACAAGGACGACTCCGCTGCGTCCTTTGGGGTGCCGCCCGCGATTTCTGTTTCCGTCGGATTCTCTGAAGCCATGATGAGGGAAGGTGGCTCCCGTCCACGACATCGTCCATGCGTTGTTTTGTCGCATGCACTTACGTGATTCCATGCGGGAACAGCACCCCCAGCACCAGCAACCAGAACCAGTACCGGTAAGAAAGCAATCAGCACGCAGCTGGTCAGTCCCAAGCTGTCCCCAACGCTTCATCACCGCTTCAGCACGTTCCGTCTCAAGGGGAGTCCCGACACCCGTCAGACCGGGTTACCGTACGTCGTCCTTCACCTGTGTGACTCATGAGCTCTCGTCGCGATTTCCTCAAACAGGGCAGCGCTGTCGCGGGCGCGATCGCCCTGGGTGGTCCACTTCAAAAGGCGGCCGCGGCCGTCCCGGAGGTTGCCCAACGCGGTGGCTCCATGGATACCGCGATAAAGGATCTCCTCCTCGAGTCGCTGAACTTTGCGAAGATGGGTGGCGCCACATTCGCCGATGCGCGCATCGGTCGCTACCAGCAGAACTTCGTCTTCACGCGCGAACAGCAGATCATCAACGTCGTCGACACGGATTCCATCGGGATCGGTGTGCGGGCGCTCGTGAATGGGACGTGGGGATTTGCCGCGTCACGGGACCTCACAAGAGACGGCGTCGCCGGCGCCGCGCGCGAAGCCGTGGCCATCGCCAAGGCGAACGCGGTTGCCAAGGATCGGTCCGTGCAGCTCGCCCCTTCGCCGTCGGTTGGTGAAGTCAGCTGGAAGAGCGCCTTCGTAGTCGACCCCTGGACCGTTCCCGTCGAGGAAAAGGCCGAACTGCTGCTCAAGGCGAACGCCGAAGGAATGAAGGCCGCCAACGTGAAGTACGTGTTCAGCGGACTGTTCCTCCGGAAGATGGAACGCAACTACGCCAACACCGACGGCTCGATCATCGCGCAGACGATCGTGCAGAGCGCCGTGCAGCAGCAATTCACCGCCGTCTCGCCGGACTTTTCCGACTTCCAGAATCGCGGCAACACCCTGCCGCCGACCGCGCGCGGCTGGGAATGGATCCTCCAGCAGGATCTGATCAACAACTCACGCAAGTGGGGCGAGGAAGCGAGCGAGAAACTCAAGGCGAAGCCGGTGGAAGTGGGGCGCTATAACCTGGTCCTGCATCCCTCGCACCTCTGGCTGACGATCCACGAGTCCATAGCCCACCCAACAGAACTCGACCGGGCCATGGGGTACGAAGCCAATTACGCCGGCACGTCCTTCGCCGCGCCGCCGGACCAGTTCCTCGGCAAGTTCAAGTACGGGCCCGAGTTCATGAACATCCAGGGCGATCGCTCGCAGCCCGGCGCGCTGGCCACGATCGGCTATGACGACGAGGGCGTCGCGCCTGACGAGTTCCTGATCGTGAAGAACGGCCTGTTCAACGACTACCAGACGACGCGCGAGCAGGCGGTCTGGCTCGACTGGTGGTACAAGCAGCAGTCGCAGCCCACGCGCTCCCACGGCTGTTCGTACGCCGACAGCTGGAGCAGCGTCCAGTTCCAGCGCATGCCTAACGTGTCGCTGCTCCCGGGCGACAACGATCGCAGTTACGACGACCTGATCGCCGCCACCGACAACGGCATCGCGATCGTCGGGGACGGCTCGTTCTCGATCGACCAGCAGCGCTTCAACGCCCAGTTCGGCGGCCAGCTCTTCTACGAGATCAAGGGCGGCAAGGTGGTCGGCATGCTGAAGGATGTCGCCTACCAGATCC
>CAZSNV010000069.1:0-18227 GCA_964608035.1 uncultured Gemmatimonadaceae bacterium | reverse complement strand
ATGGAGATGCAGTTCTTTGTCGATCCGCAGCAGGCGTCAGGCGGCCGCACGGACATGGAGTGGTTCGAGTACTGGAGGGAACAGCGACTGCAATGGCATCTGGCGCTGGGACTCGAGCCCGAGAGACTGCAATTCCACCAGCACACGCCACAGGAACTGGCGCACTACGCGCGCGCCGCGTTCGACGTCCAGTTCGACTTTGGTGGCACGCTTGGGTTCCAGGAGATCGAGGGGGTGCACCATCGCGGCGACTTCGATCTCACACAGCACCAGAAGGCCTCAGGCAAGCGCCTGGAGTACCTCGATCAGCCGGCGAACCGCCGGTATATCCCGTTCGTGATCGAGACCTCGGTTGGTGCCGATCGCACGTTGCTCGCCGTGCTGGTCAACGGGTATCGCGAAGAGACCGTCGAGGGTGAGGAGGAAGGACGGACCGTCCTGCGCATCCTGCCGTCGTTGGCGCCGATCAAGGCCGGCATTTTTCCGCTCGTCAAGAAGGACGGGATGCCGGAGTTCGCCGAGAAGCTTGCTGCTGAACTCCGCCCGCACTTCCCGGTTTTCTATGACGAGTCCGGTGCGATTGGACGCCGCTACCGCCGCCAGGACGAGGTCGGGACACCATTCTGCCTGACCATCGATGGGCAGACGATCCAGGATCAGACGGTCACGGTCCGCGACCGCGACACCCTCGTTCAGGACCGCGTCGCCGCTGATCGCGTCCGGGAGTTCATAACCACCCGGATCGCCTGAACGGCGTCGAGGCCGACCTAACGAGTACCAAGCAGACGAAGCAGGTCCTCGATGGCCGTCGCGATGGTGGTCCAGTCATGGGGCCGTTGCTTCAAATGACCAGGACAGGCGGGCTCCTCGACTCCACGGGCCGGAGTGCCCCTTCTGGTTCACGGGGTTGCGCCGCGTACCAACCACGGGCAATATGGCGGTCTTCGGCGCCATGGCTGGGCGTCGGGGTCCACTCGGAGACGACGCATGGCGTCTGCCAATTGCTTCCCTAGGCACCGCGCCTCCGCTGGCGTCATTCTCGTGGTCGTGGCAGGTCTCGTCGCCTGCAGTTCCGAGGCGAGGAGCCCGCTGGCCACGTGCCAGGTGAGTTCGGTGAGCGTGACGCCCGTGAATCCCACGATCGAGGTTTACGGCACCGGCACGCTGTCGGCGAACGTGGCTTCGACGGGTTGCTCGCCGGCACCGGCGGTGGACTGGCAGAGCACTGCCCCTCATATCGCGACGGTGACTGCCACGGGAATCGTGACCGGCGTGTCCGCGGGGACCGCGACCATCTCGGCGGCGGCGGAGGGAAAGAGTGGATCGACGCAGGTTCAGGTGCTCCGCGCGCCAGTCGCGTCGCTCGAGATCACGCCGCAGTCCCCCTCGGTGCGCGTTGGAGAGACCCTGGCGCTGACGGTGGTCGTCAAGGATTCGCGGGGACTAGTCCTGACCGGGCGGACGATCACCTGGACGACGCTGTCGGCCAGCATCGTCTCCGTGAACCAGTCGACTAGCGCGATCACAGGTGTTTCGGTGGGGCAGGGCGTCGTGGTCGCGACGGTTGAGGGGATCTCGCGACAGGTCAACGTGACGGTGGCGGCGCCCGAGGTCGCGTCGGTCGAAGTGACGCCGCCGACGGCATCGCGTGTGGTCGGTGAGAGCGTGCAGCTCAGCGCCGCGGTCAAGGACGCGAACGGGAATCTGCTGTCCGGTCAGTCCGTCCTCTGGTCGTCGTCGGCTACCGCCATCGCCTCAGTATCGGCGTCGGGCCTCGTGACCGCTCACGCCCTGGGCAGCGCAGTCATCACCGCGGCCGTGGGAAACAAGAGCGGCGCCGCGACGATCACCGTCGGCCCGCCGCCGGTCGCGAGTATCTCGGTGGCACCGACGAGTGACACGCTGTTGGTGAGAGAATCTACGCAGCTGTTCGCCACGCTGCGCGATGCCGGTAATAATGTGCTCACCGGGCGAACGGTGACGTGGGTTTCCATAAGCCCTGACATCGCGTCGGTTAGTGCGACAGGTCTGGTGACCGGCGTGGGCGAAGGAACCACCAGCATCACAGCCAGTGCGGATGGGAAGACCGCGACCGCGGCGATACGAGTGATCAACCCGTGCCTCGTGTTGAACGCGCCACCAATTGCGGTGGGCCAGTCGATCAACGCAGCACTTTCCACCTTCGACTGTCGCCTGACCGACAACACGTACGCCGACGTCTATGCCGTCATGGTGTCTGCCGGCACCAACGTGCAGATCGACATGACGGCAGGGTTCGACACGTTTCTCATCCTGCTCGAACTGTTGATCAACGGCACCCTCGTGCAGCGCGCGTTCAATGATGACATCGATCAGGCCACGACGAACTCGCGGATTACCTTCACGCTCGTCGCGGGAGCGCAGTACGTCATTCTCGCGAACTCGTTCGATCCCAACATCACCGGCGGCTACACGCTGAGGTTGGCGGCGGCCGCCGCGTTGATCGCCGGCCGGGAAGTGGACAACAAACCGGGCAAGGCGCCCATAACCTCCCTGCTCAAGTCACTTCGGGTCCGGTAGCTCGCGGTGTGAACGTCAGGCTTGCGTGCACACGTGCGCGTGGGTCGTACGGGGTCGTCGAACGAGTAGGCAGCGTCTGTGCTCGCAGAGCGGGCGGGCGAACCCTAACGCTGGATCGCGAACCAGCGCTCGACACCGGCGATTCCCCAGTAGTCAATGAACCTGTCGCCGGCACTGTCTCACCCTGCAACGGCCGGCCGCAGCGTGCCTTGAGCTGCACAGGGTTGCGCCGCGCACCAGCCACTGGCAATATGGCGGTCCTCGGCGCCAGGGTTTGGGCGTCGGATTCACTCCGGAGTCGACGCATGGCGTTTGCTGACTACTTCCCGACGGGCCGCGCCGCCGCTGGCGGTATTCTCGTAATCGTGGCAGGTATCGCAGCCTGCAGTTCCGAGGCGAAGAGCCCCTTGGCTGCTTGCCGCGTTAACGCGGTGAGCGTGGCGCCCGCGAACCCAACGGTTGAGGTACAAAGCAACGTTCAGCTGTCGGCGAATGTGGCCTCGACGGGTTGCTCGGCGACACCGCCGGTGGTGTGGCAGAGCAGTGCCACTCAGTTCGCGACGGTGACCAGCACGGGCGTTGTGACCGGTGTGGCCCAGGGGACCGCGACCATATCGGCGACGTCAGAGGGAATCAGTGGATCGACGCAGGTGCAGGTGATCAGCGCGGCCATCGCGACGATCGAGATCACGCCGCCGTCCCCTGTGCTGCGCGCATTCGAGACTCTGGCGCTGACGGCAGTACCGAAGGATTCGCGGGGACAAGTCCTGACGGGGCGGACGATCACCTGGACGACGCTATCGCCCAGCATCGTTACCGTGAACCAGTCGACTGGCGTGATCACCGGTGTTTCCGTGGGGCAGGGCGTCGTGGTCGCGACGGGTGAGGGGATCACGCGACAGGCCAACGTGACGGTGACCGAGGCAGCGCCCGCTTCCGTTGTGGTTACCCTTGCCGCGTCGAGCATCAACGTGGGCCGCACCACCCAGGCCACCGGCACGGCAAGGGATGTACAAGGCAACCCGGTCTCTGGGCAGACGTTGATCTGGAGCTCAGCAACTCCGGAGGTGGCGACCGTGAACGCTTCGGGCCTCGTGACCGGTGTCAGCGCGGGCACCGCGTCGATCAGGGCGAGCGTGAACGGGTTTCCCAACGTGATTGGGCAAGCAACCGTCAGTGTGCAGGGAGCGTTTGCAATTGGCGTCGCAAACAGCCCGCTCAGTTCGAGCTACACGGTCCCCGGCGTGAACACAGCAGGGGGAACGATCATCGCGACACGCTTTGGGGTCGGGCTGTACTCGCTGCAGTTCAACAGCATGGGTACCCAGGGGGGCCTTGGACTGGCGTTCACGATGCTCGTGAATGCCACCGCGTCGGCACCTAACGCAGCGCTCGGCGCCCCAACCGCCCGCTGCAACGGACTGTTCGGGAGCGTGCTTCAACCGTTGACCTTCGAGGTCCGGTGTGAGGATCCCGCCACCGGAGCGGCCAAGGACGCAGCATTTCGCGCTGTCGTAGTTGGTGATCGTTCGCTCGGCCGGACGGGCTTCCCGTTCGCGTTCACGCTCCATGACAACTCCACGAACACACCGTACGCGCCAGGGGTATTCTTCTCGTTCAACTCTGCCGCTTCTCCGATGTCGATCAACCGCTTTGTCCCAGGGAGCGTCGAAGTCATCCACGATCAGGGTGCCGTATTCAGCGACAGGAGAGCGGTCATGACATCGGTATTTGACGGCTCGTCATTCCTGTCGTGCCAGCCCGCCATCACCCCGACTACGACGTCGGCCCTCGTAAGGTGCGGCACGAACAATGCGGACGTCGGGGCGGTGCACACGGTCCTCTCGACGACGGCTGGCAGACCAGGTTTTGCTGCGGGCTATGCTCAGCTGAAGAGTGACGGTGCGCTCCAGGACGCCTTTTCGTTCACTTCGGGAACCACGATCAGCACCACGCGCAGCGCCGTTGGGCGCTACACGATTGTGTTCAACGGCATGAATGCCTCAACAGGCCAGATCGGCGTGCTCGTGACGCCGTGGTTCCTCGAACGAGGACAGCAGAGCGGGTTTGCAACAAACCAAAACGGTATGTACTGCAGCCACTTCCTCGTCAGCAATAATCCGGTGACTGTGGACGTTGCGTGTTTTGGTCGCGATTTGTTCTCGGCGGTTAACGGCGTCTTTCGCGATACGCCGTTCGGCGTTCTGATTCTGCAGTGATCGTCGGCAGAATGGCGGCGCCGGAGTGAACGACACGGCGCGCCATCGCACCCCCCGCGTTACGACCCCAGGCCTACGGCGAGTCCCATCCGTATGACGAAGTTCGTTCCCGACGAGGAAGGATAGCGCTCCGTCGACCCCAGCCGGTTCACCGTGAGCTCGCCGAACCGCAGCAGGCCGAACGTGGCGCCGACGTCCAGGTTTGTGTTGCGGGAGAGTCGAACGAGCACCCCGCCGCCGCCGTTGATCTGCCCGCCGATTGCACTCGCGCCGATGCCTTCGGAGGAAATGGCCTGCTGAAAGACGGCCAGGCGCCCCGACGCGTAGGGCGCCCACGTGCTGCTGCTGCCGGGGAAGACGTAGCGTGGCTCGATGAATCCACCGACCAGATTCAGCGGATCCGGCAATCCCTGAAAGTCATGACGGCTGTACTGAAACCCGACGCCGATCGAGAGCTGGCTGATGTTGCGCCTTAGCTGCAGCTCCACGCCGGGACCCGCCTCCGTTCCCGCGAAGGCGTCACCGCCCGCTACGACGTAGATCGCGGAGCCCTGAATAGAGAACGCCTGAGCCGTCTGCCCCTGCGCGGTCTCGCTCCACGCGGCGGCGATCACGACCATCATCACCCATCGCAGCACAGATCGCATGAACAACCCTCTCCGCTGGAAGTGGATTCGCGACTGCCCGAGGCGGCGGGCAACGATTCTGCGCACAAAGCTGGCGCGATGGCGCGATGGCCGAAAGCCCTTCGTCCCCCGCTAGCGTCGCTCGACAATGCGACAACTCGTGAGCGTCCAGGCGTTTCCCCGGCGCTGAAGCTCCGCATGCAGCGTCAGGTTCGCGGATTGATCGCGCCGGAAGGAATCGCGCCAGGTCGCGCGCATCGGAATGCGAACGTGAGCCGCGGTGCCGTCGAGCTCAGGCTCCCCGAGTGGTCCTGTGGATGCGATGGCCACGTTCGAGAAATCGCGCAGAGTCGACAGTAAGAACCCGCGATTCCCTTCCTCGGTTCGACTCCCGCCCCGCGCGAGCGCATCGATGCGCGCCGCGTTCCTTGTCGCGTACGTGTCACGGCAGGCGGTGGCTGCGTCACGAGCAGCGACCACGAGCGCCGCGCCTGCCGGAGCGTCGATATCAGGGTCGGGTGCGGCGCGCGTCGAGCCCCGATCCGGCCGTGCGGAATCGGCGGAGCGCGATTCCGCCCGCTGCGCCGCCTGCACGTTCACCGTCCAGCTCCGTGAGCGCACCGATCCGCCTGCGGTGTGAATCTCAGTCGAGCCCGAGGCATTTCCGCGCGCGACGCCCGTGAGCGGATTAATGGACAGCACGTTCGGGTTGGACGAATGCCAGGTCGTGCCACTCACCGCCATAGGACGATTCGCGCGCGAGAAGGCGGCCGCGGACATTTGTATGCTGTCTCCTACGGTCAGCGTCGCGGGAGCGCCCGTGATCTCGAGGCGCGCCAGCGTTGGGGACCGGACTATCACCACAATGGAATCCCGTCCGCTGCCTGCGGACGCGCGGATCGTCGCGGCGCCGGCGTTCAACGCCGTGACCCGTCCGCTACGCCGATCGAGGGCGGCGACGGTGGCGACAGCGGGATCGCTCGATGCCCACGTGATGGTTGATGCGCCGGGTGGCGGCGGGTCGAGTGCCGCGCGCAGCGAGAGCGACGCACCCGCCTCCATGTCGCGTTGACGCGAAGAGCCGATCGACACCCGAGCATCGGCTAGTGGCGCCGCAACTCGCGGAACCGAATCGCTGGTCTCGACCGCAGGCACAATTGCTGACGGAGTTGTCCCCTCCGCACCACCCGAAGGTTGCGCTGGCGCCGGATCGGCCTTCGCAGCACCACCCGATTGCGGTGCGGATGAGTCGACAACCGCTGGTGCATCCGGCAGAAAGGCGACGACCAACAATCCGGTGACCGCCAGACCAAGCACTCCCGCGGCAATTCGCGCGCCCGGGCGTTGCCAGACCTCGCGCAGACGCACCGTCAGCGGCACCACCTCCTGCACCGCAACCGGGAACGACCGTTCCATCGTGCCGCACTGCAAACGAAGCGTGGTCTGGCCCGCGCCCCGCGCAACGAGCTGTCCCGCTTCGATCGCGGCCACCTCGGGGTCCGACGAGCTCCATTCGACCGGGAGTTGCCGCGTGAGGCCCTCCGCATCGCTCGCGGTCACCGAGATGCGCCGCGATGCTCCCACTCGCATGCTGCCGGCAATGCCCGTGACATCGATCCGCGCGATCGGAACCACGCCGACGGTGACATCGAGCATCGCGACGGCGCCGTCGGCGCGCGCCGCGATCCGGACGCTTCCCGGGCGCACGGCCTTGCATCCTCCAGTTGCCGAGACGCTCAGAACGCCGGGATCGGTCGATTCCCACCTTACGCTCTGCCCACCAGGGGCGCGTGGATCGATTGCGCTGCCACGTTTGTCGAAGAGTGCTGCGGTGGCAGTCATCGCTTCGCCGGCGCCGACGACCGACGGAATCCCGCTGATCTCTATGCGAGCCACAGGGGCGCGAATGACTTGCAACTGGAGCTCTCCACGTACACCGCCAGTGGTGGCGAAAAGCTTCGTCGTACCCGTCGCCACGGCGGTGACCGTCCCGTCCCTGTTTACTCGAGCGACCGACGGGTCGGCCGCCGACCACGCGATCGCCCGATCGATTCGCGCACCTCTACTGTCCGTGGCCTCAGCCGTGATCGTCCCCGTGTCGCCCACTTCGACGCTAGGCGGTCCCGCCACCACGATCGTCCTGACCGTCGCTTCAGAGATCTCGAGGTTGACCGTCGCGACGGCGTCGCCGGCTGACGCGACGATGTCGGCTCGCCCCGGCGATAGCGCCTCGATCTCACCGCTCTCCGGGCGCACACGCGCCACTTTCGGATTGCTCGAGGACCAACGCAGCGTCACGTCCTGCACGATTGAGCCGTCGGGGCCAGTGGCAGTCGCCGTCAATCGCATCCACTCGCCCACTTCGAGGCGCGACGGAAGATTGGCCAGCCGCAGCAGCGCAATGGGTTGAGCGAGAGGATCCGCGGCGGCGCGGTCGGCTGGAGAATTTGCCTCGATGGCGCGCTGAGGTGTCGGAACCGTTGGACGGCGGGGATCGCTCCCTCGTCTGGTACGCGGCACAGGGCTCAGAGGCACATGGTGCGCGCCCGTGAGTCCTGCCTCGACACCTTGCACATCCGACAGTCGAATCAGCTCGATTCGCACCGGATCGTTCGCGTGCGTCGATGCCGGCGTTGCGCCGAGGGCGGCGATTGCTTCGCCGACGTCGGGGAAGCGGTCCTCGGTGGCCTTCGCGAGCATGCGCATCACTGCCGCCGCCAGTTCTGGCGGGCAGTCGGGACGTTTCGACTGGAGCGGCGCCGGTTCCTGCAGCGCGTGCGCCTGCATCACCACGAAGCTGTTGCCAGAGAACGGCGGTGCCCCGGTCAGCAGCTCGTACATGAGGATGCCTAACGAATACTGGTCGGAGTTGCCCGTGAGCTCGAGGGCGTAGCATTGCTCGGGGCTCATGTATGGCGCCGTCCCCACCACCGTACCCGTCATCGTCTGCGACGGATTGGCGGCCACCTTGGCGATTCCGAAGTCCGTGACGACCGCATCGCCATGGCCGCTCAACAGCACGTTGGCCGGCTTGATGTCGCGATGGATCACGCCGCGCCGATGCGCGAACGCGAGCGCGGAACCGATTTGATGCACCAGGGCGCGGACGACCGGGATCGACAGCAGGCGTCCCTGCGCCATCTCTTCACGCAGCACCTGGAGCAGCGAACGCCCCGGCACGTACTGCATCACGAAGTAGTGCAGGTCCTCTTCCTGCCGCACGGCGTGCACGCCGACGATATTGGGATGGACCAGGTTCGCCTGGGTCACCGCCTCGGAGTAGAACCGGTCGATCATCCCATCGCCCATCATCATGGCGGGTGACATGACCTTGAGGGCGACCTTGCGATTGAGGGCGAATTCGTGGGCGAGAAAGACGGCGGCCATGCCGCCACGCCCAAGCTCGTGGAGGATCTCGTACTCGCCGATCGCGAGTTCCCTGAGCCGCTGGACGACGGCGTCCCAGGAGAATGTGCCGGAGCCGGGTGGGTAGGAGGCCGGCGTGTCGCGCCCGTCGGGCGCCGGGGTCCTCACTCCTCCAATGGCCGAAACAGGCGCTCCACACTGCGGGCAAATGGACTCACCAGTGCGGAGCGGGGATCGGCAAATATTGCATGCCAGGAAGGTGCTCGGCCCCATGGGAACCATTCTAAAGGACCGGCCGCCGATCGAACAGGCTCGCGACCAGGGCCCCCACATTCCGACCCGGGGCAACCGGGTGTTCGAAGGTTCGGGAAACTGCGGGCAGCCTCTCGGCCAGGCGTCTCTCGTCGATCAAGGAACGGCTCACGGGAACCACTGGTGCCAGCCCCCTCGCGAGTGGCGGATTGTGCTGGAATTCCTCTCGTCCGCCATGGGCGCCGTCCTGTCCAATGTCCCCAGCGGCGCCACGTCCGGGGGGCCACGCTCTCGTCCCTGCGGGGGCGCGCCCGTCACGCTGACGGCGGGTCCCATTTCGCGGAGCGCGCTCGCTCGTTAGGCTTTCCGGTACGCCGATGACTGCAATGTGTACGTGCGGTCCGAGCGCGCGGGCGAATGGAGGCGCCGATCGGTGTCTCCGGCTCCCGCAGAGTCTCATCCACATACACGCTCTCGAGTCCACCGAAGCCGGGGATACGGCGGACGCGATAGCTACGGGTAGCACGGGGAGCGATGTGCGCACGCGGGGGCAAAGTGGCCCGGTCGCAAGCGTTGCGCCTCGGCCCCGAAGACGCGAATCTTCCCCAACAACCAATCAACGGAAGGGATCATGCGCCGTGCGCTTGCAACAGCCGCGCTCTCGTTAGTTGTCCACGGTTCGGTTCAGGCACAGTCGCTGAGCGAGCGTTTTACGAGTCTGTTCACCTTTGGTGATTGTGGCACTCCGCTCTGTCTCACGGTCAATGCCGCCGTACACGGACAACACTACAACCCAGCCGTGACGCAGGGTCAGCTGAATCTGCTCTCGTTCCTGACCAATTCCATCGGCAACAGCCTGGGTAACATTCCCTTCACGGGCGCCAGCAGCGGCGTGACGTTCAGCTTTGCGGGCGGCGCGCCTGTAGCCACGTCCCTGTCCAGCGGACCGATCTTCGCCGAGCGCTCACAGACGCTGGGCCGCGGCCGTCTGCTAGCGGGAGTAAACGTGAGCAGCTTCAGCATGGACAACGTCAGAGGTGTGCCGCTGAACGATCTGGAACTCAACTTCACGCACCAGAACATTCAGGACGCGGCGATGGGCGATCCTTTGTTCGAGAACGACGTCATTGAGGTCAACACGGACCTCGGCCTGAGTCTCATGGTCACGTCCGCGTATGCGTCGTTTGGCTTGCTCGACAACCTGGACATCGGAGTGCTCGTGCCGGTGGTTCGCGCATCGCTGGATGGCTCGAGCCAGGCTGCCGTCATACCGTGGACACAGCCCACGCCACACCAGTTTGGAACGCCCGAGAGCCCCACGACGACGGCGCAGTCTTCGTCCGCCGGCTCCGCCGTGGGGTTGGGTGACGTTGCCGTGCGAGTGAAGGCGAATCTCTTCCAGACTGCAACGTGGGGCGCGGCCGCGCTGGTGGATGCAAGGCTGCCCACGGGCGACGCGGAGAATTTCCTCGGCAGCGGCAGCACGTCAGTTCGCGCGATGGGCGTGCTGTCGGGCCGATTCGGTAGTCTCTCTGCGCACGCAAACGCGGGCATGGCATTCCGCACCGGCGAGCACCAGAACAACTCGCTGTTGCTCACCCTTGGTTTCGATCACCTGGTTTCTGCCAAGGTGACGTTTGCCGGTGAGCTGGTGAGCGGCTTCGAGATGGGCGAGTCGAAGCTGGTGCTGCCGGCGCCGGTCATCTTCACTGCACCACAGGTGCGGACGCTCGAGGTAACGGATATTCCGGAGCAGAACGACAACCTGATGGATGCATCGTTCGGCGTGAAGTTCCTCCTTCCCGGGGACTATCGCGCGGTCACCAACATCCTGTTCCCACTCTCTGATGGCGGGCTGCGCCCGAAGTTTTTCTGGACGCTCGGCTTCGAGCGCACGTTTTAGCAGGTAGATCAGAAATCAGTTACCGCATGCGAGCAGGGTCACCTTCGCGGTAACCCTGAATCCGCGATCGCACTCGCAGTGCTTATTGGAACGGAGCGCCTCCTGAAATCCATGCCCTGATGGTGAAGATACCTCCGGACGAAAGCTTGCCGCCGCTGTGTGCGCATCCCGAACCCAGCGTAAGCTTGCACACCAGAAACGAAGCGTCCGGGTTCCCAGGGACCACGTATCCCGGCACCAGCTGACCATAAATACTCATTGAACCGCCGCTCATGTTGGGGCCAGAGCCTCCAGAGTGACAGCCCGCGCAACCGAAGGAATTGAACACGGGCAGGACGTTGACAGTGAACGTCTGGACTGTGTACGAGACGCTCACTGTCTTCGAAGCAACGCCGGCAATCGAGGATGAGACGGTGACGGTCGCTGTATGCGTTCCTGCCCCGATGCTCGTGGCATTCGGTCGCAACTGAAGCGTGGTGGGGGCCGTCGTACCGCCGCTGAATGTTGGGGTCAGCCAACCGGACGCACCAGCATTGTACTGGATCGTGGCCGTCAATCCGCTCAGCGTGCCACCGCCAGAGTTGGTGACCAGCACGTTCTGCGCTCCGGGCAATGTCGTTGCTCCCCCCCAAACAGCAAATGACACCGAGGTAGGGCTCAGCGAAATCACCGGCGGGAGGCTGACCACCAGGACGACGTTGAGGTTGACTGGGTTGTTGCTGGCGACGGGCGACCTCACGGGAACCGTGGCGTTGTAGGTGCCGGCGGCGAGCGAGGCGGTGAGGAATCTCAGTGTAATGGTGGTCGGCGCTGTTGTAGCGGCGAGCGTGGGAAGCGGTGACAGCCAACCTTGGGTTTGCCCCGGACCATACGTTGGCGCATCGAGGGAAAGCTGGTTGAGCGTCCCACCACCGCTGTTCGTGACGGTGATTGTCTGATTTGAAGGATTTGCGCCGAAGACTGCAGAGACGTTCACCGTTGAGGTTGACAGCGCAATGGCCGGTCCGGGTGCGACCGAGAGCGTGACCGATATGTCCCGCGCGGCCACGTTCGGGAGGCTGGACGCTACGCGAACAGTGGCTGCGTAGTTGCCCACGGCCAGACCCGTCGTCGTGGCGAGGAGCGTCAACACTGTGGGCGCGGTGGTGGCGCCGAGCGTCGCCTGGAGCCACGTCTGCGATGCACCCTGCGTGTAGGTGATGGTTCTGCTCAAGCCGGTCAGCGGGACATCGCCACCGTTCGTGATGTCCACGGTTTCCGTGATTGTAGCGCCGGGAATGCCTGCCATCGGCACACTGGCGCGAGATACGACAATGCTGGGTGGAGCTTGCAGAAGGAACATCACCGCGATGCTCTGCGGAGAGTTTGCGATGCCTGCGGCCTGTATGGGCACCGTTGCCGTGTATGTGCCGCGGGGCAACGTGCCGCGTCGCGCGGTCAGCGTCACCGTCACAGGTGCGGTACTGCCGCTCGCCGTCACTGTCAGCCAGCCTGTAGGCTGGTTTTCACCGTAGGCAATCGTCCCGGGGGTGATCCCGTTGATTGCTCCGTCGCCGGCATTGTCGACGGTTATGGTCTGCGCGGCTGGATCGGGATCGCCGATCACCGCGGAGAAGTTTGCCGACGGCGCTGATAGGCGCAGCGACGGTGGAAGTGCCACATTCACTGTCGCGGTCGCGACGGTGCTACCGCTTACCGCGGAGATTGTGGCCTGACCGCGGCTAACCGCTCTCACGAAGCCCGTCACCGACACCACTGACGCAACTTGTGAATTGCTGGACGACCACGCCACTGATTCCGATGCGCCAACCGCGGTTAGTTGGGACGACTCTCCAACCAGCAGGGCGAGTACGTCTGGCGTAATCGTGAACGGCTCCGGCTCGCTGATCTCCTTGCACGCGCCAAGGGTGGCGAGCAGCAGCAGCGCGCGAGATGCGGCGCGGAGCCGGGCGTAAAGTGCGAGAAGCGATGATCGAGGCATCAGGTTCCCACAGGGAGCGTTCGGTCCAACAGCGGTAGTGGTGTCACGAGGATCGGAATTTCAATCGCCCCGGCGGCGCACGCAATGCGCTGGGTCGGCCGGGTGGCACGGCCAGGAAGGGCAAAACGGAGCTGCGGCCGTCTCTGCGCGACCGCTCGCTCATCGCAGCGACAGAATCCGAAAGGCTCCGGATGAGCGCTGGAGGCTGCCAACGCCCTGCAGATTCTGCTCGATGTTCTGGTTTGCTTGTCGGAACCTGACGCGGATGGAAAACTGGACGGTAGCTTCGTCGCCAGCGAAACGAGGCGGCTCGTTTCGGACAAGTGAAACATTGAAGCCCGTCACATCTCGAGCCTGGAGCAGCTGGCGCCAACCATCACGCTTGTCATCCGGCAGCAAGGGGACGACGACGCGCGCATCTTTGCGGTTGAACGCGGCAACGAAATCGCGCACCGCAGTCAAGAGGGCCGCCTCCTCAGCGGTCGTGTTGCGTGGTGGCGGATCCACTGTCTTCGGCTGTACGGCGCGCACCGTCGGTGTCCAGATCTCGATCTCCCCAGCTCGCACACGTATGGTTTGCTTATCAGGCTCGTAGCCGGAAGCGCGGAATTCGAGAACGTAAGACCCGGGGTCAAGCGTGGCGGTGCGATCGAGCGCACGAACCTGACCGCTCTCATTCGTCAGCGTGAGCGTAGCGTCGGACGGAAGGTTGCCACCGATGCGCAGCGTGCCGGTCGCAGGTGGCAGCGGCGCCGACTCCTGAACGGTGAGTCTGAGCTGCTGCGATGGGATGCCATCGGCGGTCGCGTGCACAGCGGCCGTCCCTTCTCGTCGGGCAACCAACCGTCCTGAGGGCAGCACTTCGATGACTGCCGGATTCGAACTGTGCCAGACAACGCGCCGGTCGGCTCGCGGCGCGTTCCGGCTATCGAACACGCGCGCCTCGATCGCAATCGTATCGTTAACCCGAATTCCTGTCGGCGGAGCTACCAGTCGTACCTGGGCGATCCGTGCAGCGAGGCTGGCGCTGTCCATCACGTTGATCGTCGCACTCGACCTCGCGTTCGCGGCGGTGGCCGTGATGATGACGTTGCCCCTGCCGCGGAAGACGACGCTGTCCGCGCGAATCTCCGCGATGCCGTCGCCGGCGAGGGACCACCGTATCGGCGCGACCACTGGGTTGCCCAGCGAGTCGCGCGGGACAGCGCTCAGCGACATCCGATCGCCGACGCGAAAGGTGCGAACCGGAGGTGTGAAGTCGATCCGCGCAATCTGAGGGGCAACGGCATCGGCCGACGCTGCGACCGGCGGTTGCGCCGAAGGCGAAGCTGCGACCGGCGGTTGCGCCGAAGGCGGCTCCCCATTGCCACGCCACAGCATGACCACAGCCGAAATGACCGCCAATGCTCCGCCCGCGGCGCCGAGCCTCGCTGCCCGGCGGGTCCGCGTTGCCGTCCATGCCGAGCGCGTGGGTACGACTTCAATGGCAACATGGGTGCGTTGCGTTTCGCACGTCGCGCTGATCGCGGCAATCCCTGGAGCCCCGGCGACGACGCGGCCATCGGCCGACACTCGCGCGATTAACTGGTCGCTGCTCTCCCAAGTGACCGGCCGATCCGTGAGCACCGTATCGTGCGCGCTTCGCAAGCGCGTCGTGAGGTGCAAGCGCTCACCTCGTTGCAGCTTGTTCCTCGGCGCAATGATCTCGAGTGAAGCCACCGGTGGCTGTGCGACCACTACGGCAATTGTCGCGGTCTTCCCCTCGCACGTGGCCGTCACGACCGCCTGGCCCGCGGAGCGCGCGGTGACAAATCCCTGCTCGTCGACGCTGACGATGTCGGGATGACTCGAACGCCATGTCACCGGCCGGTCCGCCACTGTACTCCCCCGCCGATCCAATAGCTGCACCGTCAGGCCCGAGACCTCGCCTTCCTGGAGCTCAGACCGTTCGCCAGTCACGCGAATGGATGCAATGGATCCGGTGGTGGGAACGGGAGACCGCCCGCCAGATACGGGCGTGTGGGGCGCCGGCGTGGCGACGCGGGGACGAGCAGGTCGGATGCCATCCGGTGTCGGGTTGACTGGTGTCCGCAGGACGTCACCCAGACCGGCGCGCACCCCTTCGGCATCGGCCAGTCGGACCAATTCGCGGCGCACCGGATCGTTAGGCATGGTCGGCGCGGAGGCTGCGCCGATTGCCTCCAGGGCGTCGATGATGTCGGCGAAGCGATCGTCCCTGCTCTTGGCCAGCATTCGCAGGACCACCGCCTCGACCTCCGGCGGACAGTCCGCTCGTCGGGCGGTGATGGGTGCTGGCGTCTCGGACACGTGCGCCTGCATGACCGCGAAGCTGCTCCCTGTGAACGGAGGCGTCCCGGTGAGCAACTCGTAGGCAACCACGCCTAACGAGTATTGATCCGAAGCCACCGTGAGGTCAGCGGCGTAGCACTGCTCCGGACTCATATACGGGGCGGTGCCGACCACCGTCCCCGTCATCGTTTGAGACGGATTCGAGAGGACCTTCGCGATGCCGAAGTCCGTCACCACCGCATCGCCGTTGGCTCTGAGCAGGACGTTTCCGGGCTTCACGTCCCGGTGTATCACGTCCTCGCGATGCGCGTGTGACAGCGCGGAACCGATCTGCCAGAGCAGCGATCGGACGACCGGAATGGACAGGCGGCGCCCGGCCGCGTTCTCAACCTGCAGCACCTGGGCGAGAGAGTGGCCTGGCACGTACTGCATAACGATGTAGTGGAGATCCGCGTCCTGGCGAACGCCGTGCACGGTGGCGATGTGCGGATGTTCCAGGCGGGCCTGGGTCCTTGCCTCGGCGCCGAAACGTTCGATCATCCCTTCCGTGAGCATCACGCCGGGGGACATCACCTTCAGGGCGACATGTTTGTGCAGCGCGTGATGCCACGCCAGGTAGACCGCGGCCATGCCGCCGTGACCGAGCTCAGTCAGGATCTCGTACTCGCCGATCGTGAGCTCGCGCAGGCGCTGAATGAGCGTCTCCCAGGCGAACGCCGTCGTGCCTCCGTCGGACGCCGGGGGAGTGCGGGCGGCGCCAGGCGTTCCCGGGTTGGTTACCGGGGAACCGCAATTCGGGCATGCCGTCGCCGAGGGCGGCAGCGTTGCGTTACAGGTCGGGCAGGAGAGGGAAGTGCCAGCAGTCATCCGAGGAGAGAACCAGAGGGCCGGCGGCCCGGTTTCGTAACCCGCGCCAGATCCGAGTCCGAAGTGGACAGGTTGCGCTAATGATTGCTCGTAACCGTGTCGCAGGCTAGAGAGAGTAGCCGGGTCAATCAGCGAGACGGAGCCAGGCTGCCGTGCCAGACGCCGACTTGATCGTTCGCGGTGCCTGACGCGGAGTCGCCAGGGGTCTGACTGGCACACCGGCCGGCTAGTGGCGCGTCAGCCCGGTTTTGCGCAACATAGGGCCGCACGGGCTTCAAGCGGGCCCCGCATAACGCGGTGACTCGAGAGTCCCGTTTGCCTGATACTGCCGTCACCGAGGTCTCGCCTAACCCGCATTCTCGGCTTCGCAAGCTGGCCAAGACATAACTCGTACCTTAATAGGAAGATTCGCCCACCAGTCTGGGAGCTGTGATGAGAGGAAACGACCAGGAGTACCGTCGGCAGCTCGCTACGCGGTTCTATCGGACGTTCTGTCCGAGTCAGCTGGCCGAGATTGAGTTCATCAACTTCGACTACCCGGTGCGGGACGTGGCGATTGAGAAGGATACCCGCCTATGCGGATTCAAGGATCCACGCGTGTCACCGCTCCACCGTAACATCAGCTTCTTCTGCGTACCCGGAACACCTCATGAAATCCTCGGCGTGAGCGCCACTGGTGGGCTGAAGCACCATCCGCGCGTTCTCGCGAAGGTTATGCACGACTACATCGTCCTGGTCCGGATTCCGCACGCGTTGGAGTCCGTTTGTGCAGACGGAATCGACAGTTGGTCACTGAATGGGGGCAAGGTGCCCGTCGGGGGTGGTGGATGGCAGTACAAGGTCCCCGAGGCCTACCGATACGTGCGCTATTCCAGTTCGTTCCCTCAACGCCCCGGGGGCGCGTGACGGTGGGGCGACTGATCAACGGGCGGGAGATAATCGCGTCCTCCAGTCCTGTCGATGAGAGACGATCAGAGAGTCACGTCCCGCCTATCAACAGTGCCCCAGCCACGCCGCTCTCCGACACGCTGCAGATGAGGAAGCGGTCCGACTGGGCGTAGCCCCTCGCCAACGCGCGCGTGGCCAGACACATGGCGAGAACGCCCGAGGCGGCGCCGGTGTCCCCGAATTCAACCGCGGGCATTATGACGGTGGCCTGGCCGAAGTCGATCACGTTGGCGAGCAGCATTTGCGCCCACCCCCAGGCGTGAGCGCGCCACTCCTCGCCGTTCAGATCGAGAACGACCGTACCGCGGAAGGGTAGAATGGTCCCGCCCTCGGTCAGCGCCCGTTGAATGATGTCGGCCAGTCGTCTGCCCAGGTCTTGCGATATCGCGATGCGTGCTGCGGAAGGATCCTCGGCATCGGCGAGCGCCGCGGGTGCTGCCACGTGCGCGCTGGCGATGACGCTGGCCTGCGCTCTGCCGCCGCGAGCCGCGGCACCGCGTTCGCTCTCGAGCAGCACCGCGGCACCAGCCTCGCCGGGACAGAAACCCGCAGGCTGTGTGTCCGACTTGATCCGGTTCTCGTCGATGAGCGCTCGCATGCTGAGCGGATCGAGCCAGGAATCGGTTGCCAGCAGGACTATCCGATCGAGGCCGCCGTCGGCCACGACCTCCGCGGCATTCCGGCTCGCGGCGACCGCTCCCGCGGAACCACTCGGCAGCACATGCACCGAGGACGGCACGATCGGAAGGCCGGTCAGGTCGAGCAGGGGGGCGACGCACGTCTGCGCGAGAATCGCCGGGATGTCGTCCTCGCTCCACAGGAAGCGCGCGTACGCGAGCTCGGGCAGGACCCAGTTCACGCCCGTACGCCGCCAGAAACCTGTGTCGTTAGGTGCTGGCAGCCCGCCGTAGGTGATCAGGTCTTCGAGGGCAGCCGCAGCGAGTCGCAGCCAGAGTCCCGGAGGCATGAAGCCATCGGTCACGCCGGTGATGGGGGCGGCGATGACGGGGGCTTCCATCTCGGTGTCCGCATCGAGCGTGACGTACTCGGGCAGCGGCGCGCGGCGGACCAGGCCAGCACGCTGCGCCGCAGCCGCGTGCACCGCCGTGCCGAGGTTCGTCAGCAGTCCGAGACTGGTGATGGGAATCGATGACACAGCCATTGCTAGCCTTCGTCGAAGGCGCCGAAGGGCTCCG
>CAZSNV010000068.1:0-18382 GCA_964608035.1 uncultured Gemmatimonadaceae bacterium | reverse complement strand
CGTCGGTCACCTGGTGATAGTCGGCGTGCAACCCGGTGAAGAAGAACGCGATCGGGATGTTGTACCGGGCAAAGTTCGCGTGATCGCTTCGGCCATAGATGTTGTTGTAGCCCGGCCACGCGATCGGCCAGTCGAAACGGTTGTCGAGCCGCAGCGGATTGGACTGCTGCTTGTTGATCGCCTGGACCCGCTCGCCGAGTGTTGTCGATAGCCGGTCGGCTCCGAGGAGGCCGAGGTAGTCAGGTCCGCCGCCGGGAACGTCTTCGGCGCGGCCGCGGCCGATCATGTCCATGTTGATGTTGGTCACGACCTGGTTGAGCGGCACCGTGGGATTGTCGGTCCACCAGCGCGAACCGACCAGGCCATCCTCTTCGGCGGTCCACCAGGCGAAGATCGTGGAGCGCTTCGGCTTGACCGGCATCGCGGCGATCGCCTCGGCGATTTCGAGCACGGCCATCGAGCCGGAGCCATCGTCGTCGGCGCCGTTGCGGATGGAGTCGCGACGCGGTGGACGGATGCGGCGCAGGCTGTCCACGTTCACCGTCACGGTGGTCCCCGCCGGATTGGCGACGAGCTCACCGCGCTGCATCTGCATGCGCAGCAGCGCAAGTCGCGCCGTGCGAAGCGAATCATGATCCACTGCGGTCGACTGGCCCTGCGCGTTCGGTCCCGAGATGCCGACGTGGTCGTTATGCGCGCTGATGACGACGTATTCGTTCTTGAGCACCGGATCGCTGCCCGGGATGATCGCCAGGATGTTCGACGCGTGCGGAATCTCGACATCGTCGTAAAAGACCGCCGCGCTGACCGCACCGCCCATCGTGCCCGGTCCGGCGCCTGCAACCGGCCGGCCCAGCAGTTTGGCGGCAGCGGCGGGGGTGATGTAGAACTGGGCGGCGACACGGGCCGCGGTCAGATCATTCAGCACGTTCGTGGGACCAGCAGCTCCTCCGCGCCCGCCGCCACCTCCCCGGCCGCCGAACCCGCCCGTGGCCGGCGGATTGTTGATATCAGGTACGACGGTGGCGATGGCGATCGCGCCTGCATAACGAGTTGCTGCGTTCACCGGAATCGCAACGGCTGCGCCGCCACGGCCTCCTCCGGCGCCACCACCACGGGCGGCAGGTGCGGAGTCAGGCGAAGGCGGTGATGGCGGGACCACGATGACGAATCGGTTGGCCGCCCATTCGGGCAGGATCATCTGCTCGGCGTTAGTCGACACGCCGGCGAAGATGACCTGCGAACTGTCGATGATCTTCACCGCGCCGCGCGACGTGACAGTGAAGTCTGTGCCGAACCTGAGCGGCTCTCCGTTCACGGTCAGGCTTGTGCGCGGCGACAGCGAACGCTGGACGTAAGGAAGGACCTGATAATACGAACCCAGTAATCCGGCCGGCGTGATCCTGAGTCGCTGAAGTTCGCGGACGATGTAGGCGTTGCCGCGGGCATTGCTCGCCAGCGGCGCGTTCCGCCCTTCCATAGAGTCATCGGCAAACACGTAGAGGCGCGACATGAGGTCGGCCTCACTGATGGTTGCCGACGTCGCGCGCGCCGGGCGCTTTTCAGGATTGCCGTAGTGGTTCTGGCCGGCGGCGGGTGCCGCGACCAGGGCGAGAGCTAGCGAGGCGATCGGTAACGAGCGCATAGTGGATTGCTGGTGGAATTCGGTCAGTCAAAACCTTCACGACTGAAGGCAGCCCCGAAAGGGGCTATGCAGCACTCCAGGTGCTGGCGGCATCCCATCTGCGTCCATCACCGTCTTCAGGGAGTCCCTTGAAACGTTTACGCGGGCTCAGCGTCGCACTGTTTGTTCCTCTGGCGCTCACAGAGCCCATTCGTTGCGTCAACAACGTTGTTGCGCCGATCAGTCCCGGCACCCTCACACAAACCGGCTCTCTCGGGGTGATCCGCGCCACTCACACCGCCACACTGCTCTCCAACGGGAAGGTCCTGATCGCCGGCGGTTGTGCAATTCAGAGCTGTGAAGGCGGCCCGATGAGTTCCTCGACCGAGCTCTACGATCCCGACAGCCGCCGGTTTACTCAGGGTCCACGGATGAACGCCGAGCGGGCGGGCGGACACATTGCGACCGCGCTCGCCGACGGAAGAGTGCTCATCGCCGGAGGCTGGGAACGGACGCCCACGACCTTGGCCGAGCTATACGATCCGAGCACCAATCGCTTCGTGGCCGCGCCGTCGCTCCGTACTGGACGATCCGATGCAACGGCGTCGCTGCTGCGTGATGGCCGGGTGCTGATTGCCGGCGGATACGACGGCGCCAACCGGCTGTCGAGTGCTGAGCTGTACGATCCCGTCGCAGGCACGATGACAAACGCCGGCTCTCTGGCGGGACCACGCGCTGGCCACGTGGCGGTCGTCCTGCAGGACGGCCGAGTGTTGCTTGTCGGAGGTCACGGCGGGAGCGCAGGCGTTCTCCGCAGCGCCGAGCTGTACGATCCGCGCAACGGCACGTTCACGCCGACGGGCGGGATGACACAGCCCCGACACAAGCATGCGGCGGTTCTGCTTGGCGACGGAAGCGTACTGGTGATTGGGGGAGCGGATTCCCGGGACGGTGCCGGGCGATATGCCACTGCCGAACGGTACGATCCGTCGACGGGGGCCTTCTCTCCCGCGAGCACCTGCAGGAGCGCCGCTACAAGATCTCGGCCGCGGTGGTGCTGTTGGGTAACGGCGACGTGCTCGTGGCGGGCGGCGCACCGGTGGCTGAGCGATTCGATGCGCGAAGCTTGAGCTTCCTGCCGGTGTCAGGAGACTTTGGGGCGAGCCTCGCATTCTCGACGTCGACGCGACTCGCCAACGGCGACGTCCTGATCGCCGGTGGCTACGACGACCGGATCCAGCTCACCAATCGTGCCTGGGTATATCGCCCCATTCCGTAGGCTGACAAGAAAGCTCGTTTGTATCCTGATTGGATGCCTCACGCGGAGACGCGGAGGCCGGAGGCCGAGAACACCTTCGTTCATGGTTCTCTCTGCGTCCTCCGCGTCTCCGCGTGCCATAAAAGTCAGTTGCGCTCAGTTCAGAATGATCCCGGGCAGGTTCCTCGCCTGCAGCAGACGGTTCAGCGCCGGCAGATCCGTCTGCAGAATCAGGTTCAGATTTCGCCGCGCCTCCTCCAGCTCGAGCTTCAATACCTGGTGCACTTCGCCCGTCTGATCGGTCGGCCTGTAGTCAGCGGTTCCCGTGTTTCCAATGAGATAACGGAGTCGTTCCGATACCTGCGCCGGCCACCGCACACCATCCTGGCCCGTGCCGGTGACGCGCAGCTGAATGAGGTGCTCTTCCACCGCGATCAGTTTCCTCGTCAGGGCGCCGCTCTGCTGGAGAATCTCGGTGGCCCCTGTTCCGCCCTGGTCGCGCAGGATGGCTTCGAGGTCGAGGAGCTGCCGCCGCGTCCACTCGATGCGATTGATCGCTGACGCGGCCGAGTCATGGTCGGCGCGCATGAGCTTGAGTGCCGCCAGCTGCGCGACGATGTCGGCTTCGGTGCCTTCGGAGTTCGGGTCCTTGACCACGCGCAGCGGCTGGCTGGACGTGCGGCCGTCCACCTCCAGCGTCACGGTGTAATTGCCGGGCGGCTGCAGGAGCGAGACTCCGTTCCCGCCGCTGCGCACGCGATTCGGGCCAAGGTCGACCCAGTCCGCGTACAGCGGTGTGGTGCGCAGCCGGATGGCGAGGGAAGGATTGTCCTGCAGGTTCCACATCACGCGGTTGATGCCGCGCTCACGCGTGCCTTGCAGCGTGCGAACGACCGCACCCGAGGCATCGGCGATACGGATGGCGACGTTGCCGCGCGGCACGCTGCCTAACCAGTAATTGATCGACGCGCCAAACTCCGGATTCTCGCCGGCCGTCATGTCGTTCGGCATCGACATCGGTGACGTGCGCTGAATGAACCGGTAGGCGTCACGCGGCTTGAACAGGTGCGAGGCCGACGACGCGACCTGCGCCGTGAGCTGCTGCAGCGGCGTCACGTCGTCCATGATCCAGTAGCCGCGACCGTACGTGCCGACCACCAGGTCGTTGAAGTGTTCCTGGATCTTGAGGTCGTACATCGGCGACGGCGGCATGTTGTTGATCAGCGGCTGCCAGTTGTCGCCGTCATTGAACGAGATGTAGATCCGGTTTTCGGTCCCCATGTACAGAAGGCCCTGGCGTATCGGGTCTTCCTGGATGCTCCGCGTAAAGCTGTTCGGGTGCTCCGGCACACCGATTGTTATGGACTTCCACGTGCGACCGAAGTCGGCGGTGCGATAGGCGTACGTCTTGAAGTCGCCGACCTCGTGTCCCTCGATCACGAGATACGCCTTCCCTGCGTTCCATTTTGAGGCGTCGATGCCACGCACGACGCCATCCTTTGGTGCTCCAGGGAGGTTGGCGGTGACATCCTGCCACGACGCGCCATTGTCGCGGCTCACGTGCACCTTGCCGTCGTTGGAGCCGGCATAGAACACACCCTTCTGCGCCGGCGATTCGTCGAAAGAGTAGATCACGCAGCAGTACTCGACGCCGATGTTGTCGGGCGTCAGGCCGCCGGAAATCTTCTGGCGCGACTTGTCATTGGTGGTGAGGTCCGGACTGATCACCTGCCAGCTCTGTCCGCCGTTCGTCGTGCGATGCACGTGCTGGCTCGTCACGTAGAGCGTGTTGTTGTCGTGCGGCGAGATGAGCACGGGGAACGTCCACTGGAAGCGGTACTTCAGCGACTCGGCCGGCCAGCCACCTGTGCTCTGTGGCCACACTTCCACGTTGCGGAACTGGCGGTTCTTGACGTTGAACTTCACCACGATGCCGCCGCGCGCGCCCGAACCCGACGCGCTGGACCAGACAATGTTCGGATCCTTGGGATCGGGCGTGGCGAATCCGCTTTCACCGCCGCCCACCGCGAACCAGTCGCCGCGGGCAATGCTGTTCCCGTAGAGCGAATTGCTGGGACCGCGGCTCGACGGCCCGTCCTGCCGATTGCCCATGACGTTGTATGGAATCGCGTTGTCGACCGTGACGTGATACATCTGCGCGATGGGTAGCTGCACGCGATGCCAGGACTCACCACGATTCGTCGTGACGCCGAGTCCCTGGTCGTTGCCTTCGACCATCCGGTTGGCGTTCTTCGGGTCGATCCAGAGATCGTGGTGATCGCCGCCCGGGCTGCGCAGACCGCCCTGGTTCTGTCCAGTGCGACCGCCGTCGATCGTCTTCACGAACGACGCCGTCAGGAAGTAGGCCTCGTCGGGATTGTCCGTGGACACGCGACACTGGTTGTAGTAGCCAGTGCGGCCGCCGAAGTTGCGGTCGTGGCTCATGAGCTGCCACGTCCGGCCGCCGTTGTCGGAGCGCCAGAGCTCACCGCTTTCGGTGGGCTGTCCTTTCCATGGAACGCCGTCGCCCGTTTCTATCAGGGCATAGACCCGGCGCGAATCCGCTGGGGTCATGCAGATGTCGATTTTTCCGACCGGGAGGCGCGGCAGGCCATTCCCCACCAGTTTGGTCCAGGTGTCGCCGCCGTCGCGCGAGACGTGGATGCCACTCCCCGCACCGCCGCTCTCGCGGCCCCACGTGTTGTACACGATCTCCCACATCCCCGCGAACAGGACGCGCGGGTTGTTGGGATCCATGACGAGGGTCGACGATCCCACGTTCTCGTTGACGAACAGCACGTGCTCCCATGTCTTGCCGCCATCCTTCGTTCTGAAGATGCCGCGCTCGCGCTGCGGTCCGTGGGCATGGCCTAACGCGGCGATGTAGACGATGTCGGGGTTGGTCGGATGGATCACGACCCGGCTGATACGACCGGTCGCCCGAAGTCCCATATTGGTCCACGTTTCGCCGGCGTCGGTCGACTTGTAGACGCCGTCGCCGACGGTGACGTTCGAGCGGATGTGCGGCTCTCCGGTTCCGACCCAGACGATCGACGGATCGGACATCGAAACCGCCAGCGCACCGGCGGCGTGCGAATCCTGGTCGTCGAAGATGGGACGCCAGATGATCCCGCCGTCGCTGGACTTCCATACGCCACCCGTCGCCGCGCCGACGTAGTACGTGAGCGGGTCGCCTACGACGCCGGCCACCGAAGAGATCCGGTTCCCGACCGGCCCGATGTGGCGGAAGGTCAGCGGCCGGAGTGCGTCCGCCGTGACTTGCTGCGCCACAACTGCGTTGGCGGTCACGACAAGCGCGGCGACGGTCGCAAGGCAGACGCGCAGGGAACAGAACGCACGCATGGGATAACTCCTGACTCGAAGGACTGTTTGGGACTGGACTCGGGCCGCGATCGGCCGCGGATTCACACGCCGCAGAGCGTTAATTGGGACGCGGTGACGGCGCATCGCAAGGATGCTGACCGGTGGTCGATCACGTCACAGCAGCGGCTTCGAAAAGCCCGCCGCACCTTCTCGAACCGCAGCCGCGCTATCCCCGGTTGTGGTCGGCCCGTACGTTGGGTGCGAACGGGTCACCTGTGCGGCCAATGATGCGCAATGAGCCGCCGCAGAACATTGCGAACCAGGTCTGGAGACGAATGCGCCAGGACCATCCGGAGTCCGCAGAGCCGGCGACACGAAGCGAGGCTCTGCCGTTGAGCCTCCTGCTGCTCGCGGCCTTCGCCATTCGCCTGCCCGGTCTCACCGAATCGCTGTGGTATGACGAGCTGTGGGCCACGCGTGTGGTGCTCGGCAATCTGGGCGACACGCTCCGCGCCGTGTTGTGGGACGTTCATCCCCCGCTTTACACGGCACTGATGTTCGGCTGGATCAGGCTGTTCGGTGATTCGGAACTCTCCGTCCGCGCGATCCCACTGATGGCTGGTCTGTCCACCATTGCGCTCATGCCCGCACTTGGCGCGCGGCTGGCCACTCGCAGCGCGGGCTGGGTCGCGGCAGTCCTGTTGACTCTGTCGCCGGTCCACATCTGGTATTCCCAGGAGGCGCGGCACTACGCGCTGATGATCCTTTTCGCCGTCGTCCTTGTCCTGACGTGGGTTCGTCTCGATGACGAAGGATCGCGTCGCTGGAGGGCGCCCTGCTTCATCCTGCTGAGCGTTCTGTTGTCCCAGCTTCATTACTTTGCGGTGGCAGTACCAGCCGTGTTATTCGTGTGCGCGCTCGCGCAAAGGCGCCACGTCAAGGTCACCGCGGCGGGACTCACGCTATCGATCCTCGGCGTCGCGGCGGTGGTGGGCGTCAGGTGGTTGGCGGGCTATCTGACGACCGAGGTCGCCTTCCTTGGCTCCTTCACGCTCGGCGCCGCGCTGGACCTGTTCTTTTCCTGGTTCACGTTAGGGGACGCGCTGCCACTGGGCGGGCGGCGTTCGAGTCCCGCGAGCCGAATCGTTGGATCTGGAATCATCGCCGTGACGAGTGTTCTGGTCGCAATCTGGCTGGTGGTCGGCTGGCGTCGCCTGAATCGATGGCGCTGGTGGACACACCTGTTGCTCCTGCTCGCGGTTCCGTGCGTGCTGCTTGCGCTGTACGCGCTTGGACAGCGCAACTATTACATCGAGCGTTCTGCCCTGATCTCGCTCCCCTTCTTCTACCTCGCGGTTTCGGCCGGTGCGACCCTCATCGCCAATACCGCGATTCGCCGCCTCGCGGTCGGAGCGACCATGGTCGGTGCGGCAGTTGCCCTGGCAGCGTTCCGTGCCCAACCCGATAACTGGACGGTCTACAAGCCGAACCCCGACTGGCGAACCGTGTCACGCGAAATCACCAGCGAACGAGCCGGCCCGACTGAACGGGTCGCGATTTTTTCGACGACGCCGCTCAAGGAGCTCGTTTACTACTTGCCCGGGTCTGCCGAATGCCCCTGGCCTCCGCGTAACCCGCAAGCGCGCCAGGAGCCGACGTCACTCAAGGGAACCCTGACTCGCAGGTTCGCCAGGAGCCCCACGCTCACCTGCGGCCCCGATGGCACGGCACTGACTCGCTTATACGTAGTGGAAGACTCGACGCCACAGTGGATCGACGAAGTCCGGGCATACGAGGGCGACGCCAGGTCGCTTCTTGTCCTGAACCACTATTGGCCAGAACCCACGCCCGGCCTGATACGCGCGTTGCGCTCGAGTGGCCGGTCACTCCCGTTGTTTGCGAGGGCGAGAGGGCTTGAGGTGTTTGGTCTTGAGGAGAAGTAAATGCAAAATGCAGAATGCAGAATACAGAATGCAAAATGCAAAATGCGGATCTAGGATTGCTCGGCTACGTCGCTCCCTGCTTTCCCAGGTTGTTGAGATTGTCGAGCGGTTCTCAAACTGGCGATGAGAATCGCGGTTAACTCGCCGCATTCTTGACGGAGTGGCTCGCGGTTCGTTCGGTCGTCTGAGAGTTCGGACATGAACTGCAGCCAGACCCCTGTTTCGCGAAGCTCCTTCAAGCAGATCTGCAATTTGTGTACGAAGTCACGCCGTGATTCCGCCGCTCTCGCCTCGGCATAATTCGTTGCTGGCGACGTCGCCGAGCGAATCAGTTGGGAAGCAACGTGTTCGATGACCGGATCTCGTGGCTTGCCTCGCGCGCTGCGACATACGGCCACTCCGAAGAGCACAATTCGTCGCTCGAGTTCGTCGACTCGGCGGGCGCGAGCGGTCATTCATGAAACTGCACCGCGATCCACAGGTTTCATCACCACCTGAACGCCGTTGGTAGCAATAGAACGCAAGGCAGGAAACAGCACCAGTTTTGCATTCTGCATTCTGCATTTTGCATTCTGCATTTTGTATTTTACTGCACGACCAGCTCTCCCCGCATTCCGCCGCTGACATGCGGCGTGCAGAAGAAGCGGTACCGGCCCGGTGGCAGCGCCGGCACGATCACCTTGTACGTGTCTCCATCGAGCACGAGGAGCGGTCCCGCGAGCGGCACGTCCCTCGACCACGCGACCTTCGGGCGCTCGGGCATGGCGGCGTCGATGAGGCGATGCGCCGCGTCGGACAGCGAGTCGTCCGCGAACTGCACGTTATGCGGACCGCCGCGTCCGTTGACGAAGGCGAGCGTGTCGCCGACGCGAGCGGTGATCAGGGCGGGCATGAATCGGTTGTTGTCGAGACGGACGTCCTTGCGATCCAGCGTTGTAAACCGCGCCCCGATGGCAATCGCGGCGAATCCGAAGACGATGGCGAGCTTCATCCGAGACGGGTGACGGGTGACGGGTGACGGGAGATTGGACCCCGGAATTTTAGCGTGTCTGCAACCGACAACGCTCTGACCCGTCCCCCGTCGCCCGTCACCCGTCTCGTTCACGTTCTCGCCGGTTCAATTTCCACGCGAATATCCCGCCACTTCCCCTGCCTGAACCTCATCACGCTGAGCAGGCAGCGTGTCGCGTGGCCGATCAGGATGGCGGTCCAGATGTCCGACGGGTGGAGCCCCCGCATGGCCTGGAGCGTCGAACAGATGCCTAACGGGATGACGATCTGCGAGACAATGGAGATGTAGAGCGGCCCACGGGTGTCACCGGTCCCCTGCAGACCGCCGGTATGGACCAGCGCCACGGAAATGAACAGGCCGGACACGCTGAGGAACCTCAGGAGCTGCACGCCGATATCCACCACGGCGGGATCCGTCATGCCGAACGCCGCGAGCAGCAATCGCGGCATCGTCAGGAACATGATGGCGACGATGACCGACACGCTGAGCCCGATGCGCGTGGCCACGCGTACACCTTCCACGGCGCGATCCGGATGGCCGGCCCCGAGGTTCTGTCCGGCGTACGCCGCCGATGCGCCCATCAGTCCAACCGACGTCCAGGTGATCAGCGAGAAGAGCTCCGTGTAACCGACGGCATACGCGGCCTGCGCCTCCGCGCTCCGGTCGAGCGATCCGATGAATCGCACGAGCAGGACGCCGGCGACGTTCATGGCCACACCCTGCACGCCAGTCGGCAGACCGAAGCGGAAGAGGGCGCGGATGATCGTCCAGTCGGGGCGCCAGCTGATGTCGCGGACCGAGATGACCCAGCCTCCCTTCCACAGCTTATAGATGGCGTATCCGCTGACGATCGTGCCGGCCAGATTGGTGCCGATGGCGGCGCCGGTGGTGCCGAGTCGCGGAATCGGACCAAATCCCGGAATGAGGATCAGGTTCAGCGCGATGTTGAGTACTGTCATTGCTACGCCGAGGCGAAGCGGCGTCTGTGCGTCGCCGGCCGCGCGCAGCGCTCCGCCGAGCATGAAGAACATCATCATGCCGATGCTGGCGACGAACATCAGCCGGAGAAATGGAAGCGCCTCGGCCTGCACGGCCGGTTCGGCGTTCACCAGGTCCAGCAGTGCGGGCGCGGCGAACCATCCGATGGGGGCGAGGACAAACACGGAGAGGGCCGCGGCCGTGATCATTGCCTGCACCACGGTCCGGTTCACCTTCTCGGGATCGTCGGCGCCCGCGAAGCGCGCCACCAGAACTGCCATGCCCGTGAACAGCGAACTCACGAACACCATGACCACGAGAAAGATCTGCCACGAAACTCCGATGGCGGCGTTCGCGGTGAATCCGACGAAGTTGCCGACCATCACGTGGTCGACGATGCCCTGCAGTCCGCCGAAGGCGTTCTGCAGCATCGTGGGCCAGGCCAGCCGCCAGACGGCCGGCGCAATGGGCCCGTTGACGATCGACCGATCGAACCGCCCGCTGGGAGTCGAAGTCATGACCGTGCAGAATCGCCAGCGCCGCAGCGACGGGCAAGGAGTCGTGGTCGCGCCGGAGAAGTTGCGCCTCAGTCCGTCCCGGTGCGCGTCAAGCCGTAGCCACCAAGGGGCGTGGTTTCCACGCGATCGCTGAAGCCCGCGATGAGCGGACGTCCTTTGGCGATAGCTGCTTTCACCGCCGGAAGCGCTAGTGAGGCGGCGTGACTTTCCTTGTTGTCCCACACCTCGGTGATCCAGAGTGCATCGGTATCATCGGGATCGAGCGCGATGATGTAGGACAGGCATCCGGGCATCGCCGCCGTGCCTTCGAGCATTGCGTTGGCAAGCGTGTCACGGTTTCCCTTCGTTGCCGTCATTTTGCCAATCAGGCCGTACATCGCCACTCCTCCAATTGCGGTCGTGTTCGCTCGGGTACAACTCTGTGCCGGTCTGCAGCGTTGAACTGGAGACTAGTGGTAAAGGCAAACCAGCGAAAAGTCTTCTGCAACGAAGGAGGACGTCTGTGACAAATCGATTGTCAGCCCTGCTCCTGCTTGCCGCGCTGAGCTGCTCGACGCAGCGCGCGCAGGTATGGAGTTCAGCCGCCGTTGACGACCATGCCGCGCACATTTCGGGCACGCCCGCCAGCGCCGCCGGCGTCGGCAACGCGGAAACCGCACGTCCGGGACACCCATCGGCACAGGGAACTGCCGGCATCCCGGCCAGCGCGAACTCGGCGCCTGCCCGACTCGCCGCCAGCCCGCGACATGGCGAGTGGGTGAAGTTCGCGATGGGACAAGGCACGTCCGACTCGATCATGGCGTGGGTCGTATATCCGTCCACGCGAACGAGGGCGCCGGTGGTTGTCGTCGTTCACGAGATCTATGGATTGCAGACGTGGGTCCGAGGCATCGCCGACCAGGTCGCAGCAGATGGGTTCATCGCGATCGCGCCGGACTTCCTGTCACGCGTTCGCGGTGGGCCTTCCACCGAAGAGCTTCAGCGGGATACGGCCTCGCGTTTGGTCCGGGGCGTGGACGCTGCGGAGCGCACGCGGGTGATCAATGCGGCGGCGAATTACGCCATGATGCAGCCGTCTGCCGAGCAACGTTATGCGGTGATTGGCTACTGCTGGGGCGGACAAACGACGTTCATGCACGGCGTGAACGGTGGAGTGAAGGGATTCTCGGGTGGCGTCGCCTTTTATGGCCTCCCGTACATCGTGGCCGGCACTCCAGCCACCGCCGAGACTCCGGCGCGGCAGTCGAGCGTGAGCGCCGATTCCATGGCGAAGATCAGAGTGCCGATCATGCTGTTGAACGGCTCGAAGGACGCGCGCATCGGGGCGGCGATGCCGGCACTCGATTCGATCATGAAGGCGCTGAAAAAGGACTACAGCGGCACGAACTACGAGGGCGCTGTTCACGGTTTCCTGCGCGCGCAGGACGACCCGAAGGCGACACGCGATGAAGCCGAGGAAGCGGCAAACCTGGCCGCCGCGAAGGATGCGTGGCCCAGGACCATTGCGTTCCTCAGGAAACACCTCGGAGTCAAGTAACCGAGCTTGACTGGTCTGTCGCTAACGAACGGGCCTCGTCAGATTCCGGCGGGGCCTTTTTGTACGCGTCTTTGTCTGGGAGCTGTCCATGTCACGAGCCCGCGCACTTGCTGTCGCTCTGCTGTTTCTTTCCGCTCACGCAGCATCCGCGCGCGCCCAGTTTCCCGGGATGGGGGGCAGCTCGCGTCCGATCAGTCTCGTCATAAGCGGCGGCATGACCCTGCCCGCCGCTGATCTCGGGGATTTCCACGACGCCGGAATGCACTTTGACGCAGCGTTGTTGCTGAACATTCCGGGACTTCCACTGGCGCTGCGGCCGGAGTTTTCACTGACGCGGTTCAAACTCAAGGAACCGACGATACCCACCCCCGGCGTCCCGACAGGCGACGTAACGCAGATGATTACCGCCATGGGCAACATCGAGCTGCCACTGATGATGGGACTCTATGCGCTGGCCGGTGGTGGCGTCATGCAGCTCAACGTCCCGGATCAGTCAACCGGTGGAACGGAGGAATCGTCGACGGAGTTTATGTTCGACGCGGGCGCGGGATTCCGGTTTTCGTTAGGCCCTGCGCGGGGGTTTATCGAAGCGCGCATCGGTGCGGCGTCGTATGAGGCGGGCAAATTCGGGTTCACCAAGGCCCAGTTCATCCCGTTCACGTTCGGGCTCGTCTTCTAGGGAGTGATTCATGGGGCCCCGTCAGATTGCTGCGGGGCATCTTTGCACTCGACCTTGTCGAGGAGTTGTCCAATGTCACGAGCGCGCGCGCTGTTCATTTCGCTGCTCGTTCTTTCCTGGACGGCAACGTTCGCGCGCGCCCAGTTTCCAGGCATGGGGGGCAGCACGCGTCCACTCAGCCTGGTGATCAGCGGAGGAATGACCGTGCCGGCGGCGGACCTCGCGGATTTTCACGACGCCGGCTTCCACATCGACGCGTCGCTGCTGTTGAACATTCCGGGATTCCCGCTCGCGCTCCGGCCGGAGTTCTCGTTGACGCAGTTCAATTCGCAGGGCATCGCTCCCGGGGGAGGTACGATTGATGGTACCACGCAGATGATCGCGGGAATGGCGAACATCGAGGTGCCACTGAGTACTGGTCTTTATGCGCTGGCTGGCGGAGGCATACTGTCGCTGACGCGCGAGAGCAATGTCAGCGCGTGGATCGGTCGGAACGTGGGCGCCGGGTTCCGTATTCCGTTAGGCAGCATGTGCGCATTCATCGAGGCACGGTTCGGCGCAGCATCCTACGACCAACAGAAGATCGGGTTCAGCAAGGCGCAGTTCATCCCGATCACGTTCGGGCTGGTGTTCTAGGGGCAACGGCCCGACGCCATCCGCGTCGGCTCGCTTTTCCGGCCGTTATGGGACGCGCTACTGCCGCCTAACGCCGGCCTGCCTTCTCACCGTCGACTGGAATTCACGCTTGCCGCGATCTTGTCCCGGAACTCGGTGACCCAGTTGGGTGACACGACCAACTGGAAGTCGTCGCGGTTGGACACGAGCGTGACCCGACGCTTTCCGTCGCGCAACATGTCGTAGCTGGCGGCGAACGCGTTGGCCGCGTCGGTCGATCCAGTGCGGACCGTGTCCCGACCAAGGACGCGGAATGACGGAGTGAGTTCAATGCGCGCCGCCAGCAACTGGTTCCCCGACCGGTAGTAGAGCGCTCGCCCATCATCGGACCAGGATGGTTCTATTCCGCCATCGACCGACACCTGCACGCGGGACGATGGATCAGGGAAGGAACGCACATACACCTCTGCGCGGCCCGACTCGTCACTCGTGGCGGCGATCCACGCTCCATTCGGAGAGAATCGCGGCACCATTTCATTCACGTTCCTTGCATTGAGGTACGGCGCCGACACTGGGACCGAGTCCAGGGCCACGCGATAGAGATTCCAGGAGTTGTTGTCGTAGGCCTGATAGACCAGCCAATGCCCATCGGGAGACATCGTGATCACTGGCGCAAGATCGTCGGTCTCGAAGAGTTTCTCCGCTGGCGAGCCGCCGGTTGACCGCTGTCGCCAGATTCCGTTTCGGCGCTTTTCACCGGCCGCCGCGAAGACGAGGTCGGACCCATCGGCGGTCCACTGCAGCGACGAGACAGTTGCCACGGTGGTGAGGCGCGAGAAGGTCGTCGTGGCAAGGTCGTACACCCAGATGTCGCTTTTCTGGTTTTCCGTGACACCGACTGCAATGCGTTGCTCGTCAGGCGACATCGCCGGATTGAAGAACCCGCGGGCCTCCCCGACGATCGGACGGGTGCTGCCGTCGGCGTTGACCCAGATCAGCTGGCTGCGTACGCCCCCGCGCGACGTCACCAATGCTCCGCCCGGTGCGATGAAAATGCCGGAGTTCCCGTTGTTGCCCGGGACGACCGGGACCGGATCCAGCACCGGGACCGGCCTGCCGGTGACACGCCCGGCGTCGGCATCCAGCGCCACCGCCATCACAGTGCCGTCGGCCTGAAGGAAAACAAGCTTGTCGTCAAGCACGGCGAGCGGACGAATCCCCTTCAAGCCCAACCCCGTGACGTGCCCGCCATCCATTGCGGCGATCGCGATCTGGGAGGAAGTCAGGGTGCCGAACCAGACGGCCAACAGGATGTGCCTTCCGTCGGGTGTGGCAACCGGCCAGACATGCTGGCGCTCACCCTTGGTCGTGTCGGGATGGGTGAATTCGACGAGCTCACCGCCGGCCGCATTGACGCGCGACAGGCCATTGAATGTCATCGCGGCGCCGACGACCAGTTCGTCATGGATCGTCCAGGTGGCGCCGTTGGCGCTACCGCCATCCGAGATCGTCACCGGCGCGCTGCCATCCAGGCGAACCTTCTTCTCCTTCCCGTTCGTCTCGAACCCGAGCCACTGCCCATTCGGAGAGAAGTGCGGCTGGAACGCCCCGTTCGTGCCAGGGATCGGCCTGCCCTCGAGTTGATCCGTGCGCAGCGCATAGAGAACGGCGTCGCCGTTCCGCTGCGCGACGGAATACACGACCACGCGTCCGTCGGGTGATATCGCGGCCGGCCACGGATAGTTGTCGAGGGGCTTGCTGCTATCCGGCGTGGCCAGGATGAATCGCATCGCCGGAACCGGCACACTCGCCGGCGTCCGCCCCGCCAAAACCGCCGCGGCCCCGATGGCTGCGATCGCGACGACGGAGAGCCCGAGGATCAGCGGATCCGCCAGTCGCGAACGCCATCCGACGCGTGTTCGCGGAGTAGAGGTGGCGGTCGCACCGGTTGAAATCGGTATGCCCCCGCGCCCCTGCAACGCGTCGGCGAACTCCTTCGCGGTCGAGAATCGATCGGCGGGCAGCTTCTCGAGTGCCCTGCCGACCGCCGCGTCGACATGCTCCGGCACCGACGACCGCGACGACCGAATGCCGCGCGGTTTGTCAGTCAGCAGCCGCGCGATGATCGCCTGCGCCGTTTGGCCGATGTGCGGCGGCTCGCCGGACAGCATCTCGTAGGTCATCGCTCCCAGCGAGTAGATGTCGGTGCGGCCGTCGATGATCCGGTCCCCCGTCGCCTGCTCGGGACTCATGTACTGCGGCGTGCCTAACGACAATCCCGTCTGTGTGACCCGGCTGCCGCCGGCCTTGCTCACCGCCAGCGCAATGCCGAAGTCCGCCACCACCGGCTGTCCATGCTGGAGGAGGATGTTTTCCGGCTTCAGGTCCCGGTGGATGACGTGATGGTTGTGCGCGTAGTCGAGCGCGTTGGCCACGGCGACGGCGATGCGGATCGACTCGTCGATCGGCAGCTGTTTCTCGCGATCGAGCCGCGCGCGTAACGACTCACCTTCCACAAACGGCATGACGTAGAACAGCAGCCCGTTCGCCTCACCCGAATCGAACAAGGGCAGCAGGTTCGGATGCTGCAGATTCGCGGTGACCTTGATCTCGGCCAGGAACCGCTCGACGCCTAACACGGCGCCCAGCTCCGGGTTCAGGACCTTGAGCGCGACATTGCGATCGTGGCGCAGGTCGCGCGCGAGGTAGACAGTCGCCATGCCGCCGGCGCCGATCTCGCGCTGGATTTCATAGCGCTCGATCAGGGCGGTGCGGAGTGTGGAGATGACGTCCATTGTGACTAGCGGCTCGTGATTGGTGAATAGTCCATCAATTAACGCGGTACGCGCGCACGAAGCTCTGCGAACCAGTCCGTTACGACGTGGAGTCGGCGTGACTCCGCCGCGGGAAACCTGAGCATCAGGAAGCGTTCACCATCCGTGGTCACGTCGAAGCTGCGTGGGACCGTCCAGTAACTGTTGCTCCGGTAAGGACCGCCGAATAGTGCGACCGGGTTCCCGACCTTGCCGGTGAGCGGCTCAACGCTCACCGCCATCACGCTATCGGCGCGGCGGAAGACGAGTTCCCGCCCGGCCCTCGACCACACGGGCTCCACTCCGCCATCGGTTGACACCTGGACGCGGGTCCGTGTTGGATCCGGGAACGACTGCAGGAAGACTTCGAGTCGGCCACCCTCGTTGGAGTCGTAGGCCATCCAGCGCGCATCGGGTGAGATGGTCGGATGTCCGAGCTGGAACCCGTTGGCGAGGTAGCGCGCAGCACCCTTGGGATCGCTCAACGGGGCGGTCCAGATTTCCGCGGCGCCCGGCACGCTGAGCACGTAGGCGAGCAGGCCGTTAGGCGCGACCGCCCCCGTGATCCGGTCGTGCGTGCCCACCAGCAGTGGCTCGCTCACACGGCTGGCGTCAGCGGCCCGGCGGTAGAGCTCGAACAAGGGTCGCTCGCTCATATAGACCAGTTCCTTCCCGTCGGGCGTCCACACCGCCCCAAAATCCGACGCCTCTTCCGACGTGATCCTGATCCGGCTCCCTCGCTCCGGGTCGTACACAAAGACATCCGATGCCGCACGAGGCGCGGTGTAATCGAATGCAATGCGTCGGGTGTCCGGGGCCCAGCGCGGATTGGCATATCGGTCGGGCGTCGTGATCAGCGGGCGCTCGCCACCTCGCCGGTCCACTTCCACCACCGACACCCGTGTGCCGGCGGCAGCCGACGGGATGTACGCCAGCGTGCCGCTCGCCGAGACGTCCCACGAGGCAAAGCCATCGGAGAAGTTCATGAAGACGCCTTCCAGCACGACGACCGGCGCCCCCGTCACCTCCAGGCGCCCGACATCGAACGGGACGGCAAGGACGGTCTCGTCGCGAGCGAAGAGCAGGTGGCCGCTCGGGAGGTAGCGAGGCATCACGCCTCCCTCGACCAGCACCTTTCGATTGCCGGTGTTGACGTCGAGGACCTCGATCGTCGCCTTCGATATCGGCGTTCGGTACGCGGTGAACAGGAGGGACTTTCCGTCCGGAAGCCACTGCGGCCACCAGTGAGCGAGTTCACCCCTCGTAGTATCGGGATCCGTGAGCTTTCGGGCAGCGCCGCCAGCGTCGCTGACCATCCAGAGCCCACTTTGGTACGAGCGGCTGAACACGATGGTGCCGTCGTCCTTCCACGTCCCGCCGCCCCACTGCGTCTCGGCGATGGGAACGGGAGTCCCACCCTCGAGTGGGAGCTTCAGCAGCTTTCCGTTGACGGCAAATCCCAGGAAGCGCCCATCCGCGGAAAGGAACGAACGCTCCGCGCCATCGGTGCCGGGAATCACGGTCGCTTCCATCTGGTCGAGCGGTCGCGCGATCAGCACCTGCCGCTGGCCCACCATGGCGCCGGCGATCACCGTGCGGCCATCCGGTGTCACGAGCACGCCAGCGGTGGAGGGGAAAGCATCGGCCAGGCCCAGGTCGACGGTGAATCGTAGTTGCGGCTGCCCTCCGCCCGTTCGCGACCCGCGAAACGCCAGCACCGCAATCGCGATCAGCAGAAGCCCGACGAGCGCCCACGGCAGCGCCGTCATCGGTGTCCATCGCGCCACCGACTGGGACCGGTCCGACGATGCCGATCCGTGCGCGACATCTCGCCGCTCCGCAACGGTTGCTCCAGGCGCGCTGATGGCCGTTGCGAACTGGGCGGCCGTCTGGAACCGGTCCGCCGGCAGTTTCTCCAGCGCCCGCCTAACGGCCGCATCGACGTGCAGCGGGATGGTGTGTCGCTGCGCGATCAGCGATCGTGGTGACTCCGTCACCACGCGTGCAACAATTGCCTGTGCCGTTGGGCCCGTGAACGGCGGTTCGCCGGCCAGCATCTCGTACAGCACGCAGCCTAACGC
>CAZSNV010000067.1:0-18499 GCA_964608035.1 uncultured Gemmatimonadaceae bacterium | reverse complement strand
GGGTCACGTTAGGCTTCCGCTTACGGAAGCCCGATCACCCGGTTCGGTTCCTCCCTGGCGCCGGTCGTTTCGGCCGCGCGCGCGGGCAGAAACAGCGCTGAAGTCCGGGCAACTCGAGCAGTTCGCGAGCCGGTTTCGGCGCCGCCGCGCTGAGCTAGGACCTCACGACCGAAGGTTCAACTCGCATCGGCAAACCACCGCTCCTTGTGGAAGAGGTCCGCGTCCAGTGTCATCAACGCCTTCGGGTCGACCGCCTTCACGAGTGATGATCGAACCCGGCCTCGTGTGATCGCTTCCGGTCCTGCTCCTGTCCCCAGCCGGTGAGCGCGATCAGCACCATCACGACGTCGGCAGGTCATCCTTAACGCCGATAGCGCGCACCGACGCCTCAACCTCGGGCGCGATCGGAATCCGGATCTCGAACGTGCTGCCGAGCCCGGGGCCACCACTCGTCGCGTTGATTCGGCCGCCGTGCATCTCGATCAACTGCTTCGAGAGCGCGAGGCCCACGCCGAGTCCGCCACGGCCGCGCTCGTGCGCGCGATCGACCTGAAAGAACATCTCGAAGACCCGCCCGAGCATCGCGGCCGGAATGCCGATCCCTTCGTCGACGATCGTGACGACGGCTTCCATGAATTCGCGTCGGACATCCACGTGGATGTGGCCTTTCTTGTCGCTGTAGCGGGCGGCGTTGTTGAGCAGGTTGGAGATTACCTGCGCGATGCGCGTTTCGTCCGCGAGCAGCACGATCGGTTCTTCCGGCAGCGAAACCTCGAGCGTGTGCCCCCCGGCATCGATCAGCGGACGGCTGGCTTCGATCGCCGCCTCGACGATCGCGGAGAGGCTCGCCGGCTCCCGACGAAGCTCGAACCGATTCTGTGTGATCCGGCTGATGTCGAGCAGGTCGTCGACCAGCCGGGTCAACGCCCGCGCCTGACGATCGATGACTTCAGCCGGGCCGCGCTTGTCGACGGGGAGTGGGCCTTTCATGCGCAACAGCTCAACCGCGTTGCGGATGGGCGCCAATGGATTGCGGAGCTCGTGCGCCAGTGTCGCGAGGAAGTCGTTCTTGCGACGATCCGCTTCCTGCAGCGTCTGTTCGTCGTGCTTGCGATCGGTGATATCGAAGGTCACGCCGAGACGCCGCGGTGGCCCATCCGCGACCGGAATGGTCCGTCCACTGACGAGCAGCCACCGCGCGGCGCGATCGGACGCCCTGATGATACGAAACTCGCAGGAGTAATCGCCGGTGTCGTCGGAGTTCGTCTTCAACGCGTGCTCCACCGCGCCGCGCACCATCTCGTCATCGTCCGGATAGGTCAGCGAGAGCAGCGTATCGAGCGGAATCGATCGCGTACGCGGCGGAAGCCCAAGCAGACCGCACTGCACGTCGTCGATGTGGCAGATGCGCCGGCCGCCATCGAGCTCCCAGGTTCCCACCCGCCCGGCGTCGAGCGCTATGCGCAGGCGTTCTTCGCTCGCTGCCATCACCGCGTGCGCCTGCACCAGCTCCTGCGTCCGCGCTTCCACCCGTGACTCGAGTTCCTGGTTCGCTTCGAGCAGTTTCTGCACGACCTGCTGCCGCTCGGCGATTTCGCGCGGCAACTGCTGGTTGGTTTCCGACGGCGCCGGCGTGACGCGATGCAGGTCAGCGAAGATGTTGATCTTCGCGCGCAGGATTTCCGGATCGGGCTGGGTGAGGTAGTCGACCGCACCCGTCGAGTTGTGCAATGTCGCCAAGCGACCCGCCACCTTCAGCGCCGCGTCGCAGGCCGTCAAGCCGTCAGTCGCAACGAGGATCGGATCGCGCTGAGCCGCATTGATGTTTGCCGTTGGGGCGCTGCCCCGCGAAGCGATCGCGGCCGATGTCATGGTGACCTCCTGGATTGGACCCCGATGTGCAGCGTCCAGAGTCATGATCGCGTTCAGCCGATCGCGACGCCGTCGGAACATTCCCTTCAATTCACCGGGGAAATCCTCACGTTGAGTGAGGGTTTCTCAGACCGCGTCGGCTCCCTGCCTGACAGCGGTCGGAGTCGCGCCGACGCATGCTAATTGGCGCGAGGTGATTGCACCTCGTTTCCGCAACGAGGGCACCATGAGAGCCAACATCATCCTCGGTGGCGGATGGTTCATTACGCCTAACGTCCCTGGGAAGCTGGAGTACGTGAACCAGCAGTACAAGAACTTCCCCGGCACGGACATTCGTAACGGTGGAAAGTTCCGTGGCTGGATGATGGAAGGAGTCGTCGCCTTCTGAGCGAGACGTCGAACGTGCGGATCCCTCCGTCCGCATCGACCGGGTGGCTGGCAAAGCATCGCCAGTCACCCGGTTCGCGCATCCGGGCTTCCAGGGCAGCGTCATCGTTTCCCTCACACGCCGGTCGGGGGGCGTCGTACGCAAAACCCGGGTCTTCCCGACTTTGGCCGATTTCGGACCTCGACATCGTAAATGCGACTCACGCCACGAGCCTGCCGACGTGCTTTCGCAAACGACCGAATACGCCCTCCGCGCCTTCATTTATATCGCACGGGAAGCTCCACGTTCGATCCGGCTGAAGGAGGTAGCCGAGGCGGTGGATGCGCCGCCGCGCTACCTCGCTAAAGTCCTCAGCCAGCTTGCGCGAGCGGGCTACCTCGCGTCGACACGCGGCCCCGCCGGTGGGTTTGCCCTTACGTCACGACGGGCACTGGTGTCACTCGCGGCGATCGCCGCAGTGTTCGCGCAGGCCAGGCCGACGCGCTGCTTGTTAGGCAGCGGCCCCTGCGGCAGCAACCCCGACTGCCCTGTGCACCAGCGCTGGGCCCCCATCGCCAGCTCCATGTCGTCGTTCCTCGCGCGGACGACCGTCGCGGAGCTGGTGACATCCCGATCCTCTACCTGAGGTCATCATGCCATTTCATCGCCGTACTCTCGTTCGCAGCGGGACGATCGTGGGCGCGATCGCCATCGTTGCCCTGTTCTTCTCCTGCCGTGGCTCCGCGCCAAGCCTCGCCACCGGCGACGCGGCCAGCCGTGTCTATGTCGCGCCCGGCGCCCACGACGAGTACTACGCCTTCCTTTCCGGCGGATTCAACGGGCAGGTCAGCGTCTACGGCCTGCCGTCGGGCCGCATGCTCAAGCTGATCCCGGTTTTCTCGCAGCACGCGGAAAACGGTTGGGGCTACAACGAGGAGACGAAGCCGATGCTCCAGACGAGCTATGGTTTCGTGCCGTGGGACGACACCCACCACGCCGAGCTGTCCCAGACGAACGGAGTCCCCGACGGCCGTTGGCTCTTCATCAACGGCAACAACACGCCCCGCGTCGCCCGCATCGAGCTGACGCGGTTCGAGACCGAGGAAATCCTCGAGCTGCCTAACGCCGCCGGCGGCCACGCCGCGCCGTTCACCACGCCGGACGGCAAGTACATCGTGTCGGCTACGCGTTTCAGCATCCCGATACCGAACAAGGACGTGCCCATCGAGACCTACGGCCAGAACTTCCGCGGCACGATCTCCTTCATCACGGCCGACCAGCCTGGGGCGATGGACGTCGCGTTCCAGATCCTGATGCCGGGCTTCAACTACGACCTCGGTCACGCGGGCAAGGGCCCCAGCGAGGGTTGGTTCTTCTTCACGTCGTACAACTCGGAACGCGCCTACACCAAGCTCGAAGAAAATGCGTCCCAGAATGACAAGGATTTCGTTGCGGCCGTGAACTTCCGGCAAGCAGAGAGCTGTGTCGCGGCGGGCAAGGCGCAGACGGTCAACTCGCGCTACATGCACAACTACATGGACGAGAAGTCACGCATCGCGCACTCCGAAACAAAAACCTCGGTGAAGATGCTCAACCCGGAAAACTGCCCGGGGCTCGTGTACTACCTCCCCACGCCGAAGTCACCGCATGGCGTCGACGTCGACCCCAGTGGTGAGTACATCGTCGCCGGCGGCAAACTCGCCTCGCTGATCCCGGTGCACTCCTTCTCGAAGATGCAGAAGGCAATCGCCGACAAGAACTTCGAGGATACGGTTGAAGGCATCCCGGTGCTCCGTTATGACGCGGTCATGGCGGGGGAAGTGCAGAAGCCCGGCCTCGGCCCACTGCACACGGAATTCGACGGCAAGGGCTACGCCTACACGTCGATGTTCATCTCGTCCGAAGTCGTGAAGTGGAAGCTCGGCACGTGGGAAGTCGTGGATCGGATCCCGACGTACTACTCGATCGGCCACCTGATGATTCCTGGCGGTGACAGCAAGCAGCCGTTCGGCAAGTACCTGGTCGCACTGAACAAGATCACCAAGGATCGCTACCTGCCGACGGGCCCTGAGCTCACGCAGTCCGCGCAGCTGATCGACATCAGCGGGGACAAGATGAAGCTCCTGCTCGACTTCCCGACGATCGGCGAGCCGCACTACGCGCAGGCGCTGCCGGCCAGCATGATCAAGGACAAGCAGGTGAAGTTCTTCTCCCTGAAGGACAACACCCACCCGTTCGTTACCCGCGCGGAATCGGAGACCGGCATCAAGCGCACGGGCCGCCGCGTGGACGTGAACATGATCGCGATCCGCAGCCACTTCGCCCCGGACAACATCCAGGGCGTCGAGGAAGGCGACACGGTCTACTTCCACCTCACCAACATCGAGCAGGACTGGGACATCCTCCACGGCTTCGCGATCCTTGGCGGGGAAAACGCCGAGTTGATCATGCAGCCGGGCGAGACGAGAACGCTCAAGTGGGTGGCGAAGAAGGCACAGATCTATCCGTTCTACTGCACCGACTTCTGCTCGGCGCTGCACCAGGAGATGTCCGGATACCTCCGGGTGTCCGCGCGTGGCTCGAACGTTGCGCTCGAAGCCACCATCAGCAAGAAGGCCGCGACGCAGCTGGACCGCGCGCGTGCCCTGGAGGGCAAGAAGTAATGCGCGCTACCAGTCGCATGCCCCGCAGCGCCCGTACGACGCTGCTCGTCGCAGTGCTCCTGCTCGGCGCGTTGTTCATCACGCCGCTGTGGAGCGTGCGACTGGTCGCGCCGCAATACCCGGAAGGGCTCGGGATGCTCATCCGGCTCAACACCGTGGTGGGCATGAAGGAACATGATCTCCGTAACATCAACTCGCTCAATCGTTACATCGGCATGAAGGCGATCGAGCCGGACGCGATCCCGGAACTGCGGTACATGCCGTGGATCGCGGCTGGGCTCATCGCCGCCGGCATTCTCGTCGCCGCGTCAGGCAGGCGTCGCCTCCTCGTGACGTGGACCGCGGGCTTCGCGCTGCTCGGCGCCGCCGGGCTGTTTGACTTCTGGCGCTGGAGCTACGACTACGGCCACAACCTGGACATGGAGAAGGCGATCATCGTCGTGCCGGGGATGACGTACCAGCCGCCGCTGATCGGCACGAAGCAGTTGCTCAACTTCACGGCGACGTCGTTGCCAGCCGCGGGAGGACTCCTGGCCGGCGTGTCCCTTGCACTGGCGATCGCGGCGATCGTGCTCTCCTATCGCAGGGGGCGGATCGGCGCAGCGGCCATGGCGCTGGCGGCGGCCGCGTGCACCACCTTCCCATCAATCGCGTTCGGCGTCGCGGCCTGTGAAGAATGCCGGATGATTGTCACCGACCGCCGTTTCGGCGCTCTGGTCGTCACCAACCACGGGCGCACGCTCACGTTCGACTCGATCGAGTGCCTGCGTGCCTTCACTGCGCGTGCCAGCGCGCCGACGGCTCGCGAGACCTGGTTAGTGGACGCCTCGGCGCCGGGAACCTTGGTGGCGGCGGCATCGGCCACGGTGCTCGAGTCGGACCGCGCGCTCCGCCCGCCCATGGGCGCCGCGGTGTCCTATGGAGCCAGCCATGCTCGTTAGGGCAGTCGTTGCGCTGCTCCTGCTCGCGCGCGCGGGCGACGCTCAGCGCGTGATCGAGGTTCGTCCCGGCGGGCCACTTACGATCGCCCAAGCGGCGCGATCGGCCCGTGCCGGCGACCACGTCGTGATCGCGCGTGGCATCTATCGCGAACCGACCATCGTCATCGATCGGCCGCTGACGTTGCGGGGCGAGCCCGGCGCGACGCTCGACGGCGCGGCGGCCACGCACATCCTCCGGGTGGAAGCCGACGACGTGACCGTGCGTGGTCTTACGCTCCGGAACGTCGCGCCGAGTCACGTGGAAGATCGCGCGGCGATTCGAGTGGGAGCCGTACGCCGTTGCATCATCGAAGACAACCACGTCGAGAACGCCTTCTTCGGGATCTACCTCGCCGGCAGCACCGGCTGCCGTGTTGCCCGCAACGTGCTGACAGGAAACGGAACCACCGAGGACCGATCCGGGAACGGCATTCACCTCTGGACGGTGCGCGACATCGACCTCTTCGACAATCGCGTTACGGGACATCGCGACGGCGTGTACCTCGAGTTCACGCACGACGCGCGCGTGACGCGCAACATCAGTGAACGGAACGTCCGGTACGGACTGCACTTCATGTATTCGGACGATTGCACGTACTCGGACAATGAGTTTCGCGGGAACCAGGCGGGCGTGGCGGTCATGTACACGAAGCGTGTCACCATGACCGGGAACCTCTTCGCCGACAACTGGGGTCCGGCAGCCTATGGTCTCCTGCTGAAGGAGATCAGCGACAGCCGACTCGAACGGAACCGCTTCACGCGCAACACGACGGGACTACTCGCCGACGGCGCGATGCGCATGATCGCGCGGGACAACGTCTTCGCGAACAACGGCTGGGCGGTGAAACTCATGGCCAGCACGCAGGACGCGTCGCTTACCGGCAACACGTTCGTCGGCAACACGTTCGATGTCGCCACCAACAGCCGGATGAGCGGCGCGACGCTCAGCGGAAACTACTGGGACCAGTACGAGGGATACGATCTCGACCGCGACGGACGCGGCGACGTACCGCATCGCCCCGTGCGCCTGTTCGCGCTCGTCGTCGAGCAGAACGAGCCGTTGCTGGTCCTGCTGCGCAGCGCGGTCGTGTCCCTCCTGGACCGGACCGAACGCGTGCTCCCCTCACTCACCCCCGAAACGCTCGCGGACGCCGCGCCGCTGATGCGGAGGCCGAAATGATCCAGTTCCACGGAATCCGGAAACGCTTCGGCGCCGTGCAGGTGCTCGACGGCATCGACCTGGACATCCGGGCCGGCAGGGTCACGGCGATCGTCGGACCCAACAGCGCGGGCAAGACCACCCTGATCAAGACCCTGCTCGGCCTAACGAGCGCCGACGAAGGATCCGTTGTCATCGATGGAACGGTCACCGACCGCGACGGTGCCTACCGCGACGGGATCGGCTACATGCCGCAGATCGCGCGTTACCCCGAGAACCTCACCGGCGCGGACCTCCTCGCGATGATGTCGGACCTGCGCCGCATGCCGGCGCGGGACGTCGAGCTGATCGAATCGCTGGGACTCCACGATCACCTGCAGAAGCCGCTGCGGGTGCTCTCGGGAGGCACCCGCCAGAAGATCAATGCCGCCCTCGCATTCCTGTTTGCGCCCCGGATCCTCATCCTCGACGAGCCAACCGCCGGCCTCGATCCGACGTCGAGCGCGGTGCTGAAGGACAAGATCCGCGCCGAGCAAGCGAAGGGCCGCACGTTCATCGTGACCTCACACGTGATGAGTGAGCTCGAGGAGGTATCGGACGACATCGCGTTGCTGGTCGAGGGACGCATTCGCTTCTCGGGACCGGTCGTCGATCTGAAGCGCCTAACACGCCAACTCAGTCTCGAACGGGCCGTGGCCCATTTCATTGAAGGAGACGTGGCCGCATGACTGTCACCCTTCGAATTGCCGCCTACGCAGTCCGGGACCTCGCGCGGAGCCGGTGGCTCGCGGCTTATGCCGCGTTCTTCATGATCGCGACGTTCGCGCTGCTCCAGTTCAGCGACAGCCAGGCGAAGGCGATGCTCAGTCTCGTCAACGTGGTGTTGCTCATCGTGCCGTTGGCGAACGTGGTGTTCGGCACCATGTACCTGCAAGCGAGCCGTGAATTCGTGGAGCTGCTGCTCGCGCAGCCCATCCGGCGGCGCCAGCTCTATTCCGGCCTCTTCCTTGGGCTCGCGACCCCCGTCTCCATGGCGGTCGTCGCAGGCATCGGTGTTCCGCTGGTGGTGATGGGCGCTACTCGCGAGACGCTCGCCGCGGGCGCGGTTCTGGCACTGATGGCAGCAGCGCTGGGCGCGGTCTTCACCGGGATCGCGGCCGTCGTTGCCTACGGCATCGAGGATCGCGTGCGCGGCATCGTTGCCGCGATCGGGGCGTGGCTGCTGCTCGCCGTCGTCTATGACGCGCTTGTGATCATGGTCGCGACCCGGCTGGCCGAGTACCCGATCGAGCGGCCGATGCTGGTGGCGATGTTCGTGAACCCCATCGACCTCGCGCGCCTCGTGATGTTGACTCGCTTCGACGTCGCGGCACTGCTCGGCTACACCGGTGCCCTCTTCCAGCAGCTCCTCGGTGGCGTGGGTGGTTTGGCGATCGCCGTTACCGTCATCGCGCTCTGGGCCACGCTGCCCGCGCTCTTCGGAGCGCGACTCTTTCACCGCAAAGACTTCTAACTTCAACTCCACGCTTCACCATGCGACCGACGTCACGAAACTTCACAGCCATTATCGTCCTGTCTCTCGCCGCCGCCTGCGGCGGGGGCGAGTCCGCGAGTTCGACTCCGGCCGCCGGCGCCGCGGCAGCCGCGAAGGCCACTGGCCGGATCATCACCGTGCAATTGGTCACGGACGAAAAGGGAAGCTACTTCAGCCCGTCCACAATCGAAGCGTCGCGCGGTGACGTCATCCGCTTCACGCTCAAAACCGGCGTGCATAACGTCAGCTTCCCCGAAGACTCGAACGCGATCAAGGACGGCCTGCCGAAGTCCAGTGATTTCCTGCAGCTGCCCGGACAGGAATACGACCTGCCGGTGAGCATGCGGCCAGGGTCGTACTACTTCCACTGCGATCCGCACGCAGCCCTGGGCATGAAGGCGCAGCTCATCGTGAAGTAACGAGGCGGGAAGCTCCGCAAATCCCCGGGCCTTCCGTGACACGTAGGGATTCCCCCGACAGGGCGGCGCGGGCTCTCCCGATAAAGAATCCGCTCGTTCCCGACGGTCCCGACGCCTGAACTGCGCGACCTTCCATTTCGTAAGCCGGACAAACACTCACATCGCGATCAATGTCAACGAAAGACCATTCCGCACTCCTCGAACCCCGGACGGCGACCAGGATCGACCGCCGCTCGTTCCTTCAGAAATCCGCGGTCGGTGCGCCGGCGGCTGGCAGCATGTTCGGCATGGTGACCGTCCTCGTCGTGGAGAAGTAGCATGACCGCCATCGCCCATCCCCTGAGGACGTCGCCTGCTCCCTGGTGGAGAGGCGTCGTGGATCGCGTGTTGCGGCTGCCACTCCTGGCCAAGCTCGCCGGCGCGAACGCGCTCATCGTCATCAGCGCGTGGAGCGCGGCATACCTGAACCACCGGGGGCGCGGGGAAGACTTCCGGCTGCTCATCGTGTTGGGCGCAGCGCTCCTTGCTGCTTTGCTGGTGAACGCCGCCCTCGTGCTGATCGCCCTGCGCCCGATCCGGATGCTCGAAGGCACCGCCGAGCGATTCTGGAAGGGAGACCTCGCGGCGCGCGTGCCGTGGTCCGCCGTCGCTGACCGCGGGATTGGGAAGTTGTCGGAGGCCCTGAACCTGCTGCTCGAGTCGATCGAGCGGGATCGCGTGAGCGCGCGGTTGCTCAAGGAGCGCATCATCGGGCAAGATGAGCAGGAACGGGTGGACGTGGCACGGGAGCTTCAGGAGTCCCTCGCGCAATCGCTCGCCGGACTGCAGTACCAGATCAGCGCGGCACTCATCGAGGGCGATAATCCGGATCGGCAGCGGAACCTCGAGGCAGCCCGCGACATCGCCCAGCAGTGCGTCGAGCAATTGCGGCAACTCTCCGGGCGCGTACACCCACGACTCCTCGAAGCGTTCGGGCTGATTACGGCACTACGACACATGGCCAGGACCATGGAGAACGCGAGCAACGCACGCATCATCGTGAACGACGCTGGCGTGGCGTCGATGCGCGAAGTTCCGGACTTTGCCAAGGCAATTCTGTACCGGGTTACCGAGGAAGCTCTACGCAACGCGTTGCGTCACGCCATGGCGCGTCGCATCGAGATTCGTAACTCAGCCTCAGCCGGGACCGTCGATATCGTGATCGACGATGACGGTGTGGGATTTGATCCGACACGCATCAGCCGAGGCAAGGGGCTCCGGGTCATGCGAGAGCGACTGGCGTTCCTTGGCGGCGATTGCATCATTCGCAGTGCGCCAGGCCACGGTACTACCATCGCAATGCGTCTCACGGCAGCCAGTGCTTCTATTATAGAAGGGGCTCGTCCTTCGAACGCCGATCAGAACCAGAAACACTTGGTCGCCTGATGCCCGGAGACCTCATTCGCGTGGTACTCGCTGACGACCACGCCGTGGTTCGGGCCGGGCTCCGTGCCGTCCTCGGCACGGCGAAGGACATTTCAGTAGTCGGCGAGGCGTCCACCGGCCGCGAAGCCGTCGCCCTGGTCGAGCGCCTGACGCCGGACGTGCTCATCACCGATCTGTCCATGCCCGATATGGATGGCACTGCGGCGACCAAGGCCATCATCGCGAAGCAGATGGCGACAAAGATCCTCGTGCTCACCATGCACGTCGAGGAAGAATATCTGGTACCGCTCCTCGAGGCGGGCGCCAACGGATACCTGGTCAAGAGCGCGGCTGATCGGGAGCTGGTCGCGGCGGTACGCGCCGTCGCGTATGGCGACACATACGTGAGTCAGGGAGCGTCAGGCGTCCTGATCAAGGGATTGCGGCGCAAGGACCCCGCCCATGCAGAACGGGAGAAGTACGAGTCGCTCACGCAGCGGGAGCGCGATGTGTTGCGCTTTGTCGCGCACGGATATTCGGCTCCGGAGATCGGCGAACGTCTCTTCATCAGTCCGAAGACGGTCGATACCTACAAGCAGCGGATCCAGGAGAAAGTCGGGCTGGCGCACCGCCCAGACTACGTGCAGTTTGCCCTCAAGCTTGGACTGCTTACGGAGCAACCGCCGACCTGATCGCCGCGTTGAACAAGCGTCGCCGATGACGGATAACCGACCGCTCGCCGACGATCAGTCCGCGCTCATCGCGGCATTGCGGGCGTCCGAGGCAAAGTTCTCGGGGATTCTCGACATCGCGGCTGATGCCATCATTACGATTGATGGCGATCAGCGCATCCTCCACTTCAATCGAGGTGCGGAGGAAATCTTCAGATGGCGAGCCGCAGACGTTCTCGGCAAGAGTCTCGAGATGTTGCTTCCGGAACGATTTCGGCCGGCGCACGCCGCGCATGTCCGGTCGTTCGGAGCAGCGCCTGAACAGTCGCGCCGGATGGGGCACCGCCGTGAAGTGAGCGGGCTGCGTCGCGGGGATGTGGAGTTTCCCGCCGAAGCCTCAATCTCGAAGCTCGACCTCGCGGATGGTTCGCGGATCTACACGGTCGTCCTGCGCGACATTTCCGAACGCAAGCAGGCCGAGGAAACGGAGCGGTTTCTCGCGGACGCGGGAGCGAAGCTGTCGGCCTCGCTCGATGCCGGCGCGGTGCAAGCCGCCATTTGCGCCGCCGCCGTTCCGGCGCTGGCCGATGCCTGCCTGGTGGATGTCGTGGACAGCGCCAGCGGGTCGATCCGACGGGTCACGGCGGCTTCATCGCCGGAAGTTGACGCAAGTTTACGAGAGCTGAATCGCCGGTTTCCACCAGGATGGGATTCTGCGTCTCCCGTGATCGATGTCCTTCGTCGCGCGCGCGAGACGACAATCGATGAGATCGACGCTGAATGGTTCGAGTCCAACGAAGACCAGCCCGAAGCGGTAGAGCTCTGGTTGCGGATCGCACCGCGCTCGATGCGGATCCTTCCGCTGGTCGTTGGCGGGCGAACGCTAGGCGCCATTTCGCTTCTGCGTCTCACCCCGCAGGCCCGATTCATGCTCGACGAGACGATCGCCGGTGAAAAGTTCGCGACCCGGGCCGGCCTCGCGCTGGAGAATGCGCGCTTGTACTCCGCCGCCCGGCGCGCGACGCAGGCGCGCGATGAAGTGCTGGCCGTGGTCTCGCACGACCTGCGCAATCCGCTGTCGTCGATCGCGATCTGCGCGCGCACCCTGCGCGGGGAGGCGAGCACCGGGCCTGAACAGGCCACCATGCTGGAGGCGATCGCCGAGGCCACCGACTGGATGAGCCGGCTCATTCACGACTTGCTCGACGCGTCGGCGATCGAGGCCGGTCGCTTGTCGATGGCGCGCCGTGCCGAGTCGTTAGGCGCCATCATCGAATCGTCCGTCGGCATGTCCAGCCGCGAGGCAGCGGCCAGGTCCATCGCCGTGTCGATCGAGCTTCCGCCGTCGCTGCCAGCGGTGAACGCCGACGCGGGCCGGGTCGGCCAGGTCATCGGGAACCTGCTCGCGAATGCGGTGAAGTTCACCGGATCCGGGGGCTCGGTCGTGGTTCGGGCCCGCGCGGCCGCTCCATTCATCGAAGTGGCCGTCGCCGACTCCGGCGTGGGTATCCCGGTCGATGAGCAGCCTCGGGTCTTCGACCGATTCTGGCAGTCGCGACGAACCGAAGGACGGGGAGCCGGGCTCGGGCTCGCGATCGCGCGTGGCATTGTTGAGGCCCACGGTGGGCGCATCTGGCTGGAGAGCGAACCTGGTCGGGGAAGCACCTTTACGTTCACGCTGCCAATCGCTTCCTGAGCGGCGACGCACGAGTTGCATCCAGGACCGCCACCCCGGCTTCGTGCAGTGCCGGTGGCCACGTTGACTATCCGGCGCGGTACCTCCGGTACGACGGCTCCCACATTCCGCGCGATACCCGCTCCTCAATCTCGTCGGGCGTACAGGGTGGCGCCGCCTCGCACGCGACGAGCGTGCGCGCCACCCTGACTGCCACAGCGCGCGACACCTCGCGCAGCCGCGAGATCGGCGGGTAGATAGACGCGCCCGGGCCGCTCCCCCGCGCAGTGCATTCGTGCACTGCTCCGGCCGCCGCGGCGAACACGTCGTCCGGCAGCCAGCGCGCCCTAACGACGCTCGCACCCAGCCCGATTCCGGGGAACGCAAAGGCGTTGTTACACTGCCCGATGTGATAGGTCACGCCGTTGAGTTCCACCGGCGGAAATGGGCTGCCCGTTCCCACAACGGCCGCGCCGTTGGTCCAGCGCAGGACGTCCACGGGAAGCGCTTCGCTCCGGTCGGTCGGATTGGACAGCATAAGGATGATCGGCCGTTTGCAACCCTGGTGCATGAACTTCACGATCTCCTCCGTGAACGAGCCCGGCTGACCCGACACGCCCACGAGGATCGTCGGCTTGAAGTGGCGTACCACGTCCAGCAATCCGAAACGGCCGCTGCCCTTGCCCTTCCAATCTGTGACGATCGTAGGGTCCGCCGCGATGTCTCGCTTGTGGCCCTCGAGACCCTCGCGATCCGCGAGGATCAAGCCGCGCGAGTCGAGACAAAGCACGCGACGCGACAGCTCGGATTCAGCCACGCCTGCGGAGCGAAACGCGTTCCGGAGCTGCAGCGCACAACCCGCGCCCGAGGCTCCGGCTCCGAAGAAAACAGCGCGCTCGTCGGCGAGTTGACGACCCACCCGATCGAGGGCGGTGCGTACGCCCGCTTCCACCACTGCGCCGGTGCCCTGGACGTCATCGTCGAAACTGGGAAGCCGTGTCCGGTACCGGCGCAGCACCTGAAAGGCGCGCTCATTGGCGAAGTCCTCCCACTGTACCAGCGCTCCCGGGAACACCTCTGCAATCGCCTCGACCAGCTCGTCGAGGAGCTCGAAATACGCATCGCCTCGCAATCGAGGGTGGCGGACTCCGAGGTACAGCTGGTCCTGGAGTAGCGCGGGGTTATCGGTCCCGACGTCGAGGTCGAGCGGCAGCCCGCGCGCCGGATGAATGCCGGCGCCGGCGGTGTAGAGCGCCACCTTGCCGATGGCAATGCCCATCCCTCCGACTCCCTGGTCGCCGATACCGAGGATTGCCTCGTTGTCGGTGACCACGATGACCTGCGTCTCGTCGCGCTCTGCGTTCCTCAACGCGTCAGCCATGTGGCCCCGGTCCTGGGTGGACAGGTACACCCCTCGCGGGCCGCGGTAGATGCGGCTGTAGCGCTCGCACACTTTCCCCACGGTGGGCGTGTAGACGATGGGTACCATTTCCTCGAGGTGATCGGCGAGCAGTCGGTAGAACAGCGTCTCGTTGCGGTCGTGCAGCGAGGCGAGAAACAAGTGACGGCTGACGTCATCACCCGACTCGAGGTAGTTCGCGTACGCGCGCGTCTCCTGGTCCTGTGAACTCGACACGGCTGGCGGCAGGATTCCGCGCAGCCCGAGTTCGTCGCGCTCCTCGAGCGTGAAGCAGGTGCCCTTGTTGAGAATCGGGTCCTCCGTGATCGCCGCGCCACGACGGAAGACGGCGACGTATCTCTCACCGGTGCGCGGATCGGTACGCTCTTCGAATCGACTGGTGGCACGGTGCTGGGCGGTCTCGTGGGTCATCGGTGCATCTCCATCGGGCCATCGAAAGGGGAACCAGACTAGCTGAATCAACAGACTCCGTGCGGTTTCCTGGATCGGGAACGGCGCCCGCCACGGACGGTGGTTCCCTTACGCGAAGTCTCGTGAATGCAACGCTGGTGCGCCAATGCAGATCGCGACACCCTCTCGGCCGGCGATCTCCGCACTGGAGGACCAGCGCTTCCCCCACGCCCGTGTGATCCTCTCCCTACAGCCTGCGCGCGTCATGCCGCAAGATTACGTGAGGTATCGCTGTTGCTGTGGAACGACAGCCAATCCCCTTGAGGTGCACGATGAACATCGCAGTACTCGGCACTGGCATGGTTGGAAGCGCGATAGGTACGAAACTCGTGGAGCTCGGACATGAGGTGAAGATGGGCTCGCGCTCGGCGACCAACGAGAAAGCTGCCGCCTGGGTGAAGCAAGCCGGCGGACGGGCGTCTCAGGGCACATTCGCGGGAGCGGCGGCCGACGGCGAGATCGTATTCAACTGCACGGGCGGCACCGTGGCGCTCCAGGCGCTCGAGATGGCGGGCGCCGCCAACCTGCGCGGGAAGATCCTGATCGATCTCTCCAATCCCCTCGACGTTTCGAAGGGGATGCCTCCGACGCTCCTCTTCCGTGGCGACGACTCGTTAGGTGAGCGCATCCAGCACGCCTTTCCCGATGGCCAGGTCGTCAAGACGCTCAATACCATCAACGCCCAGGTCATGGTGAATCCGGGGCGCGTATCGGGCGATCACGACGTTTTCGTGAGCAGCAACGACGCCACGGCAAAGGCCCGTGTCGCCGAGATACTGCGGAACTGGTTCGGATGGCAGAACAGGATCGACCTGGGCGACATCACGACGGCGCGCGGACCGGAGGCGTACGTGTTGATGTGGGTCCGGCTGTGGGGAGCCTTCGGGACCCCCGACTTCAACATCAGGGTGGTGCGAGGGCAACGGGCATGAACGACTCGCACGTTAGGCGCCCATGGTCCGGCCGGGTAGCCCTGGCGGCACGTCCCGTCGCCGACCTGCAGATCCAGTAGGCGCTGCGGAGTGAACAGGCCATGCGATTCGCGTCGAAGCGGGAATTCGTGGAGCGCGTGGTAAGGGAGCACGAGGCGCTGGTCGCGCTCGTGCGGTCGGTGCCCGAATCGTGGTTTCGAGAACAGGGCGTCTGGGGAGATGGCTGGACCGTCCACGATCTGCTTGCCCACCTGACGGCGTGGGAGCAGCTCTGTCTGGGCACGAAGGTCTTGAAACGGTGGCTGAAGTCACCGCGGACCGCACGAAGAGGATCTGACGGTGGTGCAGGGCGGCCTCGACGCACGGCCCAGCGTCACGCGCAACCGAAACCCCGGGTCGCCGTCGCCACTACTCGCAGTCCGGCGCGCGCGAAGCGACAGGACCAGCGACCCGGGCGGTGAACGACTCTAACAGCAGCTCACCGCACGAGACGCTCGCTACCAACCCAGCCCGTTCTTGTAGTACGCCTGCTGCGTGCGCCGCATGTCATCCGAGCATTGCACGCGCTGGGCCGGAGTCATGATGCGGAACATTTCACACTCAGGCCCCAGACCGCAGTAGCAGGCCGCCCCGAAGAGCTTGAACCGTGAAGACTTCCGTTTTTCGCGTGGCATGGTGTCCGGCACGTTGCGTGGTTGCTTTTTTGAAGTGTCTGCCATATGACTGCCCCTCCCATAGAGTAGCTCCGACACCGGTCGCGACCCCTTGAGGGTCTGCGCCCGATAGCGGCAATGCGGAACGCCCGCCAGAGCCAGGCCTCATCAAGCGCGCACGGGCTCGTCCGCGGTCATCGGGTCGTGCAGCCGCCACAAGGTGAAGTTGCCCGACAGAGGGCCGCACGATGCAGGCTAGCCCCCATGAATGGCACGGACTAGAGGGAGTTGGACGACATCGTGTCAGGGATTCCCCTGAGAGGTGGTCGCATGCAAGCAACCATGCAGGATCCGGAGGAGCATGCAGCCCCCAGTCCACAGGCTCGAGTTGCCCGGACTTCAGCGCGGCGCGTGACCACCTGAAGCCAACGGGCGCGCTCATCGTATACCACATGTCCGGTGCTCCCTTCATCGAGTCGCGCATCTACCAGATGATCGGCGTGGCGTTCCAGAGTCCTCCGCTCGCCTTACAGTCCGGTCCGGGGTTCTTCAACCTGACAGTGGTTGCCGGTGCCGGCACCGGCGCGATCAAGGGCCCGACCGCGACCGGTCCCGTGCCACCGAGCGTCCTCGAGGACGTGGCTTTGCCCAGTGACAACTGGCCCTATCTCTACCTGAGAAGTCAGAGGATTCCCGAGCATTACCTGATCGCACTCGCCTCCGTGCTGGTGATCGGCTTGTTATTCATCGGTGTTGCCGCAGGGCCGTCGGCGCTTCGCAACTTTGACGGGGCGATGTTTTTCATGGGCGCCGGCTTCATGCTGTTGGAAACCAAGAGCGTGACGGAAATGTCGCTCCTCTTCGGCTCGACGTGGAGCGTGAATCTCCTGGTGTTCAGCTCGGTCCTCGTGGTCATCCTGATCGCCAACATCTTCGCCATCGGGAACCGCATGTGGCCAGTCCCGCGGCTCTTCGCCGGGTTGTTCGTGGCCCTCGGGATCGCCGTACTCGCCCCGGCGTCATCCCTGCTTTCGTTAGGTACGTCCGGACAGTGGATCATTGGCGGGGCGCTGGTAGCCATGCCGATCTTTTTCGCCGCGCTGATCTTCGCCGCGCTTCTGGCCCGCTCAGACGATGCGAGGGTGGCGCTGGCGTACAACGTCATGGGCGCCGTCGTCGGCGGGATCCTCGAGTATTCGTCGATGGCCCTGGGGATCAGGGCGTTGTATTTGCTCGCGGCGTGCGCGTATGCGGCCGCTTTCCTCGTCATGCGCTCCCGGGCTGGTCACGCTACGAGCGTCATGGATGCGCGCCCCGCCGCGCTGGAGCAAGTGGCGTGATCGCGTCGCGGGCGAGCGAGCGTCATGCCCCGAGCTCTTTTCGCACCGCCGGTGCGACCCGCGTACCGAGCAATTCGATCGACCGCATCAGCTTCGCGTGGGGCAGCGAAGACGCGTTCATCTGAAAATTGACGCGCGAGAGTCCGCCCAGCGCTTCGCTGTGTCGAATGACCTTCTCGGTGACTTCATCCGGCTCGCCAATCAGCAAGGCGCCGAACTGCCCCAACTGCGCGTCGAATCGGTCGCGCGTCATTTCGCCAAATCGGCGCTCCTTGGCCACGCTACCGATCGCCTTGGCGAAGCCAGGATAGAAGTCGTCCGCGGCCTCCTTCGACGTGGCCGCCACGAAGCCAAGGGAGTGCATGCCGACCTTCAACTGCTCCGGTGCATGCCCGAATCGTTCGCCCGCTTCCGTATATAAATCGACGAGCGGACGGAAACGCCGCGTCTCACCGCCGATGATGGCGACCATCAAGGGCAGCCCGAGCGCGCCCGCGCGCTCGAATGAGTGGGGCGTGCCACCCACACCGACCCAGATGGGCAGCGGATTCTGCACGGGCCTTGGATAGACACCCTGGCCGGTCAACGGTGGTCGGAAGCCGTGCCTCCCCGACCAGTTCACGTGCTCATTATCACGGACAGTGAGCAGCAGGTCGAGGTTCTCCGCGAATAGCTTGTCGTAGTCGTCGAGGTTCAGCCCGAAGAGCGGGAACGCGTCGATGAACGAGCCCCGACCCACAACCATCTCGGCGCGGCCCTGCGACAGCAGATCGAGCGTTGCGAACTGTTGAAACAGGCGGACGGGGTCGATAGCGCTCAGCACGGCCACGGCGCTGGTCAGACGGATGCGGTTCGTTCGCGACGCGGCGGCAGCGAGAATCATCGCCGGCGCCGAGTCGAGGTACTCCTTGCGGTGATGCTCACCGATGCCAAATGCGTCCAGGCCTACCTGGTCGGCGA
>CAZSNV010000066.1:0-18517 GCA_964608035.1 uncultured Gemmatimonadaceae bacterium | reverse complement strand
GTGAATACACGTCCGACCGCGCCGAGATCTCCTTCTCGGCCGTCGCCTGCTCGGGCGACATGTAGTGCGGCGTCCCTAACGAGAGTCCCGTTTCGGTCATCCGCCCGCCCGCCGCGGCACTCACGGCCAGAGCGATCCCGAAGTCGGCGACCATTGGCCGGCCATCGTGCAGCAGAATGTTCTCCGGCTTGATGTCGCGGTGGATGACCCCATGCCGATGCGCGTAGTGCAATGCGTCGGCCACTTCGCGCGCGATCCGCACGGCCTCGTCGACGCCGAGCTGGGTCTCGCGGTTCAGCTTGTCCCGCAGCGTTTCCCCTTCAATGAAGGGCATGACGTAGTACAGGAACCCGTCAGCAGTCCCCGAATCGAAGAGCGGCAGGATATGCGGGTGCTGAAGCGCCGCCGTCGTCGTGATTTCCTGCACGAAGCGGTCAGCGCCTAACACGGCGGCCAGTTCCGGCTTCAGGACCTTGAGCGCAACCTTCCGCTTGTGCTTCAGATCCTCGGCAAGGTACACGGTCGCCATCCCGCCCTGCCCGAGCTCCCGCTCGATGCGGTAGCGATCGGCGAGGGCAGCGCTCAGGCGTTCGGCTGGGGTGGTCACAGCCGATAAAGATGCTGTCTGCTGGACTGGACCGCGATCGCAGTTGCCTTCTTCATGCGACTGAGATAAGTTTTTGTCCCATGGCCCGACAGCAGCCCGCACTCGCGCGGCGTGAACGCGAGATCATGGATGTGGTCTATCGCCTTGGCGGAGCGACTTCGCGGCAGATCCGCGAGGAGCTCCACGATCCGCCGCATCCGGCCGCGGTGCGCACGCTGCTCCGCATCCTCGAGTCCAAGGGACAGCTCCGGCACACCAAGGACGGGCCCCGGCACGTGTACGTTCCTACCACGCCTCGAAGCGTGGCGCAGCGATCCGCCGTCAGCCATCTGCTCAGCACCTTCTTTGGCGGCTCGCGGGCGGCGGCGGTCGCGGCCCTGCTCGACGACGGCGACCAGCCGCTCACCGCGGGCGAGCGTGACGCACTCTCCACTGTGGTCAAGCGTCTCCGCGCCGAAGGACGCTGACGAGTCATGTCCGCATCGCCGGCCACCTTCTTCACTCCCGCGGACAGCGTGCGCGCTGTGGGGGACGTGTACAGCGTTTCGCTGGTCGCGACGGTGCCGGTGCTCGCGGCCCTGGTCACGTTCCTCTTCCTTCGGCCATCGAACGCCGGCACGCGCGCGCTGATTTGGCGCTGCACAGTGGCAGGCCTGCTCGCCATCTACGCCGGTCGCTTCGTGCCGTGGCAGTGGATGGCGTGGGTCCTGCCGGAACTGCTCGCCCGGCCCCTCGTCGCGTTAGGCACGATCCAGCTCAACCTGCCGCCGGAGCTGGGGCAGTGCCGGTGACCTGGCGCCACCGGTTTCCGTTGCGATTCGCGGCCTGCTCGTCCTGTACTGGACCGGCGTCGCGTTCATTCTCCTGCGTACGTTTGTGGCACGCGGTCGGCTCGTGCTCGCACGACGCCGCGCAGTGTGCCTTACGGGACCGCTCTGGCAGGCGCGAATGCGGGAAGCCGGCAACGCCGTCAGCGTTTCCACCGCCAGAGTGCGACTCGTCGCTTCGAGGCACGTGTCGGTTCCGGTCACGTGGGGCGTCTGGCGTCCAATCGTTCTCCTGCCGACCGCGGCGCTCCGGTGGCCAGCCAACCGGTTACAGGCAGTCCTGCGGCACGAGCTCGCACACGTCGGCGCCCACGACGCGGCGATGCGCCTGGCATCGCGAATTGCCTGCGCGCTGTTCTGGTTCCATCCGGGTGTCTGGTGGCTGGCGAGACGCCTCGAGGCCGACGCCGAGGAAGCGTCCGACGATCGCGTGTTGTTGAGCGGAATTCGTGTGAGCGACTACGCCGAATGGCTCGGGGCGTCGGCTCCTGGCGCTCACGATCATGCGCAGGCGGCCATGGCGCTCGTGCACCCTGGCAACCTTCGCGCGCGGCTGGCCGCGGTCACCGATACGCGGCGTCACGTCGCCGTTCCCGGGCGGCGTGCCGTGCTCTGCACCGTGGCATTGACCGCGGCGATCGTCGGCCCGCTGGCGACGGCGCGACTGGCGCCGACGCGTCAGGTGCTCACGTCGCTGATGCGTGAGACGCGCTGGGAATCCCGCGCCTGGGCGGTGGTGCGTCTCGCACAGCGGGCCGACTCGGTCGACGTCGCGCGCTCTGCGGCACGCCACGACCCAGACCCCGCCGTCCGCGCCTGGGCTCGTTATGCACTCGCCCGGGGTCCGACCGCTCCCGCGACTCGGCCACGTTCCTGACCTCACCGACAACTACTCTGATTTCATGTAGCCATGAGAGACAAAAATTTGTCACGCTGGTCGTGGGTCGTGCCGGTGATCGTTCTCGGCGCGGGCTTCCTCGACCTGGTTCGAGGTGGGATCAGCGTGTCGGCGATCCTCCTCGCCGCGGGCTTCCTCGTGGCGATTCCGTGGGCCCTGCTCACGGGTAGCAGCGCAACCGATGACACGCCGCCATACCGCGAGGCGATCCTGGCCGGTGCCGCCGTGCTCGCGCTCTACGTGCTCACCTTGTCGCCGACGACGGCGATGTGGGACGCCAGCGAGTACATCGCCGCAGCCTACACCTTCGGTCTCCCGCACCCGCCGGGCAACCCGCTGTTTATCATCATCGGTCGCGTGTTTTCGATCCTTCCCATCGCGCCTAACGTCGCGATGCGCATCAACGTGCTGGCGGCGGTGTCGAGTGCGGTCGCGGCCGCCGTCTGGTACCTCGTCGCCCGCCGGGTCGCCGTCAGGGCCAGCCTTGGCCCGGCAACCTCCCGCATTGCCGCCGGACTCTCCACGCTGATCGGCGCCACTGCGTTCACCGTGTGGCATCAGTCGGTCGTGAATGAAAAGGTGTACACGGTGTCGCTCGCCGGCATCGCCATCGTTTCGTGGCTCATGCTGCGCTGGTCCGACCAGCCCGATGGCGCGCGCGCCGACCGGTTGCTTCTGCTGGTCGCCTACCTGCTCGGACTCGGGTATGCGAATCACATGGCGGGAATGCTCCCGCTGCCAGCGGTGGCGCTGATTGTGTTGCTCACGCGGCCGCGCCACCTGCTGCGCTGGCGCCTGCTCCTTGGGTCGGCCGCGTTGATACTCGTGGGGCTCGCACCGTTCGCGACGCAGCCCATCCGCAGCGCGTTCAACCCGCCAATCAATGAAGGGGAGCCGACGGCCTGCCGGCAGGGACTCACCTTCTCCTGCACGTTCTCGACGGAAACGTGGGAGGCCTTCCGGTACAACTTCAACCGCGGCCAATACGGCAAGCCGACGTTGTCCGAACGGCAAGCGCCGTTCTCCGCGCAGCTCGGCATGTGGTGGCTCTACTTCAAGTGGCAGTGGTGGCGCGACCCTCACGCCCAAACAGACGTCGTGGCCCACACGAGTGACCTCCGCAAAGAACGCGGCGATGTGCGGCTCCAGGACGTACTGGCGGCGCTGTTCTTCATGCTGGCCTTGGCAGGCAGCGTGCAGCACTACCGGCACGACCGGAGAGGGTTCTGGTACTTCGGGCCGCTGATGCTGTCGATGACCGTCGTCCTCATCTACTACCTGAATTTCCGGTACGGCGCGTCCCAGTCGCCGCAGCTGGTGGTTGAACGCGAGGTTCGTGACCGCGACTACTTCTTCCTCTGGAGTTTCTCGGCCTGGGGAGTATGGGCCGGACTCGGGCTGGTGTGGTTCTGGCGGTCGCTGGCCTCGTCAGGCAGTCGGGAGTCGTCGCTCACCAGTCTGTCGCGGCGTCGCCTCGCGGCGGCCGCGCCGGTGCTGCTGCTTGCTGCCGTTCCCCTGGCGGGAAACTGGTCGGCCGCTTCACGCAAGAATGATCAGGTCACGTCATCCTTTGCAGCCGACCTTCTGAACTCCGTTGAACCGTACGGAGTGCTCGTCACCGCGGGAGACAACGACACCTTTCCGCTCTGGTACGCGCAGGAGGTGGAGGGAGTGCGGCGCGACGTGACCGTCGCAGTGACGTCCCTCATGAACACGGACTGGTTCGCGCGCGGGATGATTCGCCGCCCGATCCACACGTATGACCCGAAGCGTGGACCCGCTGTGTATCGAGACGGAACCTGGCCGAAGCCGAGTGGACCACCGCTTCACCTGACGCTCGATGAGGCCGACTCAATCCCGCCGTACATGCTCGTCCCTCAGCCGCTGCGATTCCAGGCCAAGGGGCTCGACATCAGGATCGATCCGCGCATGTTGCCGCAGACACGAGGCGGCGGCATCCTCGAGCGCGCCGACCTGCTCGTGCTTCGCATGATCGCCGACACCTGGCCGCAGCGGCCGGTCTACATCAGTCGCACCGCCGGCGGGTATGGTGAGATGCTCGGACTCGGAAACAACCTGCTGTCGCAGGGCCTGGCACGGAAAGTTGTCCCGGCGCCGGTCGCCTCGCGCGATACGGTGTATGTGCCCGGCAGTGGATGGCTCGACATTCCGCGGACACGCGCCTTGTGGGCTGACTTCGCCGGTCCCGCCGCGATCGTGAAACGCAACGACTGGATTGACCGGCCTTCGGTCAGCATCGCGTTCTCCTACCTGGTCGCGGGCGGTGAGCTGGCGAGTCTTTTCTCGGAACGGAGGGACTTCACCGCGGGCGACTCCGTGATGGCCACCGTTCGGCGCGTGGCGCGTGCGGTTCGGGTGGAGCGCCTGATGTTTGACGGGACCCCGCCGCCCGTGCCGCGCGGCGACACGTCGCGTTAGGCACCTGTGCTACCGACGCACCGTCTTCCTGCGTTCCGCGACCCAGTTCACAATCACTATTACGGGCTGGGCCCGGGGCGATTCACCGGTGTCACGATTCGATGCGATACCCGTCGGCTAACGCGTTTTTGAGGCGATCGCTGATCACTGGCGCTCCGTGAGTCGCTTCAATTCGGCGAACCAGTTGAGCGCGATGAGATACCGTGACGTCGCAGCTCCAGCGTTAGGTGCCTCCCGAATCGCAGTCACGAAACGCTTGCCGTCCGGGTGAAGGTCCCAATTGCGCGTCGATTGCGAGACCGGCAGCGCGAGTACGAACTCAGCCGCCCGCACGACCACGGTCGGGGACAGGTCCACACGCGCCCGGAAGAGTGAGTCCATTGCCGCCGATGCGGTCTTCCAGAAGTAGACGTATCCATCGCGCGACCATCGTGGGGCCACGCCGAGCATTGGAGCAACTTGCCATCTCCCCTTCGCGGCCGGATAGTCGGCAATCCAGATGCTGACCTGGCCATCATTGGACGACCCGTACACGGCGTACTTGCCGTCCGGCGAGAGCGAGATGTCCCGCTCATAGGTTGGCCCTTCGAGAAACGCCCTGGGTGCGGCGCTGTCCTTGACGCTGAAGAGCTTGAAGAGTCCACCCTGCGCCGCTGAACTGAAGAGAATGGTGCCGTCTTGCAACCAGGCGTTGGGCGACTGCCACCCGGGCATCGCGAGGACGCTCCGCTCCGCGCTGCTGTTATCCGCCGGTTTGATGAACAAATCTCTGCTGTCACCTCCAATGTTGTCGCTCCTGGTAAACAGGATCTCTCTTCCATCGGGTGACCAGATTGGATCCAGGTTATCTCCCGCGAACGTGAGGCGGGTATCGGTACCTGCGGTGACGTCGAGAACATGGATGTCTCGTGCAACACCGCCCCGGTTGCTCCGGTTCACGTAGGCGATGCGATCACCCGTCGGAGAAAAGCGTGGCATCACGCGTGATCCTGCGGGCAACTCAATGGGTCGGGCCGCGCCATTGATGTCGACGATGGCGAGCACATTCGGCAGGCCCGCCTCGCCAGTGAACGCGCTTACTCCCTCGTGATAGACAAGGGTGCCAAGCTGCGACACGGAATAGCCTCTCTGGCCGGTGCCCGCCGCTACGCGGTCCAGCAATTTCACCGCTGCCCCTGTGATCCGGTGGCTTCCGAGGTTGAAGGGGATCGCAAAGAGGCCGCCGTCCTCCGCGATGTAGAGGAGGTGTCCAGTCGCCACGTACGTCGGATGGACCGCATTCGGCACGAGCAGCGTGGCGGAATCGGTCGCGAAGTCGAGGACCATCACACCTTGCGCGCCCGTGCTGTACAAGACGCCCGACCCGTCGGGCAGCAGGAAAGAATGGCGCTGCGCTCCAGCCGTCTTGCGCAGAAACTCCGGCGTTCCTCCGGCGACCGCCACTCGAAACAATCCCTGCGGTCCGCCGGAATACACGATCTGGTCGGGTGTACCCCAGTGCAGGTACGTGCCGATCTCGGTACCGAGATTCGCGATGACCGTCGCGCCGGCACCGCTGAGGTCCAACCTGACCAGTGCGTTGTTGAGTCGGCGGAATGCAAGCGACCGGCTGTCGGGCGAAAACGCAGGTGACGCGGTGTTCGCGCCGTCCGTTCCGGGGACCTTTCGAAAATTGGGATCGCCATCGAGCCGACGCACGTAGAGCGCCGTCGGGTCGTTGCCGACGACACCCGCGAATGCGAGCAGCGAACCATCCGGTGAAATCACGATGTCGCTACCCGGGGTTGGCATCGCCGCGCCCGGATCGAGGTCGAAGCGTGTGACCGGCACCGCCGGCTCGGGCCGAAGCCATCCCCAACCGGCCGCGACAAGCAGCGCCATCGAGGTGAAAGCGAGTGGAAAGGCGGCGCGTTGCTTCCATCGGCCGTCGGCGGCGGCACCGGTCGCGGTGAGCGCCGTCGCCGTCGTGAACGCCGGGTTCTTCAACGCCTCGGCGAACGCCTGCGCGCTCTGAAACCGATCGGCGGGGAGTTTTTCGAGGGCCTTGGCGATCGCGGTGGCAACGTTAGGCGGTACCGACTTCCTGAGCGCCGTGACGTTCTGTGGCGACTCGGCGATGATCTTCATGATGATCTGCTGCGCCGAGCCGCCGAGGTGCGGCGGCTGGCCAGCGAGCATTTCATACAGCACGGAAGCGAGCGAGTAGACGTCGGAGCGTCCAGTGATTTCCTTGTCCGCCGTCGCCTGCTCGGGTGACATGTAGTGCGGAGTTCCCAGCGAGAGTCCCGTCTCCGTCATCCGCCCACCGGCGGCGGCACTCACTGCCAGCGCGATTCCGAAGTCGGCCACCATCGGCCGGCCGTTGGCCAGCAGGATGTTCTCCGGCTTGATGTCCCGGTGGATCACGCCCTGCGTGTGTGCATAGTGCAGGGCGTCGGCAACCTCGGTCGCGATCTTCACCGCCTCGTCCACGCCCAGCTGCGTCTCGCGATTGAGCTTGTCGCGCAGCGTCTCGCCCTGGATGAAGGGCATCACGTAGTACAGGAACCCGTCCGCGGTCCCCGAATCGAAGAGCGGCAGGATATGCGGGTGCTGTAGCGCCGCCGTCGTCGTGATCTCCTGCACGAAACGGTCAGCGCCTAACACGGCGGCCAGTTCCGGCTTCAGGACCTTGAGCGCGACCTTCCGCTTGTGCTTCAGATCCTCCGCCAGGTACACTGTCGCCATCCCGCCCTGCCCGAGCTCACGCTCAATGCGGTAACGGTCGGCGAGTGCAGACGACAGGCGTTCAACGGTCGTCATTGATCCTTGATCGCCTCGGTGCAGGGTTGCGCCAATTTACCGTCCGGCAGACTCAATGGTCAGCCCGACCATTCACGGTGCCTCGAGGCGGATTGGTTGAGCGCCATCCCACACCACCCATCGCCTCCGTTCGACAGGTCAGGTAAGGGGTAACGAGATTCGCACCGTTGTCCCTTCGCCGGGCGCGCTCACCAGCTCCAGTGTTCCATTGTGACTGGCCACAATCCGGCGGGCGATCTTGAGTCCCAGCCCGGTGCCGTCCCGGCGGGACGACCGATAGGGCTCGGTCGCGTTCCGGAGCTGCTGCGCCGTCATACCCACGCCATTGTCTGTAATGGTCACGTGCACCGTGCCGTTGCGCCGTTCGGCGCCCACGCGCGCGTTGCCTTCAGGCGCGAGTGCCTGCGCAGCATTGATAAGCAGGTTCAGGAACATCTGCTCCAGCGCCCCGGGATCCCCGTCGAGCTGAACGCCGGTCGCGGGCAGTTCTACGGTGAGCGACGCTCCGCGCCTGGCGAATTCCGGCGTCGCGGAACGACATGCGGCATCGAGGACATCACGCAGTTCCACCGAAGTCGGATTCAATGAGCCGCTCCGGGTGACGCGTAGCGCACCGCGGACGGCGCGATCCATTCGCTCGATCTGCTGTAGCACCCGAGGCACTATGCTACGAACCACCGCCGCATCACTTGCCGACTCCTCCACCCGCTGAAGGTCGAGACGGATCGCCGTGAGCGGATTGCGGACTTCGTGAGCCAGCTCGCTGGCGAACTCACCGACGGCGGCAAGTGCCTCACGCTGCGCCAGTTGCCGCTCGACGTCACGCGACATCCGGCGCGTCGCCATCACGATCACGATGACCACCGCGCTCGCCGCCACGAGCAGCGCCAGCGCACCACGCGTCGCCGAGCGCTCGAAAGGCTCCTCGTAGGGCGTTAGCGCGCCGGCCAGCACCAGGTCAATCCCCAACTCCGGAATGGACCGACGAACGGCCAGCCAGCGATGACCGCTCCACTCGAACCGATCGTCTCGAAACAAACGCTCGTCTGCTCCCGATGGCACGACCAGCGGCCGATCCCCGTCGAACACCGCCGTGAGCGGTCCAGCGACTGACGCCACCAGAACCGACGATTGCAGCAGGGCCGCGACTCGCAGCGATGCCTCGATGGATCCGATCGTATCGCCTGACGAAAGGTCGGTGAGCGCGACGCGCACCGGAATGCCGCGCACCTGAGGGTCGGCCCGTACCGCGCCTGCGAGTCCAGCGCCCTCCAATGACCAGCGAACACGGTCGTTGCGATCCCGGGCCGTCACGGTGTTGAAAGCGGTCATGCCCGAAAATGACTGACGCACGAATGACGGCGCCTCGGCGATCGTGGCATCGCGTAACGCGACGCGAGCCGGTTCACTCTCGCCGAGCATGAGCAAGTCACCCTTGTGTTGTTCCCAGCGCGCGACGACTTCCTGAACGGTGCGGACGAGCTGCCCCTCGAGCTGCGACCGGAGAAGATCGCGCCCGCTGCGCGAGGCTGCGCGCGTGGTCCACAAGCCAACCAGCGCGAGTGGCAGCACCGCGCCGAAGAGCACGATCAGGACGATGCGCCGGCCCATGGAGGGGTCCACGTTAGGCGATCCCGTACTTGTCGAGCAACCGGTCGAGCCTGGGACGCGACACGCCGAGGATCTCCGCCGTGCGGTTCTTCTGGCGTCCCGTGCCGGCGAAGACGCGCGTGATGTGCGCTCGTTCGCTCTCCTCGAGCGACAGGAATGACTCCTGTTGCCCGTTGGCAACCGGAAGGATCTCCAGATATTCGGACCGGATAACGCCACCTCGCGCCTGCACGACGGCGCGCACCAGGCAGTTCTCCAGCTCACGCACGTTGCCCGGCCATGAATGCGCGCTGAGCGTGCGCAGCGCTTCGTCGGAAATAGCGATCGGGTCGAGCTGCATCGCGCGGCAGGCTCGGGCAACCAGCAGTTTCGCGAGAGCGGGAATGTCACCGGCGCGATCCCGCAATGCCGGCAGCTCGATCTCCATCACGCGAAGACGGTAGTAGAGATCCTGGCGGAAATCGCCCGTCTCAACCATCGACTCGAGCGAACGGTGCGTCGCGGCGATCACCCGAGCGTTCGTGCGCTCCGTCCGCTCCGAACCCACTGGCTGATACGTGCGGTCCTGCAACACGCGGAGCAGCTTGGTCTGAAAGTCCGGCGACGTGTCGCCAATCTCGTCCAGAAAGATTGTCCCGGATCCGGCGACGGCAAATCGGCCACGATGATCGTTCGACGCGCCCGTGAACGCGCCCTTCGTGTGGCCGAACAGCTCGGATTCGAGCAAGGTGGGCGGCAGCGCGGCGCAGTTGACGGGCACAAACGGTTGCGCATGGTGCGCCGAATTGTCGTGAATGGCTCGCGCGACGAGTTCCTTCCCTGTACCGCTTTCGCCACGAACCAGCACTGTCGTCTGCACGGCGGCCGCCTGGCCGATCAGCTTGAACACGCGGATCATTCGCGGGTCGCGCCCCAAAAGCACGTCGAGGCGCGCGGGAGTCTCGTCAGGCTCGGCGTCGCCGTTCGGCCGCTCGGCACGATCCGAAAAGAGTCGATCGATTGCGCGGCGCAGCTCATGAAGGTCGAGCGGCTTGACCAGGAACTCCACCGCGCCAGCGCGCATCGCAGACACCACGGTTGGCATGTCGTCGAACGCCGTCATCATGATCACGTCTGTCGCCGGCATCCGTTCGCGGAGGATCTCAAGCAGTTCCAGCCCGTCGAGGCCCGGCATGCGGACATCACTGAGCACCACGTCGGGGCGCCACTGATCAACCTCGCGCAATGCCTCCGCCGCGCTCGCGGCGACCCGGAGCTCGCGATCCCGCCTCGTCAGGCATTCGCGGGCGGAGATCCGGATCGCCTCGTCGTCATCGACGATGAGCACGCGTTGAGGGGGCACTAGCGCGCCGGCAAGGTGACGGTGACAAGACGCATGTTCCATGACTTGTCACTCGAGAAGATGACGCTACGTCCGTCGGGCGCCACCGACAAGCTATGGAACGAGCGGTAGTCTCGCTTGCTCGACGTAAGGACGCGCGTTGGGTCGCCGTTGACCGGCAGGAGTACCACATCCCACCGCTCGTCGTCGTTGCACTGGGTGCACGCGGTTGCGACGAGATGACGCCCATCGGGGTGGAAGTCCATTTCTCCGAGCTCGGCCCCGAGCGTGTACGGAATGCGACGCTGCTCGCCTGTCGTCAAGGAAAGGATCAGCGGCACGGAGTTTTCTCCGTTCCATATCGGGAAGGCAATCCACTGGCCGTCCGGTGAGAGACCGAAATCGTCGAGACTTCGCGTGTTACCAGCATACAGGGATCGCGTCGCCCCTGTGCGAAGGTTTACGGCGGTGACTCCAGCCCCACTCTTCAGGAGTGCCAACGTATCGTTGATGAAGTGCGGCGTTGATTGACGAGGGGTGCTGAGATCGGCGGCGACGACGGGAAGCCTGGCCATGACGCGCGGCTCACCGGCCAGCGAGACTTCCCGCGCTTCCCTGGCGGCAACGTTGCCCCCACGCGGCCACCAGACGTAACGGATGGCCTGGCCGTCGCCCCGCCAGCCAATGTTGCTCCCGAAGTCGGTTCCGGCTCCGGCGTTCACCAATTCGCGGTTTGTGCCCTCCGCTACGTCCGCAACATGCAGACCTCTTGCAATGCCGGTTGTGAGGTAGGCAATCTGCTTTCCGTCCGGAGACCATTGGACGGATCGGATTGACACACCGCTCGCGATGCTGCGCACGTTTGACCCGTCGACGCCCGAGACGAAGAGCTGGCTGGACGTCAGTCCGAACCGTTGGAACGCCAGCTGGCGCCCGTCGGGTGACTGCCTCGCGCCGCCGACTTCATCCGAGACTGGAACCACGGTCGAAAGCGCACCGTCGGGAAGCGACGCACGCTGGACATCTCCTGGAATCGGGTTGTGCAGTCCGGTGAGGGCGTTAGGCACGGTCGCGGACCAGCCCGTCGGGAACACGCGCTGCGGCAGGTCCAGTCGCTGCAGTTCCCGCCCGTTGGCGGCCGACGAGATCACGATGATTTTCTGTTGATAATTGAATTGGGCGATGCGCGTCCCGTCACGCGAATAGCCGATCACGCCCATCGCGGCGAGACCGAGGGAGTCCAGCTGTCGCGTCTTGACGTTGAGACGGGACCAGTGAGTGTGCGCGCCGGGAATCAGGATGTACGCACCATCAGGCGACCAGGTCAGCCGTTTGTAGTTAGGCGGGCCAATCGGGCCGCGAGTCTCGAAGAGGATCTCTTCATCGCCGCCGTTGAAGGGGACCGCAACGACCCTGGTGACTCCTGAGTCCTCGGACACAAACGCGATCCGGCGACCGTCAGGTGACCACTCGCTCCAGGCCCCCTTGCGCATGGAGATCCGCCGCGGTGTGCCGCTGCGCTTTCCCGTAACCGTGTCCATGGGAACGACCCAAACGTACCGGTCGCGTGTCCCCGGGAGCGAGCGCGTGAATGAAAGGAAGCGGCCGTCGGGAGACCAGTGCATCTGCCACGGCTTGAGAGTGCTGTCGGTCGTCCACCGCCCCGTCGACCGGTTGAAGAACACGTAGTTGTCGGCCAGGTCTGCCGTCGCGAAGAATTTCCCGTTAGGCGACTCGGCGCCGTCGTAGCCCGTCTGGTCGCGGAAGTCGCTGAACGGCGTGACCGTGATGCCGTTCGAGGATTGCCTGGCCTGTGAGGCCGCGGCAACGCCGAGTAGCGCGAGTGCAGGAAGAATGAATCGCATGGCTGGTCTCCGGTGGCGGTGCATTGGGCGGGTCTGCCCGGCCCATTACAAGGAACGGACCGCCACCGGTTCAACACGAACGTGCGGACCAGGAACGACTTACGTCAATGTCGTCCGGCTGTGGACTCGTGGTTCGCGTAACGATGCTCGGGTCGCGTTACTCGCGATCGTGACACCGTCAGCCCGACAGCGCCTCGAGGCGGATTGGCTGAGCTCCATCCCACACCACCCGCCGCCCCAGCTCGGCCAGCTGCTCCTCGCCCTCCACGATGGTCATCACGTGGTTACCGCGGAGGGGCCCGGCCTTGCTGGCAAAGACCGTCTGTCCGTACGGAATCAGGATCTCGGTTTCGCTGATCCCCCTCGGATGGAGCAGGATCTGCCCCGGCGCCGGGCGCTGTGTATCATTCTCGGCGCCGACGCCAATATCGAGGCTGCCTAACGGCATCCAGGCAGCCTCACCACTCCAACGCGCCTGCAGGAGCGAAGCGGAGAGCGGGAGCAGGCGCAGGAGGGCCGCCACGGTCGCGGGCGCGCGCTCACGCTCGAGCCTCGCACCGAACTCCATGTCGCCGACGCTGATCCGAATCAGGCCTGGAGTCATCGACGCCTAACGGGAGATGAGCGCCGTGCGCTCGGCGCGTACCGAATCCCGTTGCGGTCGCAGGACTGCCATCGGGTCAGTTCTCAGGGTGAGGTACTTGTCATAGGCGCGCAGCGCGCCCGTCGTGTCGCCGACGAGCGCCGCCAATCGGCCCTCCTGACGAAGGAACGTAGGCAGGCTCCAGAGATAAGCCGGGAAGTAATCGACCTCGCGACGCCGAATGGCCGCAAGAGCAGCGGCGTGGTCGCCCTGCGCCTCGCGCAGCCGTGCAATGGTCAGGTTGGCGAACGCCGTCGGACCGGTGACCACCACCTCGGAGAACCCCTGAGGTCCGTCGTGCATCAGCGAGTCGAGGTGATCGAGCCGGCGCCAAGGCTGCCCAACAGGTGGCGGACCCTCCACCAGGACCTCGAGCAGGAGTGGGCAGAGCTCATGGTCGATGCCCAGCCACTGATCGCGGGGCAGTGGTGGTGGCTCACGCCGCGCGAATGCACGCAGCTGGCGAATGGCGTCGCCGGTGCCGCTCGTGTCACCGATGGTGATCCGGTACAACTGGCCGAAGCACGACTGGAATGTGGGCCACCGCATCGGCCCACGTTCCGTTTGCAACCGCAGTCCCCCAGCTTCCTCCCGCGCCAACAGACCGCGCGCGAGTGCCCGATAGCCGTCGTCGATCACACCCTGCTGAACGAGGCTGATCGCATATCCGGGGCCGTAGATTTCCCCGAAGGACAGGTCGGAAGGAAGCTCGGAGCCGCTTGCAAAGCGCAGCGCGACATCTCCCAGGCTCGCGCCGCGGCGTTCAGCCCCGGTCGTCGCGTCGCGCTCGAATGCGAGCATTGCCTGACGAGCATCGTCGAGGGGGAGCGCAAACGCCGCGCTGTGCAGCGCCAGTTTGAGGCGCTTCTGCATGACGTCTGCGTGCGTCAGACCTTCGGTCCGATCTCGCCAGCGGCGCGCAGCGACGCTGTCCCCAAGCGTCGTCGCCGCCGCCCAGAGCATGTAGTCATCGGTGAATCCGGCCGTCACCCGCGCCTCGAGCAGACGCGCGAGCCGGACGGTATTGTCGCGATCGCCGGCGAGCATCGCGGTGAAGATTCGTTCACTGACCGCGGTGGTGAAGCTCGAATCGAGGGTGATAGCGCGATCGAGGGCCTCCGCTGAGAGCGCAGCCCAGTCGTTCCGGCTGGCGACGGCGCCATAGCGGGACAGGAGCTGCCCGAGCAGCATCCAGGGCTCGGGGCTGTCCAATGCCGCATTGGCGGCGCGCTCCGCCTGGGCAAGGATGACTGCGCGGGACGACGGCTGCGGATAGCTCGGGCCAACCATCGGCATGGCAAGGAAGAGGTCACGATCGCGCGCAGTTAATCGATCACGCATCCGCCAGAGGCGGGCGATAACCTGGAATCCGGCGGTCGTGAAGACATTTCCGATCCAGGCGTTGGTTGTGACCATGCCGAACGCCGCGTCGGCAAATGTCGAGTCACGGTTGAGTGCGCGGCCATACAGATCCATCGCGCCGAAGTAGTCCCCGCGCCGGTATGCCTTTCTTGCGGCGAGGTAGTCCTGCAATGCCTTTAGCGGTGCGGCGCCGAGACCTCCTCTCCGCTCGCTGTCCTCACCGGCTTCGCCGATCAGCAGGGCGGCGGTGAGCCGATTGACGAGGACGGCGATGCTGTCCGGGGCTCCCGCGACAGACTCGCGGGCCAAGGTCGTACCGTCGGCGACCCTGACGAGTGTGCCGCTGAGCGTGAGCTCGGTCGGCGTGGCGATGGCGCTACCGAGGAGCACGCGACCTGCTCCAAGTTCAGTGGCGAGTGCACGCGACGCTTCTTCCGAGAGATCTTCCGTGTCGCTGCCGGCCGCGCGTCGCCAGGCCGCGAGCAATGTGCGAGGCTCGACCGTTCGTGGCCCGGTGCCGCCACCGAGGCGCGCCTGAAGCAGATCAAGCATCGACTCGCGCAGGTAGTCGATGCCGGGACCACCGACACGAAAGGGCAGCACCGCGATGACATCGGGATCGAGTCCTGTATCGCTGCGCGCATCGCGCATACTGATCCAGGCAACGATCGCGACCGCGAGTGCGGCTGCCGCCGCGATCATCCCCACGACTCTGCGACGGGGAACAGGCACAGGTCCGGATCGCGCATCGACCCGAAGCGCTGCGGAAAACTCGCTGAGGCTCGCAAACCGATCCGCGGGGTTCTTTGCCAACGCGCGCTGCACAGTCGCCGAAACGCCGGCGGGCACCGCGCTACGCATCTGCGTCACCGGATGCGGTTCGACGGCAAGGTGCTGGTGGATGAGACTCGCGACCGTCGCGCCAGTGAAGGGCGGCTGGCCGGCGAGCATTTCATACGTGACGCACCCGAGCGCATACAGGTCGCTGCGTGCGTCGAGATCCGATTCACCCGCCGCCTGTTCGGGGCTCATGTAGGCCGGAGTTCCGATCGCCATCCCCGCCTGCGTCAGTGAGGAAGCGCCTGCGGCGCGAACCGCGCGCGCGATGCCGAAATCCGCGACGACCGCGTGGCCGCTCTCGAGCAGGATGTTCTCCGGCTTGATGTCGCGGTGGATGACGCCGCGCCCGTGCGCATAGCTGAGCGCGTCGGCAACCTCGCGTGCGATCTGCAGCGCATCGTCGACAGGCAGCTGCTTGTCACGCGTCAGGCGGTCGCGCAGCGACTCGCCCTCGACGAACGGCATCGCGTAGAACAGGAACCCGTCCGCTTCACCCGAGTCGTAGAGCGGGAGGATGTGCGGGTGGCGGAGGTTGGCGGTCGTGGTGATTTCACGAAGGAACCGGTCGTGGCCTAGCGTCGCGGCAAGTTCCGGTCGCAGGACCTTGATCGCGACCTTGCGGTCGTGCTTGATGTCGTGCGCGAGATAGACGGTCGCCATGCCGCCCTGCCCCAGCTCACGCTCGATGCGATACCGCTCGGTCAGGGCCGCGCCAAGCCGTTCCGCCGCAGAAGCAAGCGTCATGGTCTCGCCACCGGCCCGAAATACTGGTCGAGCCACTTGAGTGACTCGGCCACCATGTTCGTGCGCGGGAGAAAGTGCCCGCCATCGAAGAGGATCTGCTTCTTGTCCGCTGGGGGCGTTCCCAGCAGTCGCATGAACGGTTTCTGCGATGTCTCGTACGGGAATACGCTGTCGAACCGGCCGCTGAGCACGAGCACGGGGATGCGGATGCGCGGGAGGAAGTTCACAGCGTCTTCTTCCGGGCGCCGAGCGGGCGCGCCGATCCCGGCGACGTTCAGTACGGCGGTACGGAACCGCGGCTCGATCGCCAGTACTACACCCGCGATCCGTGCGCCCCAGCTCGTGCCGATGAAGCCGAGTCGTGTGGTGTCGATCTCGGCACGAGTCGCGACGTAGTCGATCGAGCGCCGCATCTCCGTGGTCCAGCGCACCATCTGGTCGCGATGTTCGATCGTCGCGGTGACGGCGTCCCCCTGCATGCTGCTCCCGCGCCCGTACGTGTGTTCGTAGATCGGGTGGAGCAAGGCCCGGCCGCTGCGCACGAAGAAGTCCATATACGACATCGACAGGTTCCGGCGATCGCGGAGGATGAAGGCGTCTCCCGCGGGCCAGACCACCACAGTCTGGTACGGCGGCCGCACGCGTTTCGGCAGGAACAGTACGGCCAGCATGCGCGCGCTGCTGCCGGGAACGTCGAACTCGATGTCTTCGCGAACCCAATCGGGAGGCGTCGTATCCCGCGAGACTACCTGCGCGTTGAGCGGCGTCCGGTCGTAATCGTACAGGGAGAGGAAGCCGCGGAAGGTCGCGTCGTCAACCGGCCGCGCGGTATCGAAGTCGCGCGTCAGGCGCGGGATGGGAGCGCTCGCGCGCGAGAGGTCCTTCCCCACACCGATGCGCTTCACCAGCCGGATGCCATTGATCGGCGACCGGTCGAACTCCGGCTGGGAGTAGATCTCTGAGAACAGGTAGGCCGGATCGGTCCAGCCGCCGCCAAGGATGTAGCGATTCCCCGCCTCGCGCGTATTCACGGTCCACTCGCGCACGTTGCCCGCCATGTCGTACACGCCACGCGGGCTCACCCCGCGGGCCGCGCCGCCCTGGACCGGGCTCGTCGACTCATAGCGGCCGTGCGGCACGACCCAGCGCGCCGCTTCGGGAATCGCCGCCGCGTTCCACTCGAGAACGGTGGGCAGCGCCTTGCCGGCAAAGCGCGCGTAGGCGCGGGCCTCGTACCAGCTCACGCCGCCTAACGGGAGTTCCTCGGCGCCATTCGGCGGCGCGCCGCCTTCCCATGACGAGGGACCGGGGCGGCCGGTGCGATCCGTGAAGAGTGCGATCGCGGCGTCCCATGCCATGGCTCTTCCGTCGCGCGTGATGGTGGAATCCCACCACGTACGGTTCGTGTATCCGCCCGCGTCCAGGAACGCCTTGTACTGCCGGTTCGTGACCTCGAGCTTGTCCATCAGGAAGTCGGCGAGGTCGAAAGTATCGGCCGCCAGTCCGAATAGCGTCCCCGCCATGCGGCCCCCGCGCAGCAACACCATGTCGGAGTCGGGATCGGTGACGCGCTGCAGCAGAACCGGACTCGGGATGGGCACGTAACTGCCGCCAAGGCGCGCACCCATTACCGTCACGGTCCGATAGCCGGGCAGCGCGTAGCGATAGAACCAGGCGTTTCGTGGGATGCGGACCGCCGGCGTGGGTGTCGTGCCTACGCGAATCCACCGCGTGGTGTCGTTCACAGCGGAGCGGGTGACCTCGGCGCCCGATGGCTCGCTGAGGAACGTCTGCGTGAGCGACAGCAAAGGCCAGAAGACATCGACGGCCGAATCGTTCGGAGCGCGCTCTGCCGCCAGTGTGGCGAGGGCAAAGGCTGAATCGAGTTCGTCTGCTTCGACCAGTCGCTGGACGGTGGGCAGTGCCGTCTGGTGCACCCATCGTGCGCGCCGGTCCCGGACGAGGAACAAGGCAAGAATACCCAGGGCGGCGACAACGACGCCGCCTGCGATCAGCATCGCGCGCGAGCGACCGCGACCTTCGACCGCCAGCGGTGCGGCGAGCGCGCGCAACTCGCCTAACAGGACGTCTGCCGACTGCGGGCGGTCGGCAGGATCGCGCGCCAGGCAGCGGGCGACCAGCCGTACTAATGCCGGCGATGCGTCAGGGCATCGCAGTGCAACCGACGGCGCGTCCTTCGCGACCTTGTCAATCACGATCTGGTGCAACGTGCCGGAGAACGCCGGTGCTCCTGCCAGCATTTCGTACAGCAGCGCCCCGATCGCGTAGATGTCCGCCCGATGGTCGGTCTCTTCGCCGGCCGCCTGTTCGGGGGCCATGTACGCCGGCGTACCTAACGATACTCCCGCGCTGGTGAGTGTGTCCGACTCGCGGGCCTGCCCCACCGCCTTGGCGATGCCGAAGTCCACGACGATGGCGTGGCCCTCGGAGAGCAGCACGTTGTCCGGCTTGATGTCGCGATGCACCACGCCGTGGGCGTGCGCATGCACCAGCGCCTCGGTTGCGTCCATCGCGACACGAAGCGCCTCGCCGATCGG
>CAZSNV010000065.1:0-18665 GCA_964608035.1 uncultured Gemmatimonadaceae bacterium | reverse complement strand
CGGCTTGCCACCGCCTTTTCGGCGGCGCGGCGGCCTAACGCGGCGGCGTCGAGCAAGCTCCAGTCGCGTGCCCCGCCGGACGACCAGCCAGAACCGGTGGCGTCCGGCGTTCGCGCGGTGACACCCAGGTTGACGTCGGTTGACGGATGGTACGCGAACAACCCGCGGCTCGTGGCCAGACAGTTCGCGCCGGCATTGGCCTCGAGGAAACCGGCGACGAACATGTCGCCCGCCGCTTTTCCGGCCTCGCGGGCGGCATCCACCGCGCGTTTCACCGCCTCGGCACGGGCTTCGGGCGTCAGCGCCGCCGTGCGGTCCACGTAGCCGCTGACCGCGATGTATTGCTGTGGCCCCAGTTCCGGCATCAACTCCGGATCCTCCGGCGACAGCCTTGCCAGTCGTTCAGCCAGGTCAACGGTTCGCCGCAGGCTCGCGTCGTCGAGCACGTTCGTCGTGGCCGAAGCTCGTCGTCTGCCAACGGTCGAGAAGACGGTCAACGACGTGTCGGTGATTCCACCCGATGTCGTAATCTCGGCGCCGGCGAACCTCGTGTTGCCGCTCCACCCGGTGTTCAGGCTCACGCGGGTTTCGTCCGCTTTCGCCATGCCGAGCACGCGGTCGGTAAGTGCCTTGGCCTGGTCGCGCGACAGGAAGGGCGCGTCGGCCGTCTGAAAGAGCCAAGGCTCGAAGAGCGACTTCATCAGAGGGTCCTCGCGGTGTTGACGACGTTGACCTGCTTGAAACGCGCCGGGGGACATCCGTGGCTTACGGAGTTCGACTGCCCGGGCTCGCCCTTTCCATCGTTGAACGCTCCGCCGAGCCAATACGACGACCGGCCGCCGATCATGTCCATCGCGTTCCAGAAGTACGGCGTGTTGCTCTGGTAGGCGACGTCGCGCAGCATGCCGACGATCTTGCCGCCGCGCACCTCGTAGAACGCCTGGCCCGAGAAGGAGAAGTTGTACCGCTGGTGGTCGATCGACCACGAGCCGATGTTCCGGATCACGATGCCGCGATCGGTAGCGGCAATGATGTCGTTCGCGGAAAGGTCCTGGTCACCCGGCAGCAGGGACACGTTAGGCATCCGCTGGAACTGCACGCTGCGCCACGAATCGGCGTACGAGCAGCCGTGTGACTTGCTGACGCCGGTGAGCTTCTGGATCCACGCCACCTGCTCGCGCGTCGTCTGGTAGTCCTTGAACACGCCCTTCTCGACGATCAGCCACGAATCGGCCGGCACGCCTTCATCATCCCACGCCACGCGCGAGACCGAGCCTGCCTGCGTGCGGTCGCCCTGGATGTTCATGAACGCCGGCCCGTACTTGAGCTGGCCGATGTGCTTCTCCGGCGGGGCGATGAAACTCGTGCCGGCGTAGTTGGCCTCGTATCCCATCGCCCGATCGAGCTCCGTCGGATGGCCGATCGACTCGTGGATGGTGAGCCAGAGATTGGTCGGTTCGATGATGAGGTCATACCTGCCGGCTTCGACCGATTTGGCGCCGAGTTTTTCAGCCGCCAGCAATGCCCATTTCTCAGCATTTCCTGGCATGTTGAGCGACTCGACGTACTCCCAGCCCTCGCCGCGCGGCGCCAGTTCTTCGGCGTAACTCTGGAAGTCGCCGTCGCCGATCGCAGTGGCGTTGAAGCTGGGACCGACGAACACGAAAGTCTGCGTGATCAAGGTGCCGTCGGTTGTCGCAAGCGTCTTGTTCTCTCGCCTGAGCTGCAGTCCGGACGTTACAAAGCGGACGCGCGGCACTTTGAGCGCCGCTTCGTTCGTCGCGAGCAGCAGGGCAACCTTGTCCTCGATGGGGACGTCGATCGGATCCCGCCGGATCGGCGTCATCCATGTGCCCTTCACGGCGGACACCGGCGCCAGTTCTATCGGGCGTCGTTGCACGGAGCGAGCGGCGCGGGAGAGTCGCGCCGCCTCCCGCGCCGCCTTCACGACACCGTCGCGGGTCATCTCGCTCGTGGCGGCAAAGCCCCAGGAGCCGTTCACTAGCGTCCGCACGCCAACGCCGAACGATTCGGAATCGGACACGCCGCTGACCGAGCGCTCGCGCGTCGAGATCTGTTGGCGGCGGTATCGCCCGACGCGCGCGTCGGCATAGGACGCGCCAGCGTCCTTCGCTGCGCTGATGGCTTCGAGCGCGAGTTCGTTCGCGAGCGAGTCACCCTGTGCCGGCAGGACTAACGGGTGCTCAGGGGCGAGGGAGAAAGCGCGAGTTGAGGCCGCCGAAGTGGCGAGCGCTGCTGCCCCAATCGTGAGAAAGTCGCGACGAGTTGTCATGTGCGGTCCCGGGTCGGCGTATCAACAGCCGTACGAAGGAGACCGTGCAATCGCTGGGGAAGTGGGAAGGGACCAACCGATGGAGGGCAGTGTCCGCTCTATCTCCCATCTCCCATCTCACGTCTCACATCTGCGCGAAGCGCCTAATTCTTGTGCCGGAACGTGATTCGTCCGCGGGTCAGGTCGTAGGGCGACACTTCGACTTTCACGCGATCACCCACCAGGACGCGAATGCGGAACCGACGCATGTTGCCGGCGAGCGTCGCGAGAATGGCATGACCGTTGTCCAACGCTACCCGGAATGTCGTGCTCGGGAGGACTTCCGACACCACTCCCTCGAGCTCGACCGATTCCTCTTTCGCCATTCCGTGCCGGTCCTAACGGGCGTTGCGACGCGAGCGCGCCCGGCGCTGGGCGGCTGCCGACTTGAGCTGGCGCATAACACTGGGCTTCACGTAGTGACGCCGGCGACGAAGCTCCTGGAGCAAGCCCGATTTCTCGACCTTCTTCTTGAACGACTTGAGCGCCCAGTCCAGCCGGTCGCCTTCCTGCAACGTGACTTCGATCATGCCGACCTCTCCCCCTCATTACTGGTTTGTGAACTTCTGTAGACTGATGAGGATACGCCCTCGAACGCCGTCCCGCTATCGGCCCTAGGAATGATGCGGGCCGGACCGATGACTCGGTCCGGCCCCATTCCGGGCGACGCGAGCGTCGCCCACTTCGAACTAGGTCAACTTGACCACGTTCTCGGCGGCCGGGCCCTTCTGACCCTGCACGACTTCGAACTCAACCCGATCGCCCTCGGCGAGCGAACGGAATCCCTGCGACTGGATGGCCGAGAAGTGCACGAAGCAGTCCTTCTGTCCATTCTCGGGTGTGATGAAGCCAAAGCCTTTCTGATCGTTGAACCACTTCACGGTGCCGGTGATACGAGACATTGCTACTCCAATGGAGATTATTGATGTCGGAGTCCGGTAATGCCGTACCATCCGACGATCGTTGTTCCGTGGAATCCCTCCACGACGGGTCGAAAACGAGTTAGAACACCAACAAAAAAGGGCCATCGCGCGATCCGAGGCCCTCGACGTTCGGTACTAACCCAACCGGTGTCCTTACTCGCTGCCCAATGGTAGTGGGGCCTGAGACCGAAGTCAATGCGGTGTCACGGTCTAGGCCCATTGAGTCACGCCTTGGGACCGGGCTCAGAGCTCAGAGCTCAGAGGTCAGAGCAACCGCACCGTCGGGTCTATTTCCAGTACGGACTTTTCGCTAAAGTCCGCCCCTCGTTTCTGAGCTCTGACCTCTGAGCTCTGACCTTTGGCCTCAGGCCCGTGCCGTCCTGGACCCGCTCCTCAAACGATCGCCTTCTCCGGATGCGAATCCGGGACCTTGGTCTCACCATCGAGGGAACGTGGTTGGAGGAGTGCGTCGAACGGCTGTATGACGAGCTGGACGAGCGACTGCTCCGGCTCAAGCCGCACATCTGGCTGTCGGATGACTGGTTTTCCCCAGCGAACATCCCGGGATTCGCCATCCCGTTCTACCTCGCCCATCCCAGGCTCCGGCGGCTCGAGCACGACCAGTTTCTGGACGTGGAGGGGGCCTCGAGGACGGAGTGCATGCGCATCATGCGGCACGAAGCTGGGCACGCATTTCAACATGCCTACCAGCTGCAGCGCCGGCGTCGCTGGCAGGAGCTCTTCGGGAAGTCGTCGACGCGGTACCCGGAGTATTACCGGCCGAATCCGGCCAGCAAGCGATACGTCCAGCACCTCCGGCTCTGGTATGCGCAAAGTCATCCGGACGAAGACTTCGCGGAAACGTTCGCGGTCTGGCTCCGATCCCGCGCCGATTGGCGAAAGAAGTACGCCGGATGGCCCGCGCTGAAAAAACTCGAGTATGTCGATGAGCTCATGGCGGATGTGGGGTGGCGAAAGCCCGTCATAGCGACGCGTCGCGTCATCGAGCCGGTACGCACGATCAACAAGACGCTCGCCGAGCATTACGCCGATCGCCGGCGCAAATACACGGTGAAGTTCCCCAACACCTACGACGCTGACCTGCGCCGTTTGTTCTCGGAGGAAAAGCGCCACCGGCATAACGAGGCGGCGGCTTTATTCCTCCGGCGGAACAAGGGCGAGATCAGGCGACTCGTCTCGCGCTGGACCGGCGAGTATCAATACACACTCGAAGTGGTGCTCAACGACATGATCGGACGCTGCCGCGACCTGAGGCTGCGCGTCGGGAGTCCGGAACGTGAACTGTTGATGAACTTCGCCGTGCTCCTTACCGTGAAGACAATGCACTTCCTCTACTCGCAAGGACGGCGCGACTGGATCGCGCTGTGACGCGATGAAGAAGCTGCGCGTTCTGGCGCTGATGCATCCGGATCTGGTTCCGCCTCCGGATGCGGCCACGATGTCGGCGGAAGATCGCTTCAGGTTCAAGACTGAATACGACGTGACCAGCACGTTGCAGCAGCTTGGCCATGAGGTGCGTGCGCTCGGCGTCCAGGACGAATTGCATCCGATCCGCGACGCCGTCGAGGAATTCAAACCCGACGTCGCGTTCAATCTGCTCGAAGAGTTCCAGGGCAGCGTCCTGTTTGACCAGAACGTCGTCAGCCTGCTCGAACTGCTTCGCGTGGCGTACACCGGCTGCAATCCGCGCGGCCTGATCATCTCGCGCGAGAAGGCGCTGTCAAAGAAACTGCTCGTGTATCATCGCATCCGCGTGCCGGCGTTCCACGCGTTCCCGATGGGGCTCAAGGCGAAGCGTCCACGGCAGCTCGGCTTCCCGCTCATCGTCAAAAGCCTCACCGAGCATTCCTCGCTGGGAATCTCCAAGGCATCTGTTGTACATGATGATGTGGAACTGGCCGAGCGCGTGAAGTTCATCCATCGACGGGTAAAGACCGACGCCATTGCCGAGCAATTCATTGAAGGGCGAGAGGTGTACGTCGGTGTCCTGGGGAACGAGCGGCTGACGGCGCTTCCGGCGCGGGAGTTGGTCATCGCCAGCGCGCACGACGACCCGCCGGTCATTGCCACGGAAAAGGTCAAGCACGATCTCGAATACCAGGAGCGGCACGGCATAGAACAGAAGCCCGCGGTCGACCTGCTTCCAGCGGTCGAGTCCGCTCTGCCACACCTCAGCAAACGGATCTATCGAATCCTGGGGCTGAGTGGCTACGCGCGAATCGACTATCGGGTGAGTCCGGACGGGCAGATCTGGTGTCTCGAAGCCAATCCAAACCCCGAGATTTCCATGGGAGAAGAGTTTGCGTCCGCGGCGTCGCAGGCTGGAATCAGCTACCCGGAGCTTCTGCAGCGCTTGCTGAACCTGGGGTTGAAAGGGGCGACATTCGAAGAATGAGCGTCTGAGCTCAGAGCTCAGAGCTCTGAGCTCTGAGCTCAGAGCGCAGCGGGCAAAAGCGAAAAGCGCAAAGGCAGATGTTTCAACTTCCCAAGCGGGCAATGCGTATAGGTATCTTGTTCCGGCAGTTCGCTTTGCCCCTTCTGACTCAGTATCCAATTCACTAGATGTCCTTGCCTCACGTCGTGGGCCGGTTGGCTATTTCCCTTTCAGCTGTGCTCGCGCTCGCCGATTCGTCAGGCGCGCAGGATAGCGCGGCGGCTGCTGCTCCGGAGCGCAATTTGACCAGCGGCGTTTTCTCGGCGAAACAGGCCGAGAGAGGTGAGGGTGTGTACCGCACCAGCTGCGAGAGCTGTCACACCAAGTCCGAGTATACCGGCGACAAGTTCAAGGTGGCGTGGGTGTCGAAGACCGTGTTCGATATCTTCGACGTGGTCCGAACCCAGATGCCCGAAGACAATCCGGGTTCGCTCGAGCGGCAGGAATACGTCGATGTTGTCGCCTACATCTTTTCGCTCAACGCCTACCCGGCGGGCGCTGGTGATTTGCCAGGGGATGACGACGGATTGAAGAAGTTGCGGATCGACAGCCCGCCGCCGGCGGTGGCGGCACGGTCAGCGGCTCGCGCGGCAGTGCATCCGAGGGTCACGTTCCGGAAGTAGGTTCCCGAGTGTCCGACAACACAACCAGGGAGAGAGTAGCGATGTTCCAACGACGTCACTTCGTGATCGCGGTCTCCTTGGCGACGATTTGGGTCGGCCGGTCGAACGCGCAGGCCGGGGGAAGTGCCACGATGACCCCCACGAACGACCTGCCGAATCCATACGAGACCATCACGGGCTGGGGGAAGCTTCCCGAGGGTCGTACCTGGGGATCGACGAGCGCCGTCGAGATCGACAAGGATGGCGTGAGCATCTGGGTGGCAGAGCGCTGTCAACAGAATCTGTGCACTGGCTCCGACCTGCCCGCCATTCTCAAGTTCGACGCGAACGGCAACCTGGTGAAGTCGTTCGGTGCCGGAATCCTGAACTTCCCGCACGGAATCCACGTCGATCGCGATGGCAACGTGTGGGTAACCGACGGGCGGGACAACCGGGTCGGGCGCGGCCGCGGGGCTGCCGCCGACGCGCCACTGCCTCCACAGCCGGCGGAGATCTACGGACACCAAGTCTTCAAGTTCAGTCCCGAGGGGAAGCTGCTGATGACCCTTGGCACGAAGGGTGGCGGTCGCGATTCGCTGTTCTTCTGGCAGCCTAACGACGTCCTGGTCGCGCCGAACGGAGACATCTTCGTCGCCGAAGGTCATGCGTCGAACGCTACGGCCAACGCGAGGATCCTGAAGTTCGACAAGAGCGGAAAGCTCATCAAGACCATCGGCAAGTTCGGAACCGGGCCGGAGGACATGGACCAGCCGCACGCGCTGGCGATGGACTCTCGCGGTCGCCTGTTCGTGGGCGACCGGGCCAACAACCGCATCCTGATCATGGACCAGGAAGGCAAGCTCCTCGACACCTGGTATCAGTTCAGCCGGCCGAGCGGGATCTATATCGATGCGCAGGACCGCATCTACGTGGCCGATTCCGAATCGGGCTCGGTTGGCAATGGCCGGCCGCGCACCTGGACGCGCGGTATTCGCGTCGGTAGCGCGAAGGACGGATCGATCACGGCCTTCATTCCTGATCCGGCGGTGGGTCCGCCGAGCACGAGTTCGGCCGAAGGCGTCGCGGCAGATAAAAATGGCGTGATCTATGGGGCCGAGGTGGGGGAGAAGGCGCTGAAGAGGTATGTGAAGAAATAGCGAGCAGCGAGCAGCGAGCAGCGGTCGGTCGACGCCATCGCCTCTTGCTTTCGCTGATCGCTAATCGCTGATCGCTGATCGCTGATCCAAAGGAGCTAACAGTGACCCGACCTTTGATACTCGCCCTGCTGATCGTCGCGGCGCCAGCCGCCGCGCAGTCCAACACCATGAGCTTTTTCATAACGAGTGCGGGGTCGGGTGACGGCGCCAAGTTAGGCGGTCTGGCCGGCGCCGACGCGCGCTGCAAGCAACTCGCCGACGCTTCCGGAGTGGCCGGGAAGACCTGGCATGCGTACCTGAGCGCAAAGGCCGCGGCTGGGCAACCCGCCGTGAACGCGAAGGACCGGATCGGCCGCGGACCCTGGTACAACGCCAAGGGCGTGATGGTCGCCCAGAGCGTCGCGGACCTGCACAGCGACAACAACAAGCTGGGCAAGCCGAACTCGCTCACCGAGAAGGGCGACAGCGTGAAGGGGCGCGGCGACACACCCAACCAGCACGACATCATGACCGGCGCACTGCTGGACGGCACACTGTCACCCGACACGACCGACACGACCTGCAGCAACTGGACCGCGAATGGCCCTGGCGCGGCGTACGTCGGTCACTTCGACCGGGTCGGCGGCGGTGCGAACCCGACCTCGTGGAACTCGGCCCATCTCTCGCGCGGCTGCTCCCAGGAGAATCTCGTTGCAACGGGTGGAAACGGTTATTTCTACTGCTTCGCCATCAACTGAACGGAGACCGTCATGGCAGTCACCCTCAAGGTCAACGGCAGGTCCACCACGGTTGATGTTGCGCCAGACACCCCGTTGCTCTGGGTCCTGCGCGACACGCTGGACCTGAAAGGCACCAAGTACGGCTGCGGCATCGCGCAGTGCGGAGCGTGCACGGTCCACATCGATGGCGTGGCGTCACGGTCGTGCAACCGGCCGATTTCGGAGATGTCCGGCGCTGACGTCGTGACGATCGAAGGACTGTCGCCCGATGGCGCGCATCCAGTGCAGCGCGCCTGGGTCGAAATGGACGTCCCCCAGTGCGGCTACTGCCAGGCCGGCCAGATCATGTCCGCGTCCTCGTTGCTGGCGCGGACGCCCAAGCCATCGGACACCGACATCGATCGCGCGATGAACGGCAACATCTGCCGCTGCGCGACCTATCTCCGCATTCGTCAGGCGATTCATCGCGCGGCGCAGATGGCTGCGGCGGACGGCAATGGCGGACGACGCGGGACGGATGAGGACACGCCGAAGTCCCTCCTTTCACACGCCGGGGCGTAGGAGAAACCAATGGAAACGACCCAAGTCAACCGGCGGCAGTTCCTGCACGTGTCCGCCCTGGCGGGCGGCGGCGTGCTGCTCGCGACGTCCTTTGAGCCCCTTGGCCGGCTCGATGCGCTGGCCGCCACGACGCAAGCCGCGAACTTCGCGCCTAACGCGTACATCCGCCTGACGCCCGACGGCATCGTCACGATCATCGCCAAGAACCCGGAGATCGGGCAGGGCGTCAAGACGATGCTCCCCATGCTGATCGCCGAAGAGCTCGACGTGGACTGGAACAAGGTCCGCATCGAGCAGGGTGATCTCGACTCGGTCAAGTACACCGCGCAGAGCGCGGGCGGCAGCACGGCAACGCCTAACAACTGGCTCCCGATGCGCCGCGTAGGCGCCGCGGGTCGCGCGATGCTCGTTGCGGCGGCCGCCCAGACGTGGGGCGTGCCCGACACCGAATGCACGACCGCATCAGGCGCCGTGCTGCACGCGGGTTCGCGCCGGCGACTGGCCTACACCGAGTTGCTGGCGAAGGCGGCGACCATTCAGCCGCCAGAGCTCGAAACGGTGAAGCTGAAGGACCCAAAGGACTTCAAGATCATCGGCAAGCCCACCCGGAGCGTGGACAACCAGTCGATCGTCACGGGAAAGCCGATCTTCGGGATCGACCTCAAGCTGCCGGGCATGCTGCACGCGGTCTACGAGAAGTGCCCGGTGTTCGCGGGAAAGGTCGTCAGCGCCAATCTCGACGAGGTGAAGGCGATGCCGGGCGTGAAGCATGCCTTCGTCATCGAGGGCCAAGCGACCAACCTGGCGGGACTGATGCCGGGTGTGGCGGTCGTCGCCGATACCTGGTGGAACGCCAAGACGGCCCGCGACAAGCTGCGCGTCACGTGGGATGAGGGCGCCACCGCTCAGCAAAGCAGCGAAGGGTTTGCGCAGGAAGCGGCGCGCCTTTCGACGCAGCCGCCGCAACGTTCGCTCCGCAAGGACGGCGATCCCGACGCCGCGCTGGTGGCGGCGGCCAAGACGGTCGAGGCGGCGTATTTCTATCCGTTCCTCGCGCATGCCTCCATGGAGCCCCAGAACACCACGGCGCATTTCAAGGACGGGAAGCTGGAGCTCTGGTCGGCGAGCCAGTCACCGCTGAACGGCCGGCGCCTGGTCGCCCAGACGTTGGGCGTCGCTGAGGAAAACATCACGATTCACCTGCCGCGCATGGGCGGCGGGTTCGGCCGGCGGCTGAACAACGACTACATGGTCGAAGCCGCCGCCATCGCCATGAAGATTCCCGAGCCCGTGAAGCTGTTGTGGACGCGCGAGGACGACACGCAACATGACTTCTACCGCCCGGCCGGATTCCACTACCTGAAGGGAGGTGTGGATACCGCTGGGAAACTGGTGGCGTGGAAGAACCACTTTGTCACGTTCGGACCGGCGACGGGATTCGCCCAGGCCGCCGGGCTGGGTGGCACCGAGTTTCCGGCACGTTTCGTTGCCAACTATGCGCTGGATGCATCGGTAATGCCGTTAGGCGTACCGACGGGATTCCTGCGCGCGCCGACCAGCAACGGTGTCGCCTTCGTCATCCAGTCGTTTATCGATGAGCTGGCGCACGCCGCCGGGAAGGATCCGATCCAGTTCCGCTATGAATTGCTGGCCAACCTGCAGCCCGATGTCCCCGTCGCGTCGCCACCGGGCGCGGCAACCCCGGGCGGAGGTCGTCAGGGCGGCGGACCCGTCTTCGAGGGCCAACGAATGCGCGGCGTTCTCGAACTCGTCGCCGAGAAGTCGGGGTGGGGGAAGACCCGGCTGCCGAAGGGGACCGGCATGGGTGTTGGTTTCCACTACTCCCATCGCGGCTATTTCGCCGAGGTCGTGCAGGTCACGGTGTCGCAGGCCGGGCAGGTCAAGATCGACAAGGTCTGGGTTGCCGGCGACGTCGGGAGCCAGATCATCAATCCATTGAACGCGGAGAGCCAGGCGCAGGGGTCGGTGCTCGATGGCATCGCCGAGGCGCTGGCGCAGGAGATCACCATCGAGAAAGGCCGGGCAGTGCAGGACAACTTCCGGAATTTCCCGCTGCTGCGCCTGGTGCAGGCGCCGCCAGTCGAGGTGCACTGGAAGATCACGGAGTTCCCGCCGACCGGGCTTGGTGAACCAGCCTTGCCTCCGGTTGTGCCGGCGCTGACGAATGCGATCTTTGCCGCAACGGGAAAGCGGATTCGGTCGCTTCCGCTTTCGAAGCACAATCTGGGTTGGGCAGTAGGAGCGTAGGAGCGCAGAGCGCAAGGCGCAGAGGGGATACCAACTGATCCCAACGGATCAAGGGAGATGTCACATGACGAGCCAGCCAGCGGTTTCGCGCCGGACGTTTGTGGGTGGAGTGGCAACTGCTATTGGAGCAGTGGGCGTCGGGTCACCGTTGGACCTGTTCGCGCAGGGGACGCCGCCGGTCAGGCCCAGGGACCAGCGAGCGCCTGACGAGTACGACGCGCTCGCCAAGCTCGCCAACAACGAGAACCCGTACGGGCCGTCGGACACCGTCATCCAGGCCATGACCAAGGCGTTCAAGTACGCCAACCGGTATGGCTATCCGGATGGGAACGTCGCCCAGGAAATCGCCAAGCATCACGGCGTGCAGGGCAACCAGGTCATGCTCGCCGCCGGCTCTGGCGAGATCCTCGACGTCTGTTGCACCGCGCTACTGCAGGATGGCAAGAAGATCGTCGGGTCGGAGCCGTCGTACACGATCCTGTACCAGAATGCAGCGGGCCTGAAGGCGGATACGATCAAGATCCCCCTCCTCGCCGACTTCCGGCAGGACATTCCGGCGCTCATCCGTGCCACGAAGAAGAACCACCGGGATGTCGGATTCGTGTACCTCTGCAACCCGAACAATCCGACCGGCCGGATCGTGACGAAGGATGAGGTCCGCGAGCTGCTGGACGGCATTCCCGAGGACGTGCCGGTGCTGATCGACGAGGCCTACCATCATTTCGTCGAGGACCCGGCGTACGAGACCTCGATGAAGTACGTGGCCGAGGGCCGTGCCGTGATCGTGGCGCGCACCTTCTCGAAGATCGCCGGCCTGGCCGGCATGCGACTGGGTTATGCCGTCGCGCCGCGGGAGCAGATCCAGGCGCTGCAGCCCTACGCGACCGGCAGCATCAACGCCTGCGTCCGGTGGGGCGGCGCGGCCGCGCTGGCCGACAAGGAGAATGAAGCGAAGGTACGTCGCGTCACGCTCGAGCTCCGGAAACAGGCGGTCGCGGATCTCAAGACGTTAGGCTACAACAGCATTCCGTCCGAGGCCAACTTCTTCATGGTGCACCTGAAGAAGCCGATCGTGCCGGTCATCGAGGAGTTTCGCAAAAAGGGCGTGCTGGTCGGCCGTCCGTTCCCGCCGTTGAACGAACACCTGCGCATCTCGATCGGGACGCCCGAGGAGATGGCGCGGTTCATGGTGGCGTTCAAGGCGATCATGGGGCCGGCCAAGGCGAACTGACGAAATGCAGAATTAAGAATGCAGAATTGAGAATGCAGAATTGAGAATGCAGAATTGAGAATGCAGAATCAGGCGATAATGCCGCATTTTGGATTTGCATTTTGCGCCGAATAAAGGCCGTAGCTAGCGCGCCGACGCACCGCCCGCAGGATTGTTGCACGGTTACGCACCGCTCAAAACTTCAAGAGACGAGATGACAATGCAGTACATTGCCGCCAGATCGGTCAGCTTCGCGCTGACACTTTGCGTTGCTGGGCTCACGCCGCTCGGCGCGACATCATCCGCGACGCAGGCCGCGGAAGTGCTTTCCAACACGTCGGTCGTAAACATGATCGCGGCCAAGGTGAGCAAGGACCTCATCCTCACCAAGATCCGGACGACTAAGTCGGGTTTCGACGTGACGGCGTCAGGGCTCGTTCGATTGCACCAGAGCAAGGTGCCTCAGGATGTCATCGTTGCGATGATGGCTGCCGCGGCCGATACCAAGCTCGCGGTTGCGGGCACGGGTCCCGCCGAAGTGCTGACAAACAGCGAGATCGTTCAGATGGTGCTGGGTAACCTTCCGCGCCCGCTCATCATCGAGAAGATCCGCGTCACGAAGGCGCGTTTCGACGTGACCTCCGATGGTCTGGTGAGCCTGCAGACGAGCAAGGTTCCCGACGACGTCGTGAAGGCGATGATGAGCGCACCGGTCGCGCCACCGGCGAAGGACTCCGATACTCGTTAGGAATCCGGAGTGCTGAACTCGTAGCTCTGACCTGCGAGACGGCGGCGCGGAAGCGTATCCGCGCCGCCGCTGCGATCGAGGATCGTGGGGCCCGGTGCCACACCGGCTGCCCAGCGTAATCGAGGCCGTCACGAACGGCAGAGGTGGGTGTCGTATTCAAGTACTTCGCAGAGTAAAGTAGAGTCCCGAAGCCGTCACGCTACGGCTCGCTCAGGCGGGGCTTCCTACAGTCGGGCTTCCTTATGGATGGCGCCGTTTTCACGCCAGGGAGCGGCAGCGGTTAGGTTCCCGGCAGGCCCTGCCGGCGCACAGGTGAGGGAATCGTAGCCGCACCGCGACGCGCAGGTGATGCCGCCAGCGTGGTCCTCCCCTCTCCAGTTGCCGCATGCCCGCTTCGCGACCGCAATTTCTGTTGAAGCACGGCGCGCCGACGTCGTGAGCGGATGAGCACCCGGACGGAGCGCTCTCGTGTAGACGCGTCAGAGGAACCGCTGGTCGGTCCGATTCACGGGGAACTCCTCGGAGCAGATCATCTCGCGGCGCGAGCCCGTGCAGTGGCGCGCGAGCGGCGGCTGGTGGTTGGACGCCTCCGGCCGCGACCGGCGCGACTGCTGGCCCGCCTCGTAGACACGCGGCGCCTCCTCGCCGGCTCACACGCCCGACTGACCGTGGCTGCTGCCGCGGGTGTCGACTCCGGGCCGGCGGCCGAGTGGTTTCTCGACAACTACCACGTCGTGCAGGAGCACCTTCAGGAAGTCCGCGCCAGCCTGCCCGGCGGCTACTATCGCGAACTTCCTGAACTGGCCAGCGGCCCGCTGGCCGGCTATCCGCGCGTCTACGAGATCGCGATCTCGCTCATCTCGCACACGGAAGCCCGGGTAGACCTCGAGAACGTTGACCTGTATGTCGAGGCGTTCCAGAGCGTCACCTCGCTGTCCATCGGGGAACTCTGGGCCATGCCGGCTATGCTGCGCCTCGGCCTGATCGAAAGCGTCCGCCGAATGACGCTGCGCGTCGTGCAGCGACTGGACGAGCTTGAGATGGCGGCAGAATCGGCCGATCGCATTCTTGCGGCGCTGTCCGGTGGTGGCGCTGAGCTGCGCACCGCGTTGCGCGAGTTCGTCGAGGCCGAGCATGTGATCACGCCGCATTTCGTCTCGCGGTTTCTGCAATCCTTGCGGCAGGCGGAAGGCGCATCGGCGCCGCTGGCATGGCTGGAGCACTGGCTGCGCGACGCTGGCGTGAGCCCCGAGAACGCCGTCGCGCAGTCGGCCCAACGACTGGCGCTGACGCAGATCATGATGGCCAACAGCATCACCAGCCTGCGCGACATTGGCCGCCGGGACTGGCGCCTGTTCGTCGAGAAACAAAGCGTGATGGAAGCGGTGCTGCGCGAGGATCCCTCCGGTTTCTATGCGCGAATGACTTTCGTCACGCGCGACCGCTATCGGCACGTTGTTGAACAGATCGCGCGGCGTACGGGTCATCGGGAGGCTTCGGTGGCGCGATGGGCGGTGGAACTGGCCCGGCGAGACTCACTGGTATCGACGGCCGCGAGCGATGCGCGCCGCTCGCATGTCGGTTTCTACCTCGTGGACGACGGGGTGGACGAGCTGGAACGGATGGCGGAATATTCGCCACCGTTTCTCGACCGCGTCGAGCGGATGGTGCGGGCGCATCCGAACACGGTCTTCATCGGCGGGCTGTCGCTGCTGTCGATCCTCGCGATGCTCGCCATCACACTGCTGTCCGGCGTGGGCGCCCGCGACGCGTGGTGGCTGATGCTCCTGCTCGCATTCCTGCCGTCGCTCGATGTCGCCGTGACCGTCTTCAACCAGCTGGTGTCGGTCGGACTGCCTCCGCGCCTCCTGCCGCGCCTGGACCTGCACGAGGAGGGCGTGCCGGCCGAGTTCCGCACGGCGGTGGTGATGCCCATCCTGTTCGCCGACGTGGAGTCCGTTCGCGAGGCATTGGAGAACGTGGAAACGCAGTTCCTCGCCAATCGTGGGGCGCACCTGCATTTCGCCATCCTCAGCGACTTTACCGATGCGCCTGACGCGGAACAGCCTGGTGACGCTGCGATCATCGCGGCCGCGCTCGAAGGCGTGCGGGCACTCAATGATCGTTATGCGGCCGGGGAGCCTGACGAGTTTCACCTGCTGCACCGGCCCCGGCGCTGGAACGCGCGAGAGGGTGTCTGGATGGGATGGGAGCGCAAGCGCGGCAAGCTGACGGACTTCAACCGACTGCTGCGCGGCGGGGCCACGGATGCCTTCTCCGTGATCAGCGGTGACACGACGACGCTCCAGGACGTGCGCTTCGTCATCACACTCGACGCGGACACGGTGTTGCCACCGGATGCGGCACCGTCGCTGGTGGGCGCGCTGGCGCACCCCCTCAATCGCGCCGTCTACGATGTCGATCGCAAGCGAGTGGTGCGCGGCTATGGCATCCTGCAGCCCCGGGTAGGCGTGTCCCTGCCCAGCGCCCATCGCTCGCGCTTCGCGGCGATCGCGTCCGGCCATCCCGGCGTGGATCCCTACACGACCGCCGTGTCCGACGTGTACCAGGACCTCTTTGGCGAAGGGAGCTTCACCGGCAAGGGCATCTACGATGTGGACGCGTTCCAGCTCGCGACACAGGGCCGCTTTCCGGAAAACACGCTGCTGTCTCACGACCTGATCGAGGGCAATTACGCGCGGGCCGGCCTGGCCACCGACGTCATCGTCTACGATGAATATCCCTCGACCTACGTCACCTATGCGAAGCGCAAACACCGCTGGATTCGCGGTGACTGGCAGCTGCTTCCGTGGTTACGCCGCGTCGTGCCCGGGCCGGACGGTCCGGAACCCAACCGGTTGTCGATCCTCTCGCGGTGGAAGATCCTGGACAATCTGCGCCGCAGCCTGGTGGAAATCTCCCAGTGCATGCTTCTCGTGGGAGGCTGGACCGTGCTGCCTGGCTCACCGTGGCGGTGGACGCTGATCGGCCTCGGCACGATCGTCGCGCCCTGGGTCACGTCGATCCTGCTGGCCGTGGCGCGTCCGCCCCGCGATTCCTCATGGCGCGCGTACTATGCGGCCGTGGGGCAGGATGTGGTCGTCTATGCACAGCAGGCCGCGGTCACGCTGGCGTCCCTGCCGCACGAGGCCGCCGTGTCTGCCGACGCCATCCTGCGGACGCTGTATCGACTCTTCGTCTCCGGCCGGCGGCTGCTGGAGTGGCAAACGGCGTCATTCGTGGAGCGCACGGTGTCCGACACGGCCGCCGAAACATGGCGCGCGATGCGTGCGTCGGTGCTCCTGGTGGGCGCCGGAGTGCTGGCGTTCACGTTCGCCACCGTTCAGCAGGGCCTAACGAGCGGCCCGTCGCTGAGCCGGCTGACTCCCGTCGTCCCACTCGTCGGTGGCATCCTGCTCCTGTGGCTGGCCGCGCCCCTGCTCATGACGCGGCTCAGCCGGGCGGTGGTATCGGTGCGCCGGAGCCTCTCCACGCCGGAGCGCGCGACCGCCACACGGTACGCTGAGCGGCACTGGCACTTCTTCGAGCAGCATGTCAGCGAGGCAACACGCTGGCTGGCGCCGGACAATTTCCAGACCGACCCGGAGCCCGAGACCGCGATGCGGACGTCGCCCACCAACATCGGCCTGCAGCTCCTGGCCACGGTGAGTGCGCACGACCTGGGCCTCGTCACGGCGGAGGACATGACGCACCGGCTGGAGCAGGCGTTCGCGACCCTGGCCACCATGCGGCGGTACCGTGGCCACTTCTACAACTGGTATCACCTACCCAGCCTGAGCGTCCTCGAGCCGCCGTACGTGAGCGTGGTGGACAGCGGGAATCTGGCGGGACACCTGATCGCTGTTCGTCAGGCGTGCCTGCAGGTCGCCGGTCAGGAGCCGGACGTGTGCCAGCGTCTGCACGCGCTGGCGGACCAGGCGTATCGATTCGTGAATGAGATGGACTTCTCGTTCCTGTACGATCGCACGCGCAAGCTCTTCACTATCGGGTACCACCCGGACTCCTTCACGCCCGATGCCGCCTACTACGACCTGCTGGCATCGGAGGCGCGTCTCGCCAGTTTTGTCGCGATCGCCAGGAACGACGTCCCCGTGGAGCACTGGTTCCGGCTGTCGCGCGCGCTGAATCGCACGCAGGGCGCGACCGCCCTGCTGTCGTGGAGCGGAAGCATGTTCGAGTACCTGATGCCGGCGCTCGTTATGCGCTCGTTGCCATTCACGCTGCTCGACCAGACCTATCGTGGCGCCCTGCAGCGGCACATCGCCTACGCGCGCGCGCGTGGCGTGCCGTGGGGGTCGAGCGAAAGCGTGTATAACGTCCGGGATCATCACCAGACGTACCAGTATCGCGCGTTCGGCGTGCCCGATCTCGCCCTCAAGCGCGGGCTGGGGCGGGACCTGGTGGTTGCCCCGTACGCCAGCGCGCTGGCCGCCATGGTCGACCCGCCGCGCGCGTTGGCGAATCTGTACGCCTTCGAGACCCTGGGGGCCCTTGCCGAGGATGGCTTCTGTGACGCGGTGGACTACACCCGGCCCGCGGCCGGGGGCCGGTTCGCGATCGTGCACGCGCACATGGCGCACCACGTCGGGATGACGCTGGTGGCGCTCACCAATGTGCTGCGGAACGACATCTGGCAGGAGCGCTTTCACGCCGATCCGCTCGTGAAGGCGGCCGAGCTCCTCCTGCACGAACGTGTGCCGCGCCGGCTGGTGATGCGGAAGGCCCAGTCGGCGCGACCCGCTGAAGCGCGTCCGGAATCGGAACGCAACATGCCAATCGTGCGTGAGGTGAACACGGATGAGGCGGCGGGTCCACGCGTAGCGCTGTTAGGCTCGGTGCCGTACACAGTGATGCTGAACCACAACGGGAGCGGCTATAGCCGGTACGAGTCCCTGGCCGTTACGCGGTGGCGCGCCGACCGGACGCAGGATGACAATGGTCAGTTCTGCTATTTGAAGCAGCTCGCGACCGGCCGCGTCTGGTCGTCCGCGCTCCAGCCCGTGGGCGCGCCCGCCGACTGGAGCCGCGCCCACCTGGCGTCGGATCGGGTGACGCTGCACCGGGTCGATGGCGACATCGAAACGAAAACGGACATCACCGTCGTGCCTGGGGATTCCGCCGAGGTGCGCCGCGTGACGCTGACGAACACGGGGCAGGAACCCCGCGACATCGAGCTCACGAGTTATGGCGAGGTCGTGATGGCGCCCCTGGCCGCCGATCGGGCGCACCAGGCCTTCTCGAACCTGTTCGTTGAGACCGAGTGGCACGCATGGTGTTCCGCGATCACGGCCACCCGGCGCCCGCGCGAACCGGACGAACCTCGGCTCTGGTGCGTGCACGTGGTGGACTCGGGGAGCGATCGCATTGGCAACGTGAGCTGCGAGACGGATCGCGCGGGTTTCGTCGGCCGGGGCCGCACATTGCGCAATCCCGTGGCGATGGAATCGGACGGTGACCTGTCGGGAACGACTGGCGCCGTGCTCGACCCGATCGTTGCGCTCAGAACGCGCGTGCGCATCTTCCCGGGCCAGTCGACGAACGTTTCGTTCACCACGCTGGTGGCCACCAGCCGGGAGCAGGCGTTCGCCCTCGCGGACCGGTATCACGACCCGCGCGCGGCGCAGCGCGCGCTCGACGTGGCGTGGACGACCACCGATCTCGAGTTGCGG
>CAZSNV010000064.1:0-18711 GCA_964608035.1 uncultured Gemmatimonadaceae bacterium | reverse complement strand
GGCCGCAGATCCTGATCCTCGATGAGGCGACGAGCAACCTCGACACGGAAAGCGAACAGCTCATCCAGGCGTCGATGGCGTCCCTGCTCGCCGGTCGCACCACGTTCGTCATCGCGCACCGTCTGTCGACGATCCGGCGCGCCGATCTCATTCTGCTCCTCGAGGACGGCCGGATCATCGAGCGCGGCACGCACGCGTCCCTGATGGCGGCGCGCGGCACGTACTACGAGATGGTGCTGCGGCAGATGGAGCATGACAACAGAGATGGGAGATGGGAGATGGGAGACTTGAGAAACGACCCGCGTGCCCCGGCATCGTTGACTCCTTCAGAGTCCTGATCCTTCGACTGGCATCAACCCTCACCTAACGACTGCACATGTCCGAACACCGACTGATTTCACCCGCGGCCGCTCCAACGCCGCTGGGCCCTTATTCGCCCGCCGTTGGATTCGAGAAGCTCATCTTCGTGTCGGGGCAGGGAGCACGTGACGCGATCACTGGGCTCATGCCCGAAGGCATCGAAGCCCAGACGGAGGCGTGCCTGAGCAACGTGGAAGCTATCCTGCGCGCTTCGGGCTCCGACCTGCAGCGTGTCCTCCGCTGCGGCGTCTTTCTCATCGACATGCGCGAGTTTGGCGCGATGAACGCGGTCTATGCCCGGGTTTTCGGCGCGCATCGGCCGGCGCGAACGACCGTGCAGGCGGCGGGGTTGCCGGGCGATGGACTACGCGTGGAGATCGATTGTATTGCTTATGTACGCTGAGCTCAGAGCTCAGAGCTCAGAGCTCAGAGCTCAGAGGCCAGGCCTAGCGCGGATCCGCTCGTACCTTTGGAATGGTCAGATTCCACAGGCGCCCTGAGCTCAGGTGCATGGCGGTGACTTGGCCGCGTGCATCACGGGTGAACCAAACGGTTCCGAATCCCCCTCCCGTGAACGCGTCCTTGTACACGGGCGTCAGCGCCTGACGGCTTCCCCTTCGCGATGACAGCACCAGCCGGCCGCTGTCGACTCGGGCGGTCCACGTGGCGCGAATCTCGTCCGAGCGGTATGGCCCTGCGAACGCGGCGAGGTCGGAGGCCTCGGGCTTCCAGATCGACGCGCCGACGTACGTGAACGCGATCGTGTCCCCGCTGGCCTGAATCTGCCGCAGCCCAGCCGGTCGCCCATCAGGGCCATCTTCGATCACGACGCGACTGTTGCCGATCAGGAGACCTCCGCCCCTCAGTCCGCGCAGCTGGCTCCCGCCACGCCCGCCGCCCGGCGCGGGCACGCCGAGGAAAAGCGGTTCGAACGTCCGCGAGGAGCGATAGACGCCGGCCGCACGGGACGCGACGGCGGCATCGACTGCCACGGTATCGAGCGCCACGACCGGCGACAGATCGGGTACCAGCGCCTCCGCTATCTGTCTCGCAAAACCGGTAGCACCGGCTCCGGCCCCATTGCAGAGCACCGCGATGGACACGCCGCGATCGGGGAGTCTCATGAGATAGGTCGAGTAGCCTCCCGTCGATCCGCTGTGCGCGACCTCGCGCTGGCCGCGCCAGTTGCTCACCGTCAGGCCCATCGCGTACGAGATCTTCCGCCCTGACGTGAGCGTGGCCTGCGATTCGAGCGAATCAACCAGCCAGCCACCTAACGTGCGCCGGTCGAGCGCGTCGTTCCACTTCAGCCAGTCGGCCACTGTCGTCAGCAGGCCACCCGGCCCAACGACGTTTTCGAACGGCATCTCCAGTCCCCAGGCGGACCCTCGCCGCGAGTACGCCTGCGCGCGCCCCGGCACGATCTTCTCGAAATCATCGCGCCAGCTCGTCTGCGTCATGCCGAGGGGCTTGAAGAGTCGCTCGGTCGTGAAGCGAGCGAATGGCATTCCGCTCGCGCGCTCGATGATGGTCACCAGAAGGCCGAATCCCGAATTCGTGTAGGAGTAGTGGTCGCCCACCGGGTAGTTCACTTCCTTCTGCGAGAACACCGTCTCGAGGAGATCCTCCTGCGAGTGCACCCGGCTGCCGCGCGGCCAGCCGTCTACCGCAACGAGATTGCTCCACTCCCGGAGCCCGCTGGTGTGCGAGAGCAGGTGCCTGATCGTCACCGGACGCCCGTAGTCCGGAAGCTCCGGAAGAAACTTCTGGACGCGATCGTCGAGCCGGAGTTTCCCATCGGCCATGAGCAGCAGTATGGCCGATGCGGTGAACTGCTTTGCCACCGACCCGGACTCGAAGATCGTTTCGGCGGTGATCGGAGTGCCCGTTTCGAGGTTGGCCATCCCGTAGCCGCGCGCGAGCAGCGTCTTGCCGCCCTGCGCCACACCGACCGCACAGCCAGGGGACTCGCGGGTGTATTGCGCGAACGCCCGATCAGCCACGGTACCGAGATCGCCTGCTTGCCCGGCGGCAAGCGAGGGGATCACGATCAATAGGACGGCGCCGAATCGCATCGATTGCTCCAGGAGTCGTGTTGGTGACGCACGAACATGTGTGCCGTTCAAGGGCCGCGGCAAGGCTGGATGATCTACCGGCTCACGCCCGACAGGTATAACCTGCGCCATGATCCACGCGGTCGACCTCCGGATCGCTGCGCGCGACGACATTCCGCCGCTGTCCGACCTCATCGTGTCGTCGGCCCGCACGCTGAGCCACGGTTTCTACAGCGAAGCCGAAACGGAGTCCGCCATCCGGTACGTCTTTGGCGTGGATACGGCGTTGATCGATGACGGTACGTATTACGTCGCTGAACTCGACGGAGCGCTGGCGGGGTGTGGCGGCTGGAGCCGTCGGAACACGTTGTACGGTGGCGACCAGCGACCCGTCGGCGAGGCGTCATTGCTCGATCCAGCGACGGATGCGGCACGGATCCGGGCGTTTTTTGTGGCGCCAATCGCGGCGCGACCGGGCGTCGGGCGGGCGCTGCTGGAAGAGTGCACCAGGGCCGCGGCGGCAGCCGGGTTTCGCGCGCTCACACTCATGGCCACACTTCCTGGCGTCCCATTCTATTCGGCGCTCGGCTTCGCCGAGGACGAGGAGGTGGTGGACCTGTTGCCTGACGGCACTCCGCTCAGGTTCGTTCGAATGTCGCGACCGATTGGCTGACGTTGCGCTCCGGCCTGCTTATACTGCGTTCGCAGTCGCAGCGCCTCTTGGATTCACCATGCCACCGCCGTGACGAATAGATCGCCCGATGTGAAGATCTGCGAGATGTCGCCGCGGGATGGGCTCCAGTATCTCGGGGGCCCGGGGGCGGCGACGACAAAGCACGTCGTGCCACTCGAGCCGCGAGTCTTATTGATTGAGGGGCTGATCGGCGCGGGCCTCCGGCACATCGAGGTTGGCGCATTCGTCTCGCCCGACGGGACGCCCCAGATGGCGCTGTCGGACCAGCTCGGACAGGCACTGGACCCGCGCGCAGTCGACGGACTGGAACTGGCCGCCCTCGTACCTAACGAGGCAGGCTACCGGCGCTTCACCGCCACGCGCCTCAACGTCGTCGCGATCTTCCCCTCGGCCAGCGAGGCACACGCGCGCAAGAACTTTGGTGGACGCAGCGTGGACGAGGTCCTGGCGCTGGCCGGCCTGGTAGCAACACGCGCCCGCACCGACGGATACGCGGTGCGCGGCCACATCTCCGCCGCGTTCCAGGACATGGCGATCGCGACCGAAGCGTCGGACCTGGCGACGGTCGTTCGCGTCTGCCGCGCGGTGCTGCAGGACTTCGGCTGCGACTTCGTGACGCTGGCCGACACCAACGGCACGACCAATCCGGCGCGAGTCGGCGAAGTGCTCGAGGCGGTGGGAGACGCGTTAGGTGGATTGGCGCGCGTCGGGGTGCACTTGCACGACCGCTATGGGACCGGCATCGCCAACGCGTACGCGGCGTGGCTCAGGGGGGTGAAGATCTTCGACGCGTCGCTGGGCGGTGTCGGCGGCAGTGTGGCGGCGAGCGTGGTCGCCGGTGGAAACGGCGCGCAGATGGTCGGGAACATCGCGACCGAGTCGCTGGTCGCGATGTTCGAGGGGATGGACGTGCACACGGGAATCGATCTTGACGCGCTCATGTCAGGCCCCGGCGGCGTCCTGAACGAGATCTGCCTTGCCGCGGGCGACTTCTCGCCGCCGAGTGGGATGCTGCGGGACAGGCTTGGGTATGGTCTCAGGTGGGAACGAGCACGCTGAGTGCCGGGCGACGGCACGCTGCGTGCTGATTGCTTCTTACTGGTACTGGTTCTGCGTGCTGGGGCTGGAATGGGCAGGATCAGTCGTTGCGCCCTGTGCCCACTATCGGATGCCGATACCGTTCCAGCCGCTGCAATCCGTCCTCGTCGGTGGCGACCGCGTACAGCCAACGCGGGCCTAACGACATGAGCCTTCGCCCCCGCGGCATCTGCAGCCGCCCCACCAGCGCGCCAGTGGCGCCAATGACGTCCCATGTTTGCGGCGCGTCGAGCCGGACGGAACGCTCGACCCACAGCGAGCCATCGGGGCCAACCAGCGGCGTCGCCGCGGTGAATGGGGCATGCACTTCCGCATGTTCCTGGTATTCGGCGACATCGCGGATCGCCTTCTCTTCGAGCATCTCGGCCGGCAGGGCGCTCAGTCCACCATTCCCGTCACGGCCGCTGGTGTTCGACGACTCCATGAAGCGGCGGGTCTGGGCGATGCGGTCGTCCATCGTGACCGTGCGCCGCTCGAAGGGAATCCGGGGTCCGGACGTCGTGCGCCCGTCGGTCTCGCGCCACTCGACGTGATAGTCACCGGCGCGGACGACTCCAAGCCTGTCGTCCGGCGTCACGTTCCACACATCCTGCGCCGCAAACAGGACGTAGGGAATGCCCGGCTTCATCGTGTTCTTGCGCGGCGTGGAGCCCTTGATCCTGGCGAGCGTATCGACGCGCTGTGTGCGCGGATCGAATCGCACGATGACTACGGTGTCGCCAGGATTCGGTCCGGAAACCCAGCCAGGGATCTGGAGGTGGTACCGACCTTGGGCGTCGACGGCCCTCGCGCCGAGCGGCACGCCGATGCCCGGGATCATGAGGTTGAAGGTCCTGCGGATCTTCAGGTCCGGTCCAATGACGGCGAGTCGTTGATTGCCTTCATCGGCCAGCAACGTCGAATCGCCAGGCATCGGTGATAGTCCCGTGGGCACCCGGTATTCCTCCGGTCCCGATCCAGTTCGTCCGATCGGCGCGATCGAGCCGCGAAGGAAGTCGGCGACAACCACGCCTTTGTCGAGTCGATCGGATATCAGGACGCGGCCATCGGGGAGCTCGCGAACTCCGCGGATCTGCGTGAAGTCGACCGGAAGGACGCGTTCAGGAGCCTGCAGTTGGAGGCTGGCCTGAAGGGCGAAGAGAAGTTTGATAAACACGAGGAGACAGGAAACAGGAAACCGGAAACAGGAAAGGAAGCTTCGCAAACAAAGCATGGAACGAACTGCCACGACAACGTGCGCGGGGCCGGACGCATCGCTTTGGGGATAAACGGTCCCGGAACGAACAAACCACCGGCGCGTTGGTGCCTTGCTGTGCCAGCGCGACGGGCCAAGATTGCGACCATCCTGCTCCCTTCCTCATAGCCGTCTCGCGCGATGCTTCCAGCCGTCCTCCCACTCGTCGCCGCGCTGGCCCTGCCGGCGCTCGTCGCTCCCGATACGGTCCGTTATCCGATACTCAATCACGGGCGTGCCGCCGGAGAAATGCTTGTCATCCGCGACGGATCGTCCGTCGTCGTGCGGTACATCTATGTCGACCGGAACCGCGGACAGCGTGTGGAGGCGCGCTATCGCCTTTCTCCGTCTGGCGACGTGATCGCTTCCGAGATGCGCAGCATCGCTGCTGATGGAGTCGCAGGCGAGCCCACCATCCGCTATGAAGTTGCGGCCGACTCCGCGCGTTGGACGTCCGCAGCGCCCGGAGGTCGCGGCGCGCCGAACGGAGGCCCCGGACCGACAACGAGGGCCGTCAAGCTCGAGCCGGGAATGTTCTTCCATATCGGAGGCATTCCGTGGGGGAACGCTCTCCTTGTGAGACATCTCCTGCGCCAGCCCGATCGGACGGCGCGTCTGCTCCCGCAGGGGCGTGCTCGCCTGGAGATCGTCGCCGACACAGCGGTGTCGATCGGCGGCTCGAGACAACGCGTGCGCCTGGCAATCGTGCACGGCCAGAACTCGACGCCCAGCGGCGTCTGGATTGACGAACGCGGCGACTTCGTGGCCTCCGATGTTCAGTGGTTCATGGCCGTTCGGCCCGGCACCGAAAGCGCGCTGCCCGTCTTGCGCGCGATCGAGATAGCCTGGCGCAATCGTCAGGCAGAGGCGCTCGCGCAACGCCTGACCAAGCCTGCAACTGGTCCGATAGTCATCAGGAACGGCGACGTGTTCGATGCCGAGCGCGGTGTGATGATGCCCAGAACCACCGTCGTGATTCGAGGTGATCGGATCGAGGCGGTCGGGCCTGCAGACGCGGTCGCGACTCCGCCGGGAGCCACGGTCATCGATGCGACCGGGAAAGCGGTGCTGCCCGGGTTGTGGGACATGCACACGCATTTCCAGACAAACAGCGCGTCAGGCGGCACGATCCTGCAGCTGGCGACCGGAATCACGTCGATTCGCGACCTGGCCGCAGACACGGACGTTGGCGTTGCGATTCGCGACCAGGCCAATGCACTCAAAGTGCTGTCGCCGCGAACCTATCTCGCTGGTTTCATCGAGGGCCCCGGCGCGTGGGCTGGACCTTCCGACGCGCTTGCGCGCAACGAAGCCGAGGCGAGGGCGCTCGTCGCAAAATACGACTCATTCGGCTACAGGCAGATCAAGCTGTACAACCTGTTGCATCCGGACTATGTGCCGACGATCGCGGCCGAGGCGCACAAGCGCGGCATGATGTTGAGCGGACACGTTCCTCGCGGCATGAGTGTCACCGCTGCGGTCAATCTTGGTTTCGACGAGATCAACCACGCCGCGTTCCTGTTCTCCAACTTCTTCCAGGATTCGTTGTACTGGCCGACGATGCGCGCCTATTCGGCGGTCGCTGCGGTCGTGGCGCCGAACTTCAATGTCGATTCGCCCGAGATGACGACGCTGATCGATCACCTCAAGGCGAAGCGAACGGTGATTGACGGGACGTTCAACCTCTGGATGGGACAGGGCGCGCTGACAGGGCAGGGGAATCCCGGCGCGGCGCAGTATGCCAGGCTCCTCAAGCGGCTTTATGACGCCGGCGTGCCGATTGTTGCGGGCACCGACAACAACACGGGGTCCACTTTCATCCTCGAACTGGAGCTGTACCAGCACAGCGGTATCCCGGCGCCGGCGGTGCTTCAGATCGCTACGATCGCCGCCGCCCGGGTGATGAAGGACGACCGCGAATACGGCAGCATCGCGGTGGGGAAGGTCGCGGACCTGATCGTCGTGAATGGGCGGCCCCACGAGAAGATCTCGGACCTCCGTAACCTCGAACAGGTGATCCGGGCAGGAAGGGTGTACGAGCCGCGGACCCTCAGAAGCGCGGTGTTTGGAACTCCATGAAGCAATTCAGGCCGTGCCGGCATCTCAGTGTGAACTCAGTCCCAGCTCCAACTTCTCCACAGGAGGACAGACCATGAGACTTCGCACGGGCCTGCTTTCAGCATTGGTTGTTTTACCGGCTGGAAGCCTGTTGTCAGGCGGGTGGGCGGTTGTGACCGTGGAGAACCCGCCTGAGCGGTTGGTAGCCGGCACCCCGTACGCGATCGAGTACTCGGTTCGCCAGCATGGCAAAGAACTCCTCTCCGGACTTCGCGGCACGGTCGAGGCGAGAGCTGGCGGTCGCGTCGTTCGCGCAGACGCCAGGGCCCTCACCGCCGGCAAGTACAGCGCCTCGCTGACCGTACCGTCGGCGGGTTCGTGGACCATCACCGTTCACAGCGGATTCGGTCCCGCCAAAACCACAATGCTGCCGATCAACGTGGCTGCGGCTGGCACACCGGCGGTTGGGATGGCGGAGCCGGAGCGCGGGCAGCACCTGTTCGTGGCCAAAGGGTGCGCGACCTGTCACGTCGAGATGAAGGTCATCCCAGTAGAGGTCCGCGCGACCAAATACGACGAGAAGTTCGTGAAGCAGTTGCTGGCGAATCCGCAGGCGATGCCGAAGCGGCACTCGGCAGGTGTGGAGATGCCGAATCTGGAACTCAAGCCGGCCGAGATTTCAGCACTGGCAGCGTACCTGGCGGGACCGAACTCGACCGGCACTCGCTAGATTCACGGGCGGCGCGGTGGTTTGCCGCGCCGCCCTGAACTCTGCGAGCCGGTATTGGATTCCAACGAACGATCGATCGTCCCCCGTCGGGTTGCGGGGGTGAGTGTCGCCCTGGCGGGCACCGGAGCCGTTATCGGCGCCGGCCTCTCCGCCGGCTTGGTGGCGCTTGCCGGTCTCGCGCTCAAGTCCGCCGCCGTCGTCACTCCGGGCGGATCCGTCCTGATGGCAGCGGGAGTGGGTGCCGCGCTTGGCGGCGTGTTGACGCCCATGACGGCGCTTTTGCTCCTGCGCCAGGTCGCGTTAGGTAAGGCGCTTCTCTTCACAATGCTCGGCATGTCCGTCGGCGTGGCCGTCGGTGAGGTCGCTGCCGGGACAACGATGATTGCCGCCGCGACCGGGTTTGGCGGCTTTTTGCTGACCGCGTTGCTGCTGCGATTGACCTCAGGTTCGCGTCGGTCGACGAAGAAAAAGCAGCCGCCCTCGACGTGAGCGTTCCTGCGCGCATTCGGGTCGAGAGCACCGAACACGTGCGCTGATGTTTGGCCTCTCCGGATCCCTCTACGTGCCGGTGCTGGCTGCCGTCGTACAGGGTGAGGCCGTTGTGCAGCAGATCGTGCCCCATTGGGCCTCGTGGCTTGCTCTCGGCGCCTTCGGCTTCGCGTACGTATTTGTCATCCTCGAAGAGCGAACCCACCTCCGGAAGTCGATTCCGATGATCCTGGCGGCCGGCGTGCTATGGCTGCTGGTCGCGCTCTCGCCGGCCCGCGATCGCGGAGCCGAGTTACTGAGCGAGAGCATCCTCGAGTTCTCGGAATTGTTCCTTTTCATTCTCGCCGCGGTGACGTTCGTGAATACGCTGGAAGACCGGCAGGTCTTTGACGTATTGCGCACGTGGCTCATCAAACGCGGACTCTCTTTGCGTGGGGTGTTCTGGGCGACGGGCGCCATCGCGTTCAGCATGTCGCCGATCGCCGACAATCTCACTACGACGCTGGTGATGGGTGCGGTGGCGCTGTCCGTCGGAGCCCGGTCGCCGCGCTTCGTCGTCCCTGCCTGCATCAACATCGTTATTGCCGCGAACGCCGGCGGCGCTTTCAGTCCTTTCGGCGACATCACCACGCTGATGGTGTGGCAGCAGGGAAAGTTGGAATTCACGGAATTCTTCGCGCTTTTCCTGCCCTCGTTGCTCAACTGGATGGTCCCGGCGCTCATCATGTCATTTGCCGTCCCGCGGGATCAGCCAGTCGCCAAGGAAGGTCGGGTGGCGCTCTTGCCCGGTGCCATCCCGGTCATGGTGCTCTTCCTTGCCACGATCCTCGGGACTGTCCTCCTTCATCAGTTGCTTCACCTCCCGGCGGCGCTGGGCATGATGACCGGATTCGGCATGTTGCATTTGTACGGCTACGCACTGAATCGCAATCTCCGTGCGCGCCGATCAGCCGACGAGGAATCGAGTCACATGCTCGGTGGTTTCGCCCATGACGAAACGGGGAAACAGGACGGATTCGACGTGTTCTCGCTTCTGGCGCGCGTTGAATGGGACACGCTGATGTTCTTTTACGGCGTCATGTTGTGCGTGGGCGCGTTGCACGCCTTCGGATTCCTCGATGTCACCGTGCACGGGATGTTCGCGTCCGTCGGCCCAACGACCGCCAACGTGGCGATTGGAGTCGCCTCGGCTGTCTTCGACAACATTCCGATGATGGCGGCGATTCTTGCCGTCTCGCCCGAGATGAACCAGGCACAGTGGCTGCTGGTGACCCTAACGACGGGCGTTGGCGGGTCCTTGCTCTCGGTCGGTAGCGCCGCCGGCGTGGCATTGATGGGTCAGGCGCGCGGGATTTATACCTTCGGCGCCCACCTCAAATGGACATGGGCGGTTGCTCTGGGCTATGCTGTGAGCATTGGGACCCATCTCGCACTGAATGGACGATAGGTTAGCCCGTGTTTGAAGCCAGAATCGCTCGCGCTCTCCTGTTCCTCGGAGCTGCTGTCGGTCTGTTGAGTGTCGGAGTGTGGGCCCTGGAGCTTCAGGTCAATCTGCCTGACTGGATGATCCGGGTGGCCATGATAAAGCTTGCCCTGGCCGCTTCAGCGGGCTTGCTTGGGGCGGGCGCGCTTGTGGGTAGGCACGCGAAGGCTCGGGAGTCGTTGCTGCAGCCTGCGGAACGGCTTGGCGAGGGGGCGGCGGAACCGCTCGAGCAGAATCAATCTGATCATGCGCCACAAAAAGTCGAGCAGCGCCGATCCGACACCGCGCCGTGAGTTCGCGCGGTATTCCTGCGACGGGTAGTTCGTACTCTGAATGGGAACCACGATGAGCAGCCGGCTCGACGACCAGGGGAAGCTGATCCTTCGATTCGCAATCGGGGGCATCCTCCTCATTCATGGCGTCTCGAAGCTCCAGAACGGGATCGGCTTCGTGCAGCAGATGGTGAACCAGAACGGCTTGCCGGCATTTGTAGCGTACGGGGTCTACGCCGGCGAGGTGGTGGCGCCGTTGCTCGTCATCGCCGGGATCCTGACACGGCCCGCGGCGCTGATCATGGCGCTGGATGTTGTCGGAGCGGTGTACATGGCCAGGCGCGCCGACATCGCCAGGATCACACCCGGCGGTGCGTGGGCCATCGAGGTGGAGGCGCTGCTTATCCTGGGCGCACTGGCAATCGCCTGTCTCGGTGCTGGGCGCATGGCGGTCGCGAGGCCGGGTACGTACAACTAGTGGAATGATGCAGAATTGGTGTTCATGACGAACACTGTTCACCGCCTTGTTCGTGTTGCGGCCAGTTGGTGCGATCCGCGGGTTCGTCGAGTTTTGGAAATCGGATACACCGGAGCGGCCGGATCAAACGGATCATGCACTAGCTGTGCAGAGCCCTCGGGGAGATGAGGCGGTGGAACTCTGGCTCGGGGCCGAAATGGAGCAGGAGGCCAATCGCAAGGTTGGTCGCTTATGGCCGATCTGCCGTATCCGCCCGTTCCGACAAATCCGGGTTCCTGACTTCGACGAATCTTGTTGAACGAGACTCTCGAATCGGTACACTCGTTCGTCAGGCGCGGATGCGCTTGTTCAGCTTGAGCCAGCGCGTCACGGCCCAGGCCACGAACACCACCGCCAGCAGGCCAAGGATCGCATTGATCAGCTCGGCCTGCTGCTCGTAAGGCGCCGCGTAAAGCGATTCGGCGATGATCAGGATCCCCGCCGTGCCGATCCACGCCGTCCAGCTTCCGTATTCGCGAATGAGCACTCGACGCCAGTTGAACGGAATGTCCCGCAGCGCTTCGGGCGCCTTCCGAAAGTCCGGAATCCAGCGGTTCGTGGTCAGGCAGTATTCGTCGTAGTCCTGGCCGAACCTGGCGTGGAGGAATGCTTCTTCGGCCGTGACGATTGCCTTGTAGCCGATGAGCGTGAACGGAACGCCGATGAGGTAGAGCAGGGGCGCGTTCCAGATGATGAAGATGCCGAATAACACGAGGATGTTGCCGACGTAAAGCGGATTGCGCGCCAGCGCAAAGATGCCTTCAGTCACGAGATCTTCGGCGTGGACGCGTCGGTTTTTCCCGCCGCGCACGATGTAGCGATAGCCGATGACTGTTATTCGCAGGGCTTGCCCTGCCGCGGCGACAAGGATGCCGACCAGGTCGAGCCAGAGGTCCGCGGTGCGGCTCCCGCCGGGAAACTGCGGTCGCGTTGCAACAATCGTCGCAAGAATCACCGCCGGGAAGACGGCGTCGCGGTACTTGAACAGGAATGTGCCCCAGCGCTCGAGCAACGGCGTGGGGGCTGTCACCATGAATCCGCCGAGATGTAGGCGTCGATGACGGCCCGTTCTCCTTCGCGGCCCTGCCGCGAGTTGCCGTGTTCCATGCCGACCACGCCCTGGTATCCCTTCGAGTGGATGTGCCGGAAGACGTTGCGATAGTTGATCTCGCCGGTACCAGGCTCGCGCCGGCCGGGATTGTCGCCAGCCTGGATGTACGCGACCTCGTCCCAGGCAGCGTTCATGTTGGGAATCAGGTTTCCCTCGGAGATCTGCTGGTGATAGATGTCGAACAGGATCTTGCACGACGGGCTGCCGACGGCCTTGCAGATCTGGTACGCCTGTGGGATGCGCGTCAGGAACTGCCCGGGATGGTCGCGCAACGTGTTGAGCGGTTCGATGACGATGACCAGACCGTGCGGCTCGAGGACTGCCGCGGCCCGCTTGAGCGCCTCGACGACATTGGCGGTCTGGTAGTTCATGTCGAGCCGCCTGTCCATGTGGCCCGGTACCACGGTCATCCACCTGGCGTTGACTCGCTTCGCGACATCGACCGATTCGCGCACCTGCTGCACGAACGCGTCGCGCATCGCGGCGTCACCGGTCGCGAGGTGCGGCTCGTTCCACGAGATGGTGTGCGCGACGAACACGCCCATCCGCATGTTGAGACGAGCCAGCGTCGATCCAATGAGCTCCTGGTCGGCGACCGAACGCCCCTTGAGTCCGTTGTCCTCGAGCGCCGTGAAGCCTTCGGCCGCCATGAACTCGAGTTCCGCGGCGAGTCCTTCTCCGGCGTGCTGCCTGAACATGCCGAAGTGTGGGGCATAGGCGAGCTTGAACTTCCTGGCGGCCGCCGTACCCTGCGCCGCGCCTAACGCTGGCAGAGCGGTGAGTGCCAGTCCCGCCGCCGCCCACTTCAGGAATTCACGACGATCGCTGGAAGCCGAAGCGCTTTGCGCTCTGCGCTCAGCGCTCTGCGCTAGTTCACCCATTCCACGTACGCGCGACCTTGGTGGTTCCCGGCATCGGAACAGGCGGAACGGCCAGCGATCCAAAGCCCGCTTGTGGCGGAGTCAGATCCTGAGTCGCGTTCAGTAACTCATCCCACACAATCGACTGCCCGGTGTAGGCGGCCTCGCGTCCCATGATCGCGCTCAGCGTGCTCTCGGCGACTTGCTGGCCTTCGTTGAGCGGCTTGCCGGCGCGAATGCTTGCCAGCAGGTCGACATGCTCCTCGACATACGGGTTCTTCTTGTCGCCGGCCCAGGTGAAGGCTTGCTGCCCTGTGATCTTGCTGTAGCCATCCGTCGTCCCACGCGTTCCCACGAATCGCTCCCCGACGTGGTTCGCCGTGCCGTCGATCTGGCGGCACATGCTCATCACGTGCGCGCCATTCGGGTACTCGAAGTCTATTGCGAAGTGATCGAAGATGTGGCCGTAGGCGCCATCCGTCCGCCACTGCCGCCCACCAACACCCACGGCGCGGACCGGATGTGCGCCCATCGCCCAGTTGGCGACGTCGATGTTGTGGATGTGCTGCTCGACGATGTGGTCGCCCGATAGATGGGTGAAATACAACCAGTTGCGGATCTGCCACTCGGTGTCGCTCCAGTCTGCCTGACGAGCGGCATTCCATAGACCACCTTGGTTCCAATAAACCTGACCGCCAGTGAGGTCACCGATCGCGCCGTCGTGCACGCGACGCATGACGTCCACATACGCGGGGTCGTGCCGCCGCTGCGTGCCGGCGACGATCGCGAGTGATTTTGCCTTAGCCGCGGCGGCTGACGCGATGACGGATCGAACGCCGGTGGCATCGACTGCGATCGGCTTCTCCATGAACACATGCTTGCCGGCGGCAATCGCGGCTGCGAGATGTCCGGGCCGGAAGCCCGGCGGCGTCGCCAGAATCACCAGGTCGATGTCACTCGCCAGGACTTTCTGGTACGCATCGAAACCACTGAATGAGGATTCGGGCGTGACCTTGAACTGACGGGCGACGAGCGCGTCTTCGCTGGCGACTTTGTCCAGGTTGGTGCGCGCGCGTTCGAGGCGATCAGGAAAGAGGTCACCCATCGCGACCAGCACGACGTCCTCTCCGCCAGCTTTGAGGCAATCTCGCGCGGCGCCGGTGCCGCGCCCGCCGCAACCAATCAGGCCGACACGTATCACCTCGGCCGACGTGCCCCGCGACATGGCCGAAAGCGTGCGCGGCATGACGAGCCCTGCTGTTGCCAACGTAGTCGTCTTCACAAAAGTACGGCGTGAGAACCGACCGAAGATGTCGTCAGGCATGGGATTCCTCGCTGAGCGATCGAATCATGGCTCCCGCACGATACGGAAGCCGACAAACGGTGCGTCCGACATCCACCAGCGACTCTGGGGGATTTGTGGATCGCGTTCATTCCAACTATCGGTCTGCGCGGCCCTCGCCGAGGGTCCGACGGTCTGCGCAGCGTCACGAAACGAGCCACCCCGTACGGCTGGCCGGCCGCTGGTCACCGTGACCCACTCCGCCGCGTTTCCAAACAGGTCATGTAGCCCCAGTGCGTCGGGTGCCTTGCGACCGACGGCATGCGTCGTGCCCTCGGCGTTCGCCGAATGCCACGCGAGATCGGTCACGGCTTTGCCAGCGGCTGCCTGGGACGCTGCACGTTCCCACTCCGATTCGGTCGGTAGACGATAGCGCTTTCCGGTGCGAGCGGACAACCATGTGCAGAATGCCTCGGCCGCGGTGTACGCCACGCTGATGACGGGGAAGCCTGCATGACCCCATCCGTAGTCCGGCGCCCCATAGGGTCGCGTCGGTCTCGCGACTGCGTCAACGGCGACGGGGCGGTCGCTGCTGTCCGGCCGAGAGAGCGCGAACGCGTCGTATAGATCCCACGTCACTTCCGTCCGTCCGATCCAGATGGCCGTGCCCGGCAACTTGACCATTTCGAACCTGACCAGTGTGCCGGGGACGGAATCGGTGTAAATCTCCTGCGCGGGCGCGACGCGCGGTGTCGTAAGGCAGCAGCCCACGACCACCGCATGAACGAGTGAGGACCACAATGAACTGCTCACGCGCGTACCGGCTTGCCCTCGGCCTCTCAGCACTGGCCCTGGCTCGAGCCGTTGATGCTCAGGTTCGTCATGAGTTCACCGCGGTCCACATGGGTGTGCAGGTCCGGATCGCGCTGTACGCACCATCCGACAACCTCGCGCGTGAGGCAGCCCGCGCGGCGTTCGTGCGCATCGCCGAGCTGGACGACAAGATGAGCGATTACCGCCCGCGGAGCGAGGTGCGAATGCTGTCCGAGCATCCGGGCGACTGGCAGATGGTGAGCCCGGAATTACTCGCGGTCCTCGCGCGCGCGCAGGAAGTGACGCAGATGAGCGGTGGGGCCTTCGACGTGACGGTCGGCCCCCTGGTGCAACTCTGGCGCGCCTCGAGGACGACCGGTCGGCTTCCGGAACCGGAGGCACTCTCCCAGGCCAAGTCCCGGTCCGGGTGGCCGCTTCTCGAAGTGGATACCTCGCGCGCCATGGTCCGCCTCTGGGTCAAGGACATGCAACTCGACCTGGGTGGCATTGCGAAGGGTTACATCCTTCAGGAAGCGCTCGCGGTGCTCCGCTCGCGCGGCGTACCAGCGGCTTTGGTGGAGGCGGGAGGCGATGTCGTGGTGGGCGACCCGCCACCAGGGCAGGCGGGATGGTCGGTCTTTGTCGCTGGGGGGGACACCGCCGTATTACGGCGTGCCCGCGCGCTCACGAATGCTGCTGTATCCACGTCAGGCGGCTCCGAGCAGTATGTCGAGATTGGCGGTGTGCGGTATTCGCACGTGCTCGACCCCCGGACCGGACTCGGTATCACCGGCCGGTACCTCGTGACGGTCATCGCGGAAGACGGCGCGCTGGCTGATGCGGCAGCGACCGCGTTGAGCGTTCTCGGCCCGGACCGGTCGGCGCACTTTCGACGCCAGTTCCCGCGCGCACTCGTGTCATTCCGAGCCGTCCGTTAGGCTCTTCAAAAGGTTGAAACACGCAACGTGGCTAGAGTCTAGCGTGGCACGATCGCGATCGCGCGCAGGGGTCCACCCGATCCTCCATCGATCTTCATGGGAAGCGCGATGACGATCGCGCCCACCGGTGGCAGCCGATCGAGATTCATGAGATTCTCGAATCCGGGCACGTTCGCCGCGGCGGCGATACGGTGCACCATGAAGTCCGTCGACGTTCCGGCATCTGTCGACGCTACGTCCGCACCCAGCGCCGCGACGCGGCGCTCGTCCACGAGGACGCGAGCTGCCGCGGGACCGAAACTCGGGAAATGGAGTTTTGATGCGTCACCAGGCGTGCTGTCCCCGAGGTAAGCCAGTCGATCGGGCCAGTGCCGGCTCCATCCAGTGCGCAGCAGAACGATCGTGCCTTCGGCGATCTGACCGTGCTGCGTCTCAAATGCGGTGATGTCGTCAGGCGTCAGCAGGTAATCGTGATCGGCGGCGGCCTTGTCGCTGACGTCGATCACGACGGCTCGCGCGACAAGCCTGCTCAGCGGAATCGCGTCGGCGGTCTGTTTGCCTTCACCGAAGTGAATGGGAGCGTCCAGGTGCGTGCCGCCGTGTTCCGGTGTGCTGAGCGCAAAGGACGAATAGAAGTAGCCAGCCGGTGTAGGGCCGTAGGCCTGTTGCTCGTGCTGGAACGTGGCCGTCGAGGTCGGCCAATAGATGGTCTGCGCGTTGAACGAATGCGTCAGGTCGACGAGGTCGACTCTTGCCAGGTCAACCGGCGCGGCGCTGTCCGGCGTGCGCGCGCATGCGGCAATGAGAACGACGGCGAGCATCTTCCGCATCGGGTTCCTCCCTCGTGAGTCCGTGCTGGTCACAATCTATTCTCGATCCTTACCGCTAGCCTCACCTCGACTACGAGTTGCGCTTCGCGCGGTCGCGAAGACTTGCCCCGCTCCGTACCTTGCGCTGACATGACAAACTCGATGAACAGGTTCTTCCTGCCGCTGTTCGCGTTGCAGGTTGTTGTGCAACCTGCCGCGATTCGAGCGCAGTCGCTGCCGGCGCGGGAGTTGACGGCGCTGGATCGGTACGTCGCGGCGCCCGACACGAACTATCGATACAGCCTCGCCAACACGGTTGTCGGCAAGGGCTACAAGGTCCACATCATCGACATGACGTCGCAGGCCTGGCGTTCCGCACAAGAGGTGGATCGGCCTGTGTGGCGGCACTGGATGATCATGGTCCGACCGGACTCGGTCACCAGCACGAGATCGCTGCTCGTCATCGGCGCAGGCAATAACGATGCACCGCCGCCCCGCGATGCAACGCAGAACCTGATCCAGACAGCGATGGCCACACGGTCAATCGTGACCGAGATCAGAATGGTGCCCAATCAGCCGCTCAAGTTCGCCGGCGACCAGCAGGGTCGGCTCGAAGACGACGTGATCGCTTACTCGTGGAACAAGTTCCTTCAGGGAGGCGACGAGACGTGGCCCGCCAGGTTACCCATGACCAAGGCTGCCGTCCGGGCCATGGATACCGTGGTGTCGTTCTGCCGGAGCGAAGCTGGTGGTGGTCTCACGATCGATGGATTTGTGGTGGCCGGTGGATCAAAGCGTGGCTGGACCACCTGGGTAACGGCGGCAGTCGATCGGCGCGTCATTGCCATCGTCCCGCTGGTTATCGACCTGCTCAATATCGAGCCGTCGTTCCGGAACCACCTGGCGGCGTACGGCTACTACTCGCCGGCGGTCGGTGACTACGAGCGACAGGGCATCCTCGAGTGGCAGGGCAAGCCGCGATACGCTGACCTGTTGCGGATCGAGGACCCGTTCGCGTACCGCGACCGCGTAATCGTCCCGAAGTTCCTCATCAATGCCACCGGTGACCAGTTCTTCGTTCCTGATTCCTGGCAGTTTTACTTCCACGACCTTCCCGGCGTGAAGTACCTGCGGTATGTGCCTAACGCCGACCATTCCCTCGCCGGGACCGATGCCTGGATGAGCCTGACGCTGGCCTACCGCGCCGTGATCACGAACGCGAGGCTGCCGCAGTTCACCTGGAACGTGGAGCGCGACGGAACCATTCGGGTGAACGCAACGGACCGGCCCGCTGCGGTGAAGTTATGGCAGGTGACGAACCCCGGGGCACGCGATTTCCGCCTGTCATCCATCGGCCCGAGGTGGAAGAGCACCGATCTCAAGGAACAGGGGAGTGGTATGTGGTCCGCCCGGGTTGCCGCGCCGACACGAGGCTGGACCGCCTACATGATCGAACTGGAGTACTCGAGTGGATTGCTGCTGCCGCCCTACAAGTTCACGACAGGAGTGAAGGTGGTTCCGGACTCCCTTCCATTTGTGGATTTGGTTCGGCCGCCGGGATAATGGCATGGTAGGTCAGGCGAGCGCTGCTTGCGCTGCCGCCAGGCGGGCAATCGGGACACGGAACGGAGAGCACGAAACGTAGTCCAGCCCGGCTGAATGACAGAACGCAATCGACCGCGGCTCACCACCGTGTTCCCCACAGATCCCGGTCTTGAGGCCGGGTCGCGTCTTGCGGCCGTCATTCACCGCCATGCTGATCAGTTTGCCGACACCGTTCACATCGAGGACCTGGAACGGATCGTCCGGGAAGATGCCCCGCTCGACGTAACTGGGGAGAAACCGACCGGCGTCGTCGCGGCTCAGGCCTAACGTGGTCTGGGTGAGGTCGTTGGTGCCGAACGAGAAG
>CAZSNV010000063.1:0-18839 GCA_964608035.1 uncultured Gemmatimonadaceae bacterium | reverse complement strand
AGTCACGCCAGGGGCATTAGTACCAGTTAGAGCAAGCAACACGGTCGAGCCTGGTTCAGAAGCACGACCGGAACCCCTCTGTTCAGGACAAGGAAATGGCCAAGTCGGAACCGGTAGAGCCGATCATCGAGGAGAGCAAAGCCGAGTCGCTCTTCGAGTGGGCGCGCGCCAATTCAAGCAGACTCTCAATTGGCGCGATTGCCGTGGTGGCCGTGGCTGCCGTGGTCTTCCTGTGGCGAGCGTCTGCGGACAAGAAGGAAGTCAGGGCGAGTCAGGCGTTGGCGGCCGCGCAGAGCGTCGTGCAGTCGGGCAACGCGGCACTGGCACAATCGGACCTTCAGGCTCTCCTCCGGCGGTACGGAGGCACGACTGCCGGCGTTCAGGCTCGAATGCTCCTGGCGCAGGTGAACTTCTCCCAGGGGAAGGTCGAGGAAGGCTTGAGGGAGCTGAACGCGATCGAGTCACCGGGCATCTACACGGCTTCTGTGCACGCCCTGAAGGCGGCAGGCCTTGAGCAGTCCGGCAAGTCAGCTGAAGCCGCCGCCGAGTATGAGCGCGCTGCAGCCGCAGCAACGACCACGATTGGACGTGCTGCCTACCAGTCGGACGCGGCCAGAGCGTATCTCGCTGCCGGGAACGCGGAGGCCGCGACGCGGATCTGGGAGGCCATCGCTGCCGATGATACCAACCCGCTGGCGGGGGAAGCGCGAGTGCGGCTGGGCGAGATCAAGACAAAGCCTATCGCGTGAGTTAGTGCAGGCAAGTGTCGCGAAGGTGGGCCGGCTTCCAGGAGTCGGCCCATTCTTTACGCTTGGTACCGAGTAGTGCTGATAATAGATGTTATGTAAACTACACAGGTGGATAAGGTGTGGAGAACCCTGTCGACCTCGGGGTAACACCTTTCCCTGCTGTGTCTTGGGAAGAGGTCAACAATTCCACCTTCTGCGGGCTGGTAGTCAGGTGAGGAGTCGGGTCGTGGCTCGCTGGAGTTAGTGCCTAGCACCCAACCGATTGGCGCGACAGTGACTCCAGGCAAGCCTCAGGTGGTCTCGAGGTCCCGAAGCGCGCCTTGAAAGACCAAGCGCCCCTCCCCGGCCAGCGCAGGCTGCCCATCCCGAAAGCTCACGGTCAGGGGGGCGCCAGAGCGGGTTATGAGCCTCACCGGATCGCGTACGCCGTTCCAGGCGATGAGCATAGCGGCGGCTGCCACCGAGCCTGAGCCGCACGCCAGCGTCTCTTCCTCAACGCCTCGCTCATACGTGCGGTAGGTCCAGTCGGTCCCCCGCCGGGATACGAAGTTGACGTTCGCTCCGGCGCTCAAACTTGGCAGATGGCGAAGGGTCCGCCCTCGAGCCTCGACATCGACCGCATCAACATCCGCGCAGGCCACAACCAGGTGAGGAACACCTACACGCGCAAACCCGATCCGCTGCTCCCCTGAGGCCAATGAGGCGTCAAACGAGGTATTGGTGTCTGCGACGGCCGGCATGCCCACCTGTGGGCCGTCAGCGCCAAGGCGCCCCGGTATCGGCCCTGAGGACGTCTGAAACGAGAACGCCTGATCCGGCTGCACGATCCCCAGTTCCGCGGCCAGGGTCACCGAACAGAGCGAGGCGTTGCCGCAGAACTCGGCCAGGGACCCGTCACGATTGAAGTACCGGATTCCGTACGTGTGTTCTGGATCCGTCTCGAGAAACACGACGCCGTCCGCTCCGACACCCTTTCGCCGATCGCAGACGATCCCGATCGCCTGGGCGCCCTCGAGCTCACCGGCGGGTTCCGACCGAGCGTCAAAAAAAACGAAGTCGTTGCCTGACCCCGTCATCTTCCAGAATGGCCGCCTGGTGAACCGCACTTCGTCAGACCCGTCCAGTGATTGCCCACCATCGCAGCCGCCACACCATCCAGACCGCTTCGCGAACGATCTTTTTCGACATCTTGCTGCTCCCCTCGGTCCGATCCACGAATACAATCGGGATTTCGACAATCCGGAATGACTTTCGCCAGGCCCTGAAGCTCATCTCGATCTGAAACGCATAACCATTGGATCGGACGTCGTTTAGATCGATGGCCTCAAGCACCTTGCGACGGTAGCACTTGTACCCGCCCGTGGCGTCAAAAACGTTGAGTCCGGTCACGGTCCGAGCGTACACGTTGGCGAAGTAGCTCAGCATCAGTCGGCCTATTGGCCAGTTCACCACCGTGACCTTACGGTCCCGATAGCGGGAGCCAAGGACGAGATCGGCGTTTTCAATGCTCGCGAGGAACTGCGGGATGTGCTGTGGATCGTGGGAGAAGTCCGCGTCCATCTCGAAAACGAACTCGTAGTCACGATCCAGCGCCCAGCGAAACCCGGCAATGTAGGCCGTGCCGAGTCCGAGTTTTCGCTCCCGGTGAATCGCGTTCACGCGCGGGTCTACGGCCGCCCGTCCGTCTACCAGCGCTCCAGTGCCGTCGGGCGAACCGTCATCCACGACAAGCACATCGATGGTCGGAGATTGGGCCAGGACCGCGTCGACGAGCTTGAGGATGTTTTCCCGTTCGTTGTACGTGGGAACGATGACGAGGGCGCGATCAGGCACGTCGGAGCTTCCCCATGATTCCCGCGATCCCCCACCACACCAACGCAAGCAGGAGCGCCACCAGCGTGATCTTCTTGCCGGTCTCGTAAGGCGGACTGGTGAAGCGAAGAACGACGTTCCGTGCACCGGCCGGCAGCTCGACCCCGATCAGGGTCATGTCCGCACGCCCGATGTTCGCCGTCTTGCCATCCACGGTGGCGGTCCACCCCGGGTAGTAGTTCTCGCTCACGATCAGGGCTGACCCGTTAGGTGCCGGTTGATCCAGCGCCACATCGATTGCACCAGGATCGTACCGTGTTGCACGCGCCTTCACCGGACTTGGTTCGGGCATTGTAGTCAGCTGCACGGCGGTCACCGTCGCTGCCGTGTCAAACAGGGCTGCCCGCCGCACGTCGAAGCGTGGATCAAGGACAGTACCCAGCATTTCCTCATCAGTCGCCTTCACTATCGCGGGAGTGACCCAGGCGGCCGGGTTCTCATCAGTTATCTCATACAGGTAGACCGTCGTCCCGTACGCGTTCGTAACAGGCCCGACGACCCGTTTGAGCGTTGCAACGTTGAGACTGTCCGCTTCGGTCAGAATCCACCGGATGTTCATCAAGTGCCAGAAATTGGGATTGACTATCTGACGCCACCCCTGGGCTGCGCCACCAAGCAGCTGGAAGCGACCCAACTCATTGCCGTGATATCCGAGAACGGATCGCACGCGGTGTGTCATCAACGCGTCGCCGGCCAGGAACGGGTCCCTTCCGCTCTCCCTCTTCGTCAAGAGTTGCAGCACCCGTCCGGGCTCGGGCTGCGCCTTTACGTAGGCGATCGTCGAATCCGCGGCAAATGTCACCTTCGCGGACGGAGAAAACTGCCAGTACATCCGCTCGACCGACCACAGGTCAACGGCGACAATGCCGGCCAGGAGATACCCTCCCGCTTCCCGACCTAGCCTGCCCGTGGCAAGCAGGAAGAGGCACGTCAGGGCCATGGCGCCAAAAAGCGTCGAACGCAGCGCCCCGCCGCGTATCGCCGCGTCGTTGGCCAACACAAGATCCGTCTGCTCCGGCTGCGCCAAAGCGACGCCGAGATTCGTCAGGCCACCCAAGGCGCCGATCACGCCCACGCCGAGCACGGCGACCGTCCACCCTATCAGGTACCGGCGACTGACATCGCGACGGACGGCCCGCTCGGCGCCAAACGCGGCCAGAACGGCGACGCCAAAGGAGACGATGTAGAGCATCGTGCTCGGCGCGCGGAAGAACTTTGTGCCGGGCACGATGGCATAAACGAGGCGATAGAACGGCGTGTAGCCGCCAAGCGCCCAAAGTACGGCGACAATTGTCACGCCGCTGAAAAACCACACCATCTTCCGGCTCGCTGGCGGACCACCGCGCGCGAAAGCCAGCGCCGCGAGGACGATCACGGCGACGCCCAGGTATTCACTGTGTAGATGGATCGCGTTATCGCCCCAGTACCGATCGAGGATCCCGGAGAACTGCGGGACCCAGAAATTCACCATCTCCTCGGGCGGCATCGAATACGAGGTGGCCGCTTCCCAAGACTTACCCAGGGCCCGCGGCGACCACGGCACATACTCGCGCACAGGCAGATACTGAATCGCCCCCATCGCACCGCCGAGGATCACGGCGACGGCTGAAGCGGCCAGCCGGCGAAGGGCGGTGGTACGCGGCAACACTCCGGCGCCGGTGTCGGAAAACGCCAGGAAGAGTCCCATGGCGCCACACACCAGCAGCATGTACTGCAGCAACTGCGGATGCGGGCTGAGGACTGCGAGTCCCACGGTGACCGCGAGCGCACCCCACGCCCATTGGCGGCCGTCGCGCACACCGCGCACGACGAGGAACAGCGCCATCGGCAGCAGCGCGGAGAGGAACAACTTGCCGTCATGCCCCGGTGAGACCAGGCCGGCGATGTTTCCACTCATCATGTAGGCCAGGCCCCCGACGAGCGACCCGAAGAAGCCCAGACCTAACGAGCGGAGGAAGATGAACGTGAAGAGACCCGCCAGGAACACATGGATGATGAAGCCCCAGGTCATCGCGACATCCGTGGGCAGGATCATCCGCAACAGGAACGTCGGGTAGAAAATGTCCCCATGCATGGCGGCGATGTACGGCATCCCGCCGAACAGGTAGGGATTCCAGAGCGGGAACCCGTTGCCGTCGCGCAGAGACGTCGCCGCGAACTCGCGGAACGCATAGCCCGCGATGTACTGGTCGCTGCGGGGGTTGACCAGGAACTTCCCCAGGAGTGCCGGCCATCCGAGCGACAGCGCCGCGATCGCGAACGTGCCAACGGCCCAAGCCAACGCGCGACGTGGGAGCGCTACCGCTGTTTCCGAGGTGTCGATTGTTCTCGTCATCCCGTGCCGTCGAAGGGTCCAGCCGTCAGCGAACCGCCAAAGATACGTTCACGAGCGAGGCGGCGGACAGCGCCGAAGGTGAGTCACCGCTAACCGGATGAGCGTTGACTGCCCCGCTCCCTCGCGTCAGGCGTCCGGCCGCCCTCGAGCACCGAATCGTAGAGCGTGCGGTATCGGCGCGCGACGGACTCCGGGGCAAAGCGCGCGAGTGCTGATTGACGCCCGGCCTTCCCAATCTCATGGCGCTTGTCAGACGAGATCACGGTATCGAGCGCGAGAGCAAGCATGGCGGGGTCGCTCGGAGGCACCAGATAGCCGGTGACGCCGTCCTCGATCGTGTCGGCGAGGCCGCCTGACGCGAACGCGACGACGGGCGTTTCACAGAGCTGCGCCTCGACGGCCACGAGACCGAAGCCTTCATCGCGCGAGGGAACCACGAGGGCTGTTGCGCCCCGATAGAAGTCGACCAGGCGCGGCTGCGGCAACGCGCCATGCCAGTGCACTCGCGCGGCAATGCCGAGGGCCTCCGCCTGGCTGCGAAGTGCGTCGCGATCTGCGCCGTCGCCGATGACGTCGAGGTCGGCCGGCTCGCGCATGGCGGCCACCGCATCAAGCAGGAGCGCAATTCCCTTTTGTGCATTCAGCCTGCCGACAAACAACAACCGCTTGGGGTGGTGCGGCCCACCCGGACTGAAGAGATGCGTGGCGACCGGCATCGGCGAGACGATCGGATTCGAAGCCGGCGCCATCGTCTTTACCTGCCCGGCGAGCCATGACGAGACAGTAGTTACGGCCGCCGAGTTCGAGAGGATGCGCCGGAACAGCGTCCTTGCCAGACCGTTTCCCATGGCGAGGCGGACATCGGTTCCGTGCATTGTCGTGATGAGCGGGATGCCGGCGAGACCGGCGACCCACGAGCCCACCAGACCGCCCGGGAACCACCAATGCGCGTGCACGATCGACGGATGGAGCTCGCGGCGGAGGCGCGCGCTGCTGGCAAACCCGGAACCAAGAAAGCCGAGCAGCGCGATCTTCGCGCTCAGCGAGCGGCTGACCTCCTCCGCCATCTGTCCCGTATACGCCAGCCGCTGGAACCGGAGGGGCGCATAACGAAAGCGGTGGACGGGGATGCCATCGAGCGTCTCGTGCGCGGGGAGATGGTCGCCGGCGGGTGCCACAACCGTGACGTCCACGTCCTGGGCCTTCAGGGCAACGGCGAGGTGGAGCAGGAACGCGCCTGCGGCATCGCCGGAGGTGCGCGGGTAGGAGTGGGTGAGGAACAGGACGCGCATGGTCCAGGTCGTGCCTAACTATCGCGTTCGAGCTCGGTCACCTGCCGCCGTAATTCACGCAGTTGCGCGCGCACGCCGGCGATCTGCTCGCCAAGGAGTCCGGCCACGAACAGGATGGTCCCGAGGACCAGACCGGTCTGGATCGCCACCCAGGCGGACCGCACACCCTGCCCCGTCGCGAAGATCACCGCTCCCGTGACTGTGCTGAGGAGGATGAGCACTGCTCCCAGCATCCCGAAAAAGAGCAGCGGCTTCGGCGCGAACTTGAGTTCGAACCACACGGATAACATGTCCAGCACGCCGACCGGTATGCGCGACACGCCGAACTTCGACTTGCCCGCGTGGCGCGGATACAGCTGCACGGGAATCTCCCGCACGGAGAACCCCTGCGCCGCCGCCAGCACGATGAGGTACCGGTGCCAGTCCGGGCGGACGGGGATGTGTTCCATGACCTCGCGCCGGTACGCCTTCACGCTGTTCAGGTCCTTCACACGGATGCCGAACAGCGCGCGACTCAGGCCGTTGTACACGCGCGAGACGAACGCCTTCTCGTAGCTGCCCTGCTTGAACCCGGTGACCATATCCGCTTCGCCGGCAACGATTGGCGCCACGAGACGCGGAATATCCTCTGGCAGGAACTGCAGGTCGGCAGGATAGAAGACGAGCACGGCGCCACGCGAATGATGAAATCCGGTGCGCAACGCATCGGCGATTCCCCGCTTCGTCCGGTGCCTGACGACACGGAGGAATGGGTACGAGGCCCGAAGGGACTCGAGGACCGGCCAGGTATTGTCGGTGGATCCATCGTCGATGACGATGATCTCGTAGCGCAGCGCTGCCGAGCCGAGGGAGGCAGCGGCAAGCTCCATGAATCGCGGGAGGTTCTCTGCTTCGTCCTTGGCAGGAACGAGGACGGAAACGTCGATGCCGTCGCGCGACCGCAGGGGGTCAGCCCGCTCGACATCGACTGGCGTGACCCGCGGTCTCTCGTGGTCCATGACGGGTGAATCGTGAAGCGTGAATCGTGAATCGTGAACGGCGGAGTCAGTCGGAGGGGTTATCCCCCGTCCCCCGTCCCCCGTCTCCCGTCCATGGTTCATACGCGCTTTCGCATCCTTGCCGACAGCACCCCCAACTGGTCACGGTACTTCGCCACTGTCCGCCGTGCAATGTTGACACCTTGATCGAGCAGGATCGCGACGATCGCCTGGTCGGTGAGCGGATTCCTGGGATCCTCGCCTTCCACCAGCTTCTGGATCTGGTCCTTGATGCCGCGGGCCGAGACGTCTTCACCGCCGGTGGTGCTCAGGCCTGACGAGAAGAAGAACTTCAGCGGGAGCACGCCGCGTGGCGTCTGCACGAACTTTTCGTTCGTCACCCGGCTCACCGTGCTTTCGTGCATTCCGATATGCTCGGCCACCTCGCGCAGCGTGAGCGGGCGGAGGTGCTGGATGCCCTTCTCGAAGAAATCGCGCTGCCGGTCGACGATGTAGTTCGTCACCTTCAGCATCGTCTGTCGCCGCTGCTCGATGGCCTGGATCATCCAGTTGGCTGAATTGAGCTTGCTGGAGATGAACTCCTTGTTTTCGCCCTCGAACTTGCGGCGGTCGCGGGCGATCTCCTGGTACACCTTGCTCAGTCGCAGGCGCGGCAGGTTGGCGTCGTTGATGAAGACGTGGTACTTGCCATCGATCTTGTCGATGACGAGATCGGCGACGATGTAGTTGTCGGTCGCTTCACTGTAGCGCAGGCCCGGTTTGGGATCGAGCTTGGCCACCTCGTCGGCAGCCTTCTGGACCTCGGCCACGCTGACGCCGAAGCGCTTGGAGACTTCGCTCCAGCGATGGCTGATCAATTCGTCGAACGCGTCGCGCACCAGGCGGCCTTCGAGCGTCTCTTCCCTGCCCGACTCACGCACCTGAATCAGCAGGCACTCGCGCAGGTCTCGGGCGCCGACACCTGGCGGATCGAGTGCCTGGATGGTGCGAAGCATTTGTTCGGCTTCATCGGGGGTGTACAGCGGGACGCCGTCGCGCCCGGCCTCTTCGGCGGCTTTCAGCACGACGTCGTTGATGCCACTGAGGAGTTCTTCCAGCGAACAGGAGAGCCATCCGTTCTCGTCGATGTTCCCGATGAATTCGTCGGCGAGGAGCAACTGGCGCGGATTGAGATCGAGGAGCGCCACCTGGTCGCGGAGATGGTCGTCGAGACCGCGGCTCTCGACCGAGACGGGCTCGTAGTACTCCTTCTCCTCGTGCTCTTCGCGATGGCCGGGCGTGTCGAATCCGTCGAGGAGAATCTCCTCCCAGTCGATCTCGCCTTCTTTCGGCGCCTCGGTTTCGGCAGTCGCTTGCTCGGCGAGGTCGGTAGCCTCGGTTGTCCCGTCGGCTTCACTTTCCTCCGCCGCTTCCTCCTCGTCGTCCTCAGGTTCAATCAGTTCGAGGAATGGATTGACGAGGAGTTCCTGCTTGAGGTGCTGTTGGAGGTCCAGCAGCGGCATGTAGAGCAGATCCATCGCCTGGTACAGGCGTGGATTGATCTTGAGCTCCTGCCGGAGCGAGGTGCTCTGGCTGAGCCCTTGCTTCACCGGCCGTTCCCCTCAGCGGCAAAGCGGGTGCGCAGCCGCGCCGTGAGCGTGGGACCGAGGTAAATGCGCGAGACCTCGTCATCGAACACCAGCTCGCGGACAGTTCCCGAGACCTTGACCTGCCCATCAAACATGATGTAGGCACGATCGACGATGTCGAGCGTTTGCTCGACGTTGTGGTCGCTGATCAGCACGCCGATGCCCTTGGTCCGCAGGCCTGCGACAATCGATTGGATGTCGTGGACAGCGATCGGATCGACGCCGGCGAAAGGTTCATCGAGCATCATGAACTTCGGTTGGGTGACGAGGGCACGCGTGATCTCAAGCCGGCGTCTTTCGCCGCCCGAGAGGGAGTATGCTTTGTTGGCGCGAAGGTGCTTGATGTTCAACTCGTCCAACAGTTTATCCAACCTTGTGCGACGCTCGGCCTTGGTGATTGGCAACGTCTCGAGGATGGCCAGGACGTTCTCCTCGACGGTCAGCTTGCGGAACACCGAAGGTTCCTGCGAGAGGTATCCGATTCCACGCCGCGCGCGCTTGTACATCGGCATTCGTGTGATGTCGGTCCCATCGAGCCGGATGCGCCCCTCGAGTGGTTCGATCAGGCCCACGATCATGTAGAACGTGGTGGTCTTTCCGGCACCGTTAGGGCCGAGCAATCCCACGATCTCGCCCTGCCGCACATGGACGTCGACGTTATCCACGACCCGGCGCCGCCGGTACGCCTTGCTGAGCCCCTCGGCGTGCAGCACACTGCCGTCAGCAACCGCCAGGGCGTGCGCGGACTGCGGAGATACCGCGGCGACCTCGCCGGTCTGCTTCAGCCCCTCGGCGACCTCACCGCGAATGCCCGCCACGCTGGCCCAGAGGTCGGGCGTCAGCCGGAGCCCGGCTTCACCCGACACGGGAGACGACACCGGGAACTCAATGACATTTTGTCCCGTTAGGCGCGGCAGCACGGAATTGTCCAGGAAGGCTCGCACTTCATCGAGACTCAGTCTCCCTGCTTCCCGCGTCGCGTCGTCGCCGCGGGCGCGAAGCGAGTCGAGGAAGTCATCGCGGAACCGGATCGCCACGCGATTCACGGGGGCAAATCCGGTGTCGTCCGCTTCACTCAGGATCGCATGCAGCGCGAACGCCGCCGACCGGTCAGCGCCGGCAAGCCGATTGACGAGTTCGCGAATCTCCGTAGGCCCGCCGGATTCACTCACGGGTGCCACCGCAACGTCGCCGGCTTTGGCCGACGAGGATCGGGAGTCGTCGTCGCGGCGCCGGGGGGGCGTCGGGTTGCTGGGGGTCGCCTCACGCTGTCGGCCGGCAACGGCGCCAGGTAGACACCGGTGGCCTGGTCGGTCACTGTCACCGTCTCGACCTCACGGTCCTTGAAGGCCAGCCGAATGATCCGGCCCGTGACGTAATTGATGCCAGGACGCGAACGATTCCCGCTGTCCGCCCGCACCTGATAGAACGCGCTGGCGTCCCCCGCGGCGTACAAGTCGCGGATCGGCGGCTGCGTCGTGTCGTTGGCAGCGACGGAGTCAAAGCGCGAAATCAGCGTGTCGCCGCGGATCCAGTCACGTTCGTCGCTCAGAATGCGCACTGTGTCAGGGTCGGACTCGGCGAACGCCTTCCCTATCGCCCGCAACTCCCTGATGCGCTGATCGGGCATGATGATGTCCAGCGAATCGGCAATGATGTCCCGACCGGACGTGGTCGCATGGGCGCCCGAAGGTCCAAATGCAAAAGCGCGACTCAGCTTCCTGTCGGCGATCCTCAGATCGAGGGTGTCCGAGATGACGGTGAATTCCTTCGCGACCGCACTGGCCGAGTCGAGGGCGACGACGCGATCGACCTGTCGCGCAGCGCCATACATCTCGATGACACGACCCCTGAGGGTAAAGGGACGCGACCCCTTCGAGATCACGACTGGTCCCTTCATGAGGCGTGAGAACCGACGGGCGCCGTCGAGCATGGCGGAATCGCCAGTTGCTTCGAGGTCGGTCCGCTCGAGGCGCACATCGCCCATGGCATAGAACGTGGAGTCTCCTTCACCGAGAATCGTGTTCCCGATGACCACGATTGGCGGTTGGTCGTTCCCGGCCGAATCCTTTTCAACGTAGGTAAGGCGGGGGCGCTGAGTAGCAACGATCCGCTCGCGTGTGCGCAGCCCGCGAACCGGCCGGAAGTACTCGAGCTGTGGACCATCGAGCGTTGCTGCGTCCTGCGCCATCACGGCGTGAACGCTGTCTTGGAACAGCAGCCTTTCTTCGGCACGAAAGTAGGTCGCGCGTTGGGCATCGATCGCGTACTTCGTCTCGCGGTACTTGACATTGCCGATCAGGATATGAAGGTCGTTGACTTCATAACTCTCCGCGCTGTCGGCTGTGATGTGGATGTTCTGGCCGCGGCACTGACCGACCAGCCCGCCCCCGAGAACTGTGAATCGTTTCCCGGTGACCTTATCCTCGATGAAGACCATGCGCGTCTCCCCCGTGTTGGTCAGGTCAAGCACGCAGCGACGCTCGGCTTCAGGTGGCGATTCGGTCTTGGGTGGAAGCACAGGCGTGGGGGCAGCCGGCGCGGTATCCGGTGGCGTAGCGGCCGCCCGGATGGAATCCTCGCGGGCCTTTACGGTGGAATCGCGCGCGATTCTTTCCGCGACGCTGTCAGCCACTGGCGGCAACGTGGCTCTCGGACGCGGACCGCCTGAACGCCCACAGGCTCCCGCAACGAGCAGCAGTCCAAGACCGGCGATCGCGAGAGCGCGCTTCATCGCTTGGGGATCTTGACCTGCTGTCCTCTCACCTGCGCGCCAGCCAGAATGCGCATGTTCGACATGTCGGGGTTGGAGACGAAGCCAACCCCTTTCGTAACGCGTTGGCCCTGTGTGAGCGTGAACGCACTGTCGCTCGAAATCTCGTTGCGCGACGGGTCGTATTTCAGGTGGGGTGATGCGAGCCGCTCTCCATCCTGGGATACGACGACCACATTGCCGCGCGCTTCCATGGTGCCGAGCCGGCTGTTATGCGATCCCTGTGCCGCCGTGAGCACGGCGTCCTTCACACCCTCAGGCGTGTAGAATGTGGCCGTGACCTTGTAGAGCTGTTCCCGCGTGTTGTCGTCGTACATGAGCAGCGTATCGGCTTTCACGTTCGCGCGGAGTATTCCAGCATCCGTCATCAGGAAACTCGCACCGATCAACATCTGCTCCGCTGAATCGGGGAGCAGCGCTTCGTTCGCCACGGGCGGAGCATTCGCATCCCCGCACGCGATGATCACGCTTGCGAGGGTGGCACAGAATGCGAAACGCAGTGCGCGGGTCATGACACCCCCGCCCGCATCAGGTCATGAAGGTGGACCACGCCGACGATGTGTTGGGAGTCGTCAATAACCGGCATGGCCATTATGCCGATCTGTTCCATGCGGTACACTGCCGCGCTCGCAAGTTCCTCGGCGTCGGCAACCTTTGGTGACTTGGTCATCACGGACTCCATCGTCAGGCCGAAAATATCCTCGGTGCGTTCCAGCAGGCGTGTGAGGTCTCCGGCCGTGAACACTCCGGCAATGCGTCTGTCCGGAGTGGCGGCGATCACGATACCGCGCCGTTCCGCGAGCAAAACAACCGCGTCTCGCAACGTTGCCGACGGGTCGAGCACCGGCAATCGATCGCGCTCCATCACATCCCGAACACGGGTGATGAGCCTGCGGCCAAGCGCACCGCCAGGGTGAAAACGAGCGAAGTCCTCCCGGCGGAAACCCTTTCGTTCCAGTACCGCAACGGCGAGGGCATCGCCGAGGGCGAGCGCAGCCGTCGTGCTCGTGGTTGGCGCGAGGTCGTGGGGACACGCCTCTTCCTTCACCCAGGCATCGAGCACGGCGTCGCAGTCACGGCCGAGGGTCGAGTTGGCCGCTCCCGTCAGCGCGATGGCGCGAGTTCCGAAGCGACGAAGGTGCTCGAGCAACATGAGCAACTCGGCGGATTCGCCGCTCTTCGACAACAACAGCGCGACATCGTCTGCGCCAACCAGACCGAGATCGCCATGCAGTCCTTCGACGGGATGAAGGAATGATGCCGGCGTTCCGGTCGACGTGAGCGTCGCGGCAATCTTGCGAGCGACGTGACCAGACTTGCCGATGCCGGACACGATGACTCGTCCTTTTGAGGCAGCAATGAGGTCCACGGCCGTGACGAAGCCGTCGCCGATACGGCGCTCGACTTCGGTGAGCGCCTCGGCCGCCATGCGCACCACCCGCCGTCCGGTCGCCTTCGCATCGGTGGTTGTCGTCGTCATGAGGGCTGGTCCTCGGACCGGGACTTCACGTATTGCTCCACCAAAGCGTCCCATTCGCCTCGTGCCCGCAGGAGAACTTCCGCAAACTCCCGCACCGCCCCGCGGCCGCCTTCTCTCGTCAGGCGCAGCACGCCGGCGCGCGCGACATCATCGGTGCAATTCGCGACGACGACCGGCAGGCCGACCACCCGGAGTACTCCGAGATCAGGCAGGTCATCGCCGACGAATGCGACCTCGCTGATATCGATGTTCTTGGCGGCGAGGAGCCGCCGCAACGCCGGCAGCTTCCGCGCATGCGGATCCTGGACGACGTCGCTGATCCCCAGTTCGCGGGCGCGCAGCGCAACCGCTTCCGACACGCGGCCGGTGATGATGGCGACCTCGATCCCGGCCAGCTGGATCATCTTGATCCCCAGCCCGTCGAGAATGTCGAAGCGCTTGAACTCCAGCCGCGCACCATCCACGTCTCCAAGGTAGATCCCGCCTTCGGTCAGGACGCCGTCGACGTCGAGTCCCACGAGCCGGATTCGCTTTGCGACCTGCGGATCGATCGTCGAGCCACGATCGCGCGACGTGCCGGCGCCCGGCGCACCAAGCGCGGTCATCGACGACACGCCTCGCGCACGGCCACCGCGCGCCTGACGAGTGATGCGAGCCCATCCAGTGGCAGCATGTTCGGCCCGTCGCTCGGCGCGTGGTCGGGATCCGGATGCGTCTCGAGAAAGATGCCGTCGGCACCCGCGGCGACCGCGGCCAATGTGAGACTGGGAATGAACTCTCGCGCCCCGCCGCTGGCGCCACCCTCGCCGAGTCCCGGGCGCTGCACGGCATGTGTGCCATCGAAGATCACAGGACATCCAGTCGCTGCGCGCATGCGCGGGATGGAACGCATATCGACGGCGAGATCACCGTATCCGAAGAAACTTCCGCGTTCAGTAACGGCAACAGGTGAATCGTGAATCGTGAATCGTGAATCGTTGGTGCTTTCCTCTGGCCTCTGGCCTTCAGCCTTCAGCCTCGCAGTTCGCACTTTCTCCACCGATCCCTTCATCGCTTCAGGCGCCATCCACTGCCCTTTCTTCACATTCACCGCCTTCCCGGTCGCACCGGCCGCTTCGAGCAGGTCGGTCTGACGACAGAGAAATGCAGGGATCTGCAGGACGTCTACGACCTGCGCGACCGGTTCGCATTGTTCCGGGAGATGAACGTCCGTCAGAAGTGGCAAACCCGTCGCGGAACGCACGCGGGCGAGTTTCTCGAGCCCCTCGTGCAGGCCCGGGCCTCGATGCGCTGTGGCGTTGGAGCGGTTGGCCTTGTCGAAGCTGGCCTTGTAAACGATTCCGCCTGGAACGACTTCGGCCAGGCGCGCCAGTGCCTCGCCCACCCTGAGGTTCAGGCTGTCGTCTTCCAGCACGCAGGGGCCCGCAATGAGAAACAGCTCGTCCCGCGGGAAGCCGCGAAACATGTTCAATCGGCGGCTTCGACCAGCGCCGCGCCGGCGCTGGTCGCCGCGGCCACCCGACGCTTGGAGCCGGCGGCTGCGGCGATGAACCCCGCAAACAGCGGATGAGGGCGCGTCGGCCGGGAACGCAGTTCAGGATGGAATTGCACGCCAATGAACCACGGATGGTTCTCGAGTTCGACGATCTCGACCAACGAGCCGTCCGGTGAAAGCCCGCTGAGGCGAAGCCCGTTCGCCACGAACTGTTCGCGATAACTGTTGGAGACCTCGTAGCGATGGCGATGGCGCTCGCTCACCTCGGGGACACCATAAACCTCGGCGGCCTTCGATCCACGCTGCAAGCGACAGGGATAGGCACCCAATCGCATTGTGCCACCCATGTCGGTGACGTGCTTCTGCTCCTCCATGAGGTCGATGACCGGATTGCCGCACTCGGGAGCGAATTCGCTGGAGTGCGAATCGGGCAACGACAGCACGTTGCGCGCGAACTCGATGATCGCGACCTGCATACCGAGGCAGATCCCGAAGAATGGCAGGCCGGTTTCCCGGGCGGCGCGAATCGCCTCAACCATCCCGTCGACTCCCCGCACCCCGAAACCCCCAGGGACCAGCAGCGCGTGATGTCCGGCAAGCAAGTCGCGAGCGCGTGCCTTGTCGGTAAACAGGTCGCTCGACAGCCAGGACACATCCACGCCGACGTCATTGGCGATCCCGCCATGCACCAGCGCTTCCTGGATGCTCTTGTAGCTGTCGACGAGCTCCGTGTACTTGCCCACGACGGCGACGCGCACGCGATCGCGGGGCGTTATGACCCGCGACACCATCTCGCGCCACGACGACAGGTCCGGGTCATTGCCCTCGAGTCCGAGGCGCCTGACGACTCGGTCGTCGAGCCCTTGATCGTGGAAGGAGATCGGAATCTGGTAGATGGTGGGAACGTCGCGACTCTCGACCACATTCCCGAATTCCACGTTGCAAAAGAGCGCGATCTTCCGTTTCACGTCTTCGGAGAGCGCGCGCTCCGTGCGGCAGATGAGGAAGTCAGGCTGAATACCGATCTCCATCAACTCGCGCACGGAGTGCTGCGTCGGCTTGGTCTTCACTTCGCCCGCCGCCGCGATGTACGGGACCAACGTCAGGTGGATGAAGATGGCGTTCTGTCGTCCCACTTCCTGCCGGAACTGGCGGATGGCCTCGAGGAATGGCAGCGATTCGATGTCGCCAACGGTGCCTCCGATTTCGACGATCACCACGTCGTTCCCCGGCGCCACCCTCTTCATGTGCGCCTTGATCTCGTCGGTCACATGGGGGATGACCTGCACCGTGCTGCCGAGGTATTCGCCGCGCCGTTCCTTGTGGATGACGTTCTGGTAAATCCGGCCAGTGGTGACGTTGTTGGATTGCGACAGCGACCGGTCGATGAATCGCTCGTAGTGACCGAGGTCGAGGTCCGTCTCGGCGCCGTCTTCGGTGACGTAGACCTCGCCATGCTGGAATGGCGACATCGTACCCGGATCGACGTTCAGGTACGGGTCGAACTTCATGATGGTCACCGAGAGTCCCCGCTCCACCAACAACCGTCCCAGCGAGGCGGAGGCGATGCCCTTCCCCAGCGACGACACGACGCCGCCGGTGACGAAGATGTAGCGAGTGGCTTCCTGACGAGGCGCGTTCTGCATTCAGCGTTTTCCGGCGAAGAGGTCATCCCACAGGGCGTTGGCACGAGCGAGGTCTTCTTCCGTGTCCACGCCACCTAACGGCGGCGCGTCCACCAAGTGCACTCCCATGGCCATGCCTGCCGCCAGGGGACGCAGCTGCTCAAGTCGTTCGATGCGTTCCAGATCGTGCACCGGCAGCGCCACCCACTGCCGCAGCGCGCTCCGGGTATAGGCATATAAACCGAGGTGGTGTCGGACCAGGCGGTTCCGTTCGTTCAGGTCGGCGCGGTCGCGAAGAAACGGGATCGGCGCGCGCGAGAAATAGAGCGCCCGCCCGTCATCGGCGCAGACGACCTTCACCACGTCGGGATTCTCCACGATCCCTGGCGCAGCGCGAGTGGCGCACGTGGCGACTGGAAACGCCCCACTCCGCACGAGGCCCGCCGCGCCGGCAATGGCTTCTGCCCTGATGAATGGCTCGTCGCCCTGCACGTTCACGATGACATCGAACGTAGCGCAGTCCGGCCGCTCGGCGACTTCGGCGACGCGATCGGTACCGGAGGGGTGGTCGGAACGGGTGATCGCCACGTCTCCGCCGCGCTCCCTAACGACAGCCGCGATCTCCTCGGAATCGGTGGCGACGATGACGCGGTCTGCGGCGCCCGATTCAACAATGCGCTCCCAGACGCGGACGATGAGTGGAGCGCCACCGAGCAGACGGAGGGGTTTTCTGGGGAGCCTCGTTGCGCCGAGCCGTGCGGGTATGACCGCGAGCGTGCTCAGGCGACCTCCATCGGGTGCGTGCGGCGATGCAAAAGGCACGCCATTCAAGGTATCCCGCTACCTATCGAAATCCAAGCCGAACTTGATGCTGGTTCGGGACCCCAGAATCAGCCTTGGGGCGATCCCGCAACCTCTGATACGGCACGACGATGGGCGGCCAGACCTCCAGCAACACTCAAGGCAGCGATAGCCCGGCCAACCACTGAGACAATCAGCAGCGATAGCGAAACCCTGGCGGGATCCCCGAAAACGTTGTCGGTGATCAGAGCGACTGCCGGCGGACCAAGGCCGAGTCCGACAAAGTTGAGCAAAAAGACGAGGAGTGCGGCGGCCTGTCCGCGCATCGGCTTGGGACTCATCTCCTGCATCGCCGCTGCGGCTGCTCCGAAAGGCGCCGCCGCCACGATGTTCGTGACGACGAGGGCGGCGATGAGCACAGGCTCGGAATCGGTGAGGTACAGCGGGAACGCCACGATGAGCGAAATGGTCGCGGCGATGATCAGCACGATGAGGTTCCCATCCGGCCGGCCGCGCGCCTTGAAGTGGTCGGCGAGCCGACCGCCCCAGATGACTCCCACGACTCCGAAAATCGCGGTCGCCCCTCCCATGAGGAGGCCAATCTTCCCCGGGCTCCAACCATGCGATCGCTCAAAGAACGCGGGGAACCAGAACGCCGTTCCGAAGTTCACGACGGCATACAGCGAGACCCCAGCGCCGAACGTCAAGTAAGCGAGTCCGTGACGGCGAAGCCACGCGAAGACCTCCGGCAAGGTGAACGCATGGACCGGTGGCGAGTTCACTGGCCGATCACGCCGCGGTTCCCGGATCGTCAGGGCAAGCAGGGCAAGCAGGAACCCGGGCAACCCGACGAAAATGAAGACGCGCTGCCAGTCGCGGATCTCGCCAAAGAAAGGCAGACGCCACGGTTCGAGGTTGCTCACCGTCTCGATCACGGTCCCGCCGATGAAATACGCCAGGCCGGAGCCGATGAAGACACCGGCGGTGAACAGGCTCATCGCGGTCGCGAGTTTCTCGGGCGGGAAGTAATCCGCGATGAGCGAATTGGCGGAGGGCGAGAGTGTCGCTTCGCCGATGCCGACTCCCACCCGCGCCGCGAAGAGCTGGCCATAGGTGTTGGCCACGCCGCTGGCGGTACACATCACGCTCCAGACAGCGACTCCCCAGGCGATGATCGCGGGCCGACTGCCCCGATCAGCCAGCCGCCCAACGATGAATACCGAAAATGCGAACGTTGTCGCGAACGCGGGGCCGAGCAGCCACCCCATCTGCGTGTCGGTCAGCCCGAGATCGGCCTTGATCGGTGTGACCAGCAGCGCCATGACCTGCCGATCGATGAACGACGAGACATTCAGCAGCAGAAGCACACCGACGACATACCACGCATAACGCGGTGTCCGCGGTAGCGGCGACATCGCGTCAGGTTGGCGCATGCGCGCGGGCAATGCCGGCGAGCGTCAGGAAATTGGCGAGGAGGTCCTTGCCGCGAGGCGTCATCACGGATTCCGGGTGGAACTGCACGCCCCGCACTGGATGATCGCGATGTCGCACCGCATGAATCTCATTGGCATCGTCCTGCGCCACGGCGGTCACGATGAGGGACTCCGGAAGACTGGCCGGTTCCGCGATGAGCGAGTGATATCGCATCACCTCGATCGGTGAAGGCAATCCTTCGAAGAGGTCGGTGCCGTCATGCAGCACGCGGGACGTCTTGCCGTGCATCACGCGTCCGGCGCGCACGACGCGCCCTCCGTACGCCTCGACGATCGCCTGATGACCGAGGCAGACCCC
>CAZSNV010000062.1:0-18876 GCA_964608035.1 uncultured Gemmatimonadaceae bacterium | reverse complement strand
CAAACCCCGGCCACAACGGTCGAGCTGCCGCCTTCCCGAACCAACATTCCTTCCTAGAGACATACAAGGCCACGGGGGTCACGGAGGCAAGCACCGAACGGACAGTCGTGTGTCGTCGGTGGCCTCCGTGAACTCAGTGACCCCCGTGTTAGAGTCTTTTCTGGACCTATCCCTTCGCTTTCGCTTCGCGAATAGCGGCCGTCAGCGCAGGAACGATCTCGAACACATCACCGACAATGCCATAGTCGGCAACCTTGAAGATCGGCGCGTCCTTGTCCTTGTTGATCGCGACAATCGTCCGCGACGTGCGCATGCCGGCCAGGTGCTGGATGGCGCCCGAGATGCCCACCGCGACGTACAGGTCGGGACTCACCTGACGACCTGTCTGACCGATCTGGTCGCTGTGCGGTCGCCATCCCTCATCGGTGACCGCGCGCGTCGCGCCAACAGCGGCGTTCCCGAACGCGTCGGCCAAGTCTTCGACCAGCTTGAAGTGTTCGGCCGCCTTGAGACCGCGGCCGCCGCTGACAATCACGGGCGCGTCGGACAGATCGAGCTTCCGGGAATCGCCGCGAATCGAATCGGTGACAACCACGCGAGACGCCGAAGGATCGCCGACCGGGGGCACGGTTTCGACGCGCCCAGCGCCTTTCGCGTCGACCGCCGCGACAGCACCCGGTCGCAACGCCACAACCGCGGGAATCGCGGCGAGTCGGAGTGTGGCGATGATCTTGCCGGCGTAGACGTAATGCGTGACGAGAGTGGCGTCGCTGTCGAGCGATACGGACAGCGAATCCGATGCTATCGGCACGTTCAGTTTCGCGCACACGCGCGGGCCGAGGTCCTTGCCCTGTGCCGACGCGGAGAAGAGCACCGTCCGATACGATCCGCTCTTCGCGCGCTCGGCGACCAGCGCCGAGAGCGATTCGGCGTTGTACGCAGCCAACCCCGGGTGTTCGGTGACGTAGATAACATCGGCGCCGAAGCCGGCGAGCGACGCCGCATGAGCGCCGATGCCTGAGCCGCCGGCGAGTACTGCGTGCACTTCGCCACCTGCAGCAAGCGTTCGCGCCGCGGTCAGGACTTCGAACGCAACTTTTCTGACTGTGCCACTACGCGACTCCGCAAAGACGAGGATGTTTGGCATCAGAGCACCTTCGCCTCGTCCTGGAGGAGCCGCACCAGCTCGGGCACCGCGGCGGCTCCCTCTCCAATGATCCGTCCAGCCTTTCGCTCAGGAGGAAGCTCCAACTTGACGACGGTGAGTCGCGTCGTGCCTAACTGCGCCGGCTTCACGTCCATGGGTTTCTTCTTCGCCGCCATGATGCCCTTCAACGACGGATACCGCGGGCGGGCAATACCCTCATCGATCGACGCCACAGCCGGCAGGGGGAAGCTGACCATCTCCGCGCCGCCCTCAACCTCGCGCCGCGCGATTCCCTTCCCGTTCTCGAACGAGAGTTTCGTGCACGCGTGCACCATGGGAATGCCTAACAATTCGGCGGTCATCAACCCAACCGCCCCGCTGGCCGTGTCTGCGGCATGCTTGCCGAAGAGCACCAGGTCGTAGCTTCCTCCCTTCAGCTCCGCGGCGAGTGCCTGCGCGATTGCGAACCCGTCGATCGGAATGCTGTCGGCCTTCAGGTGGACGGCGCGCGCAGCGCCCATGCTGAGTGCCTTGCGCAAAGTTTCCTGGACGGCATCAGGACCGAGCGAAATGACGGCGACTTCGCCAGCCCCGAGCTTCTCCGTGGTCTGCAGCGCGAACTCGACCGCGTACCCGTCGAAATCCGACATGTCGAACTTGAGGCCGGTCTCGTCCACGGCTGTGCCTGACGCGGCAATCTTGAACTTCACGTCCATCTCGGGGACGCGTTTGATGCAGACAGCGATCTTCACGTGCGCGGGCTGGTTGAAGGGACCGGAAAGCTAACGACCAAACTTCAGGCCAGAGGCTGAAGGCCAGAGGCCAGAGGAGGCGGTCAGCGCTGCGCGCGGAGGGCGGCGAGTTCAGACACCACGCTGTCGCGCTGCGGCACCATCACGGGCTCCGGATCGCGACGCAGCAGGAGATACCGCTCGTACGCGAGGATCGCTCCGGGACGATCGCCGGCCTTCGCCGCGATTTTCCCTTCCAACCGCAACGCTTCCGCCAAAGCGATGTTGATGGGAAAGCCGAGCGCGGTGGTCCGCCGACGGACTGCCACGAGTGCCCGATCGAAGCGCCCGAGCTCCAACCAGGCGCGACCCAGGATCAGGCTCCAGGTCTCGCTGCGTAAGTTCCAACCCCGGACTGCAGAATCGGCCCGCTCCAACACGACGCTGGCGTCCGGCGCCTTTTTCAAGACCGCGGCCCAAGCCTCCAACGCGGCGGCCAGACGCAACGGTTCCTCGTTGGCCGCTTCCCCTTGTCCGGCTGCACGCCGAATGGTGGCGACGGTCCGGTCCACTGTGCCTGCATCGCCACGAGCCATTCGCGCTACTTCCGTGGCGAACTGTCCGTAAGGATCAGCAGGCAAAGACGGAGAGGAAGGCACGGCGCTGCCCCAGTCGCCACCGTGTAGAGTGTTCCCCCACGTGTGATGCATCGCCACGATAGCCGGCGGCTCGCCATGGGCCGCCATTGAATCTGCAAACCGGCCTGCCTCACTCGGGCGCCCCGCGTTCCAGAGCGTGTACATACGCATCCTCATGGCAGCCCGTCTCTCCGGAGACGAGGAGGCGTGCCTGAGATGAGCCGCGAGGATGCGCTCTCTGTTTGCAACAGCCGCCGTATCCAGTGGGAAGTACTGCAGCAGGTAACCCGGCATCTGGGGCGTAGAATCCATCGCGGCAATCAGCGAACGCAGTCCGGGCACGTCACCACGCATCGAGGCCAACACCCACCGGTACGTCCTGATCACGGCGACATCGGAGCTGTCGAGAGCCGCAACGCGCTTCAGCCAAAGCGCCGCGGCCGCCGTGTCGGCTTCGCCGAACGCCACCGACACGAGATGCTGAATTGGAGCGCCGTAAAGCGAGTCAAGGTGGAATGCGCGGAGGAACGCGTCCTTGGCGCGGGACATCGCGTTGGGGATGTCGGCAACCAGTCCTTCGTGAAAGAGGTGGTCTCCCAGGTAGTACCAGGCTTCGGCGTTGTCCGGCATGGCTTGGGTCGCCCGCTCGCGATCCGCGATCTCTTCGTTCGCCGGTGTCGCGCGTGGGAACCGCGAGCCGAGGCGTATCGACAGTATCAGCTGATCCTTCGCCGCCAGGCGATCGCGATATTGCCAGGCCAGCCGCCGCACTCGATTCATGTCGATCGTCGCGCCGATCCAGCCGTGGCTCTCGACCAGCGCCGAAAGCGCCAGTGCGAACGTGGAGTCGAGTTGGACTGCGCGAGTCAGTAATGGCGTTGAGGTGGCGAACGCCGCGCGGCGGAGGGCAGCCACGCCGTCCAGATACGCACGGAGCGCATCGAGGCTCGTGGTCGTCAGCGAGCTTAGTTGCTGCTGGCTGGCGCCGGCGCCTAACGCCAGCAGCTGTGCCGCCAACCGGTCGACCATGACGAAGAGACTGTCCTTCGGGCCTTCGACCGTGGTCTGCGCCATGGAGCGTGCGCCAGGCATCTCCAGGAGCGTGGCACTGAGCACGACATGGTCCGGCGGCCCCACAATGCTCCCCTGCACCACGCGCGCCGCGCCCACCTTGCGCGCGATGCTCGCCAATCCTTCCTCGGCGACATCGTTGTTGTCCGTGCCACCAGCATCGCGGAATGCGGCCAGCACCGAACGCGCGTCGGCCGCGCGGGGGCCGCCCTCGCCGGTCAGCTTCGCCTGCAGCAGGTCGAGCATTCCCTGACGCAGGTAGTGCAGGCTGGGGTCTGCACCGGCAACACGGAACGGGAGCACCGCAACCACACGCGGATCGAGGGCTAACTCGTCTACGCCAGTCGTCGGCTTCATCCGGAAGTACGCGCCAACTGCGACCGCGAGGACGACGACCGTGGCGCCGATTCCGACGGCTCGTCGCGGGAACGGACGCGACGCGGTCGGCGCCATCACCGCGCTGGTCGGTTGAGCACCGCCACTCGGCGTCGCCATCAGCTCGAACTGCTGGTGCAACTCGCTCGCCGTTTGCCAGCGATCGGCTGCCTTCTTCTCCAAAGCTCGCATGATCAGCGTCGCCAGCGCCGGCGGAACGCTGGCCCGCCGTTGTGTCACCGGGTCCGGCGCCTGCGTCACGTGAGCAGCCAGCACCATCTGCGGCGGGCCAGCGAACGGCGGCTGGCCGCTCAGCATCTCGTACGCCATCGCGCCCAGGCTGTAGATGTCGGCGCGATGATCGACGTTCGGGTCGGCCGATGCCTGCTCAGGCGCCATGTAGGCCGGCGTGCCTAACGCCACGCCGACCGACGTCAGCGACGACTGCCCGGTCGACGCGCTCACCGCCTTGGCCACCCCGAAATCGGTCACGACCGCGTGTCGTCCAGTAATGAGCACGTTGTCCGGCTTGATGTCGCGATGCACGACGCCGTGGTCATGCGCGTACGACAGCGCATCCGACACGTCGCGCAGGATCCTGACCGCCTCACCAACCGGGAGCTCGCGTTCGCGCGCCAACTTCGCCCGCAGCGACTCGCCTTCAATGAACGGCATCGTGTACCAGACGATGTCGCCCGTCCGTCCCGATGCAATCAACGGCACGATGTGCGGGTGCTGGAGCGAGGCCGCCATCTGGATCTCACGCCGGAAACGCTCGGCATTGAGACCGGCCGCCATGTCCGGCGGCAGGACCTTCACCACCACCTTCCGGGCCAGCTCGACTTCCTCAGCCAGAAAAACGCGGCTCATGCCTCCGCCGCCGAGTTCACGCTCGATGCGGTAATGACCGCCGAGGATGTCCTGAAGCCTGGTCTGGAGTTCGCTCACGTCGTGGTCTGGGGGTGATCCGCCGATGAAACGTAGTTCAGGCCGCTGATGCGGGAAGGTGTCGCTGATCGCTGCGTTACCCCCACGCCCCAAGAAGCTTGCGCACCGCGACGATCTGCCCCACGTGGTACGCCGTGTGGTCGATCGCCACCAGGATCGTCCGGAGATACGTCCTGCCTTCCCCCCACGGAATCGAGGCCGTCAGGTCGATCGAGGGCCGCATGACGATCTCCTTGAGATGCGCGCAATCGCGCCGGACGGCCGCGATGCTCTCATCCCAGGCTGTCTCGGACTGTGGGGCCGGGTCCGACGGCCAATACTCGTCAGGCCATTTCAGGCTGTGGTAGTCAGCGCGCTCCATGAAGTCCGCAAGGTCTTCCTGCGCGATGCGGATATGCTCCACAAGCTCCCACGCCGAGTGCGGGAAGTGTTCGGGGCGCCGGCCGCGAAGGTCGACCGGCATGTTGGCAACCGCCGCGTCGAACGTGGCGTGCGCCTGTTCCCAATCGAGCGCGGACGCGACGATCGTGCGCACGGCCTGAATTCCATCTGCTGCCATGAACTTTTCCTCTGATCGCTGGACTGGAATGGTCAGGAAACAAAGCGAGTGACGCCAGTACGTCGCGACTCCGCGCTCGGCGGGTAACTTCGTCCGCATGAATGCACCACCTCGACCGATCGCTCTCGTTACCGGCGCGTCGGCAGGACTCGGCCGCACCTTCGTTACGCAACTGGCCCGCGAGGGCTACGACCTGATTCTGGTCGCGCGTGACGCAGAACGCCTTCACGCATTGTCGGCGGAGCTCATCCGTCAGAACGGAACTCACTGTGAGGTGCTGCCAGCCGATCTCACCATCGATGATGATGTATCGACCGTAGTTGCCCGGATTGACCAATCACCGCCCGATCTCCTCGTGAACAATGCCGGTTTCGGCACCAGGGGCTCGCTGGCGCGGACGGCTCGCGCAGACCAGGAGGCGATGATCAGGGTCCACGTCCTTGCCGCCAATCGGCTCGCGCAAGCCGCGGTTCAAGGGATGGTCGCGCGCGGCAGCGGTGCCATCATCAACGTTGCGTCGGTTGCCTCATGGCTGACGAGTCCGGGCAACGTGAACTACAACGCCACGAAAGCGTGGCAACGTGTCTTCATCGAGAGCCTCTCGCTCGAGTTGAAGGGTACGGGCGTGTACGTCCAGGCGCTTTGTCCAGGCTACACGCACACCGAGTTCCACCAGCGCGGCGGCATGGACAAGAGACGCGTCCCAGCCTGGTGGTGGATGAGCGCCGAGCGCGTCGTTACCGATTCGCTGCGCGCCCTTCGACGGCGCCGACCGGTGGTCGTCGTGCCCGGAGTTGGATACAAACTCGCGGTTCTGCTGATTCGCTTCCTCCCCCGATGGTTCTTGCGATTCGTTTTCTCCACCTTACGCGGCAGCCGAGGGTCTGGCGCTCGTGCCCCATGATTGTTTATCGTCGTGCACGACAGCTCCCCCGATTCCCCGCCACCATCGTCGGAGATCCCATGCGCCGCTTTGTGTTTGCAGTTCCGTTCATCATCGCCTGTGGAGGAGCTGAGACTCCTCCCCCAGACTCCTCTGCAATGGCGCCAGCTGCGCTGACCGAAGCTGAGGTCGCTGGTACCTGGACCGGCACCGCCATGGCCGAGGGGACTGATTCGGTATTCCTGCATTGGACCCAGGTCTGCGGTGGTGGCACCTGCCGGGGGACAAACCAGGAGAGCACAGACACGGCAATCGCGACCTACGTCATCGAGGCCGACAGCTCGAGGGGGGTCACACAGCCATACGCCGAGAAGACCATGGGCGGAATCATGGTTACAGACAACTGGGTGGCGCGCGTGAGCGGCAATCAGGTGACGGGCACGGGCATGATAAAACTCGCCGACCGACCCGACTCGGTACTCATGCGTTATCGATTCACAGGGTCGAGAGCTCCCTGATCGATTGAATTGAAAGCGCCGGGTCCCGTTGGCATGGACCCGGCGCTTCGTTTTCAGTTGTGATCCCGCGCATTGCGCGATCCGAGTGTCCTCAGCAGTATCGTCGTTCACAAAGCCGCAGCCCAAATCACTCAGCCTCTCCGGAAAGGACATCCCATGCGCCGCTACCTGTTCGTACTCCCGTTCATCATTGCCTGTGGAAGAGCCGAGGTTCCTCCCGCCGACTCGGCGGCTGCCGCCCCGGCGGCCCTTACCGATGCCGACGTGTCGGGAACGTGGACCGGCACACTAATGCTGGCAGGCACGGATTCAGTCCTCGCCCATTGGACGGATGTCTGCGGAGGGGGTATGTGCCGCCTGGTGACCGTGGAGAATCCCAAGGACACAGTGCCGGCGACATACGTGATCGAAGGCGACAGCGTGCGGGGCACGTCGTCGCACTACGCCGAGCCGACCATGGGAGGCACCATGGTCTTCGATGAGTGGGTTGGACGCATCAGCGGCAACACGGTGACCGGCACCGGCGTTCTCAAGCTCGCAGCGAAACCCGACTCGATCGTGATGCGCTATCGGTTCACCGGCACGAAGTAGAGACTGGAAGCAAGGAGCGCCGGGTCCTCTCGAAGGACCCGGCGTTTTTTTGGGCGGCGGTCTCAGCGTCTGGGAACGAGCTTGATCAGCTTTCCCGCCGCGTCGTCGATAAGCACGTAGAGCGCGCCATCAGGGCCCTGCCGGACATCACGTACACGCGCACGGACGTCGGTCAACAGGCGTTCCTCGCCGACAACGCGATCTCCGTTGAGCGACAACCGCACCAGGTCATTCGTCGCGTGACCGCCGACGAAGAGGCTGCCCTTCCACGCCGGGAAAAGATCGGCAGTGTAGAACGCCATCCCGCTCGGCGCGATGACGGGATCCCAGTAGTAGACGGGTTGCTCCATCCCTTCCTTCGCCGTGATGTCGCCGGTGATTGGAGCACCGCGATACTCGATGCCGTAAGCAATCGTGGGCCAGCCATAGTCCTTTCCCTTGCGCGTGATGTTCAGTTCATCGCCGCCGCGCGTGCCGTGCTCAATCGCCCAGAGTTCACCCGTGGTCGGATGCAAGGCCGCTGCCTGCGCATTCCTGTGTCCGATCGACCAGATCTCCGGTCGCACGCCGGCACGGCCAACAAACGGATTGTCGGCTGGAATGGATCCGTCGCGGTTTACGCGCACAAACTTCCCGATCAGGCCGTCCATGTTCTGCGACTGCATGCGGCCTTCGGTGATCGACCGGTCGCCCTGCGTCACCAGCAGGGTCTTGTCACGGGCAAACACGAGCCGGCTGCCGAAGTGGGCGCGCGACGCCATCGCCGGCACCTGGTGATAAATCACGCGCACGTCTTCAACCCGGGGCGCTGCGCCATCGACGAAGCGGCCGCGCGCGACGGCGGTGTTGTTGGCGCCCCCGTCCTGTGGTTCCGAAAAACTCCAGTAGATGACGCTGTTGGTTGCGAAATCGGGATCGAGTGCCACGTCCAGCAGGCCACCTTGTCCGCGCGCGTCCACTGGCGGCAGTCCCGTCACCGGCGCCGACTTCGAGCCGTCGGTTCCGATGACCAGCAGGTTCCCGCCACGTTCGGTGATGAGCATCTTGCCGTTAGGCAGGAAGGCCAGCGACCAGCCGGTGTTGATCCCGTCGACGACCGTGACGACGTCGAAGGCCACGTTGAGCTTTCGTTCCGGCGCGTCGGTCTGACCGGCGAATGCCGGCGATTGCGACGATCCGTTCGCCGGTCGCGTATCCACGCCCACGCCCTGCGCGTCTCCGCGCTGGCCCGCGAGGGCGCTGGCAAACAGCACGACGAGTGGTGCCTTCTTCACAGACCTGAGCATTGGTCGTCCCTCCTGGAACGCCTGATTCATCGAGATGCCGGCAAGTTACGCGTTCGGACACGCGCGCAACCACCTGCAGCATCATACGCACTGGACGGGGATGGGCTCGCCTCCCAGCTTCACCGTGTGACGAACTGCACCTCGCCTCGCCTGACCCGCGACAATCTGTGACCGATTCTCTTCGGGAGATCCTTCAGACCGCTTTGGGGCAGGCGTTTCGCGTCGAGCGTGAGTTGGGCGGCGGCGGGATGTCCCGGGTATTCGTGGCCCGTGATGTTGCCCTCGACCGGGACGTCGTGGTGAAGGTGCTGGCACGAGAGTCGACCGCGGGCGTGAGTGGCGACCGGTTCCGGCGCGAAATCCAGGTCATCGCCCGGCTGCAGCACCCCCACATCGTGCCGATCCTGTCTGCTGGTGTTGCGGACGGTGCGTTGTACTACGTCATGCCGTTCATCGGCGGCGAGACGCTGCGCGCGCGCCTCGCCCGCGAAGGTCCGATGACGGTGTCCGATGCCGCGCGCGTGCTGCGCGAAGTCCTCGATGCCCTCGCGTTCGCGCATCGCCATGGCGTCATTCACCGCGACGTGAAGCCGGAGAACGTGCTGATCGAAGCCGGCCACGCAATCGTCGCGGATTTCGGGATCGCCAAGGCCCTTCGCGAATCCGGAACGATGACCGCCGCCGGCGTCGCGATGGGAACACCCGCCTACATGTCGCCCGAGCAGGCGACCGCCGATCCAACCGCGGACCATCGGGCAGATTTGTACGCCGTGGGCGTACTCGCGTATGAACTCCTCGCCGGTGCACCGCCGTTTTCGGGAAGCGCGCAGCAGGTCATCACTGCACACCTGACCACGCCGCCGGCGCCGCTGCGCGATCGGCGCAGCGACGTGCCCGATGCATTGGCGAGCCTCGTCGATCGCGCGCTTGCCAAGGATCCGGCCGATCGTCCGCAAAGCGCCGGCGAGATGCTCGCGACACTGGATGCCGCGATCACGCCCTCGGCGACGGCGCCAGCCCCATCAGCGGTTCGCGCGGCCCCTGTCGCAACGTCGAGCCGCTGGCGGACGCCGGCGATCGCAGCCGCCGTCGTCGCGGTCCTCGCCGTTGGAGGCGCCACACTCTGGCGCGTCCGCCCGACGGCGCCAGTCGTGGCCGAAGGCGCCGACCTGATCGCGGTCATGCCGTTAGGCGCCGTGTCCGACTCGTCATTGGCGCGGCTGGGCCAGGACCTCGTGGTCACGCTGAGCACCAACCTGGACGGCGTGGGATCGCTGCGCACCATCGACGCGATCTCGTTGCTGATGCGCGCGCGAAAGCTGCCATCTCCACTCCCGCTGGCCGACGCACAGCGACTCGCCGGGGAGTTCGGGGCGCGCAGTGTTCTGACCGGGACGTTGCTTCGCGAAGGCAACGATGTTCGCGCATCCATCACATTGCATCCCATCACCGGAACTGACGTCCTGGCTCGCGCGACCGCGCTCGCCCCGGCCGGCGAGATCGTGGCGCTGACCGACTCGCTGACGTGGGAACTGCTCCGCCAGGTCTGGCGTCGCGGCGCACCGCCCTCACCGGTGCTCGCCGGCCTGACGACGGCATCGATGGATGCGCTTCGCTCGTTCCTGGATGGTGAGCGCGCGTTCCAACGACTCGACGTGGACTCGTCCCTGGCTTCGTATCGTCGCGCGTTCGAGCTGGACACGACGTTTGTGCAGGCGTACCTGCGATACGACTACGTGAACGGCTGGAATCTGCGCCCGGTCGATCCCGCCGTGCGCCGTCGACTGATGGCTATGGTGGATCGGCTGCCGGAGCGCGAACGGCTCTGGCTGGAAACGCGGCAAGCCGTGCTCCCCATCCCGGCGAAAATCGCGAGATGGAAAGCAGCCATTCAACGGTTCCCGGACTATCCGCCAATGATCATGTCCGGCGCGGACCTGATCATCCACTCCGGACCGCTGTACGGGATTCCGCTGGCTGACGCGCGACCACTTCTCGCTCGACTTGACCAGCTCGTTCCCGATCACGCGGACACGAAGTTCCATATCGCGATCGTCGCGGGAAACATCGGCACACCCCGGGAGCAGCTCGAGGCCGCCGAGGCGGTTACCAAGGTGAGCGGAAGCGGATGGGGAGGGACGTTCGCGTGGCAGTCGGAGATTCTTCGCGCGCGCATCGCAGGGAAACCGCTCCCGCCACCCGAAACGGCATTCCCGTTCGCCCGTGAGCTGGCTCGTCTCTCAACGACCGGTGAATGGGCATCGATCACAGGTTACCTCGGCATTTCAAACCAGGACATCGCTTACCGACTGAACGTGCTGGACGCGGTCCGGAAAGCCGGGATCTACACTGGCGATGTCGAGCTTTCCTCCGCGCACGGGGAAGGAATATCCCGAATCGCCCGCGGTGACTGGATTGGTGGGCTCGACGCGCTCCGTCGGTCCGAATCGTCCACGCTTCCTATGGTCGCCCGAATGTCCGCGGCGCGCATGGCAGCGATTGGGGCGTGGACCGGGGCAATCGAACCTGTCCTGGCAGACAGCATTCTTCGCCGCGTTCGATCGCTGCGCAACGCAGAGTCGGCCGCACTCAACCGAGTCGAGTTCGCGTGGGTGGATGGCGTCATCGGTGTAGCCGGCGGTGATGAGAGCCGCGTGCAGCGGGTGATCACTGCACTCCGCCGCGACTCGGTGCCCCAGGCCCGAACGGCGGCGCGCTCACTTGATGGACTCTGGCGCTATCGAGCGAACGAGAATGAAGGCGCCGACACGCTCCACGCCGTAACGGAAGAGTCGATGCAGGAAGGAGAATCGTTCCTCGCCATGGAAGCGGTGGATCGGCTCGTGGTCGCTCGGGCGCTGCGAAAGAGAGGAACGCCGGCGGAAGCCGAGCGTTACCTCATGTGGCCTGACGCCGGCGTGAACAATGCGAGGTCAGTGACTGTGCAAGTCGGACTCGGCCCGCTCGTCGCGTACGAGCGCGGCGTGGCACTGGACGAAGCTGGGCAAAAGGATGCCGCTGCCATCCAGTTCCGCCGCGTGATCGACGCGCTCGACATGCCGCCGGAGGCCCATCGAAGCGTCGTGGCGGACGCGCGCGCCCGGCTGGTAAAGATCGAAGCCACCGACGCGCAGAAAGCGAGGACCGTGAAGTAAGCTGCGATCCCCGCAAGTCCTCGCGTTCGATCAGCCTGACGAGTGATGACGTGTGATCCTGACCATGGCGCACTGGACGGCGCGATGACCGGGTTGATTCTCCACCAGGACGGGCAGAACCTCCCCGTGACAGGTCCGCACGCTGCACGTAGTAAGCAGTAAGCAGCGTCCCTTCAGAATCCACCGAAGTGCACTCCGAGGCCAACCAACCGGACCTTTTCCCGGAAGAACTGCCCGTACGGAGACGGCCCCGTGTAAAACTCGGCGAAGATCCCCCAGCGGCGCGCCGTCGCGTCGCCACCGCCGGCGCGATCGTATTCGAGTCCGGCGCGGGCGCTGATGGCAGGCTCCCAATCCTGCTCTTCCGACGACTTGACGTCGGCGGCCGCGACGAACCGGAATCCGCCTAACGCACCGAGCGGCAGGATGCGCGGCAATGGACGGAGTTCGACGCCGCCGTGGGCGACGTACCGTCCGAGGTCATCGGGTTCGCGCCTGAAGAGCATCTCGCCGCCGCCGTAGAGTCGAAGCGGCCCGGCATCCGCCGAGAGCAACCACTCGAGGGCTTCAAAGCTGAGGTTCTCGTGATCCTGCCGATCGGGGGGCTCCCGGAGCAGGTACTCATCACCGAGATGCGAGCTCTGGTGATAGACGCGCACCCGCGTCGAGAACCATCCCCGCCGCATGGTCAGTGGAAACCCCACGACGTAGTCGGCATTCAGCATGTCGTACGAGGGAGTCCCGAGGTCGAACTGCGCGAACACGCCGGCGGTGATCGAGAGCTGAATGCCGTCGCCGGGCTTGCCTCCGTTCCACCGTCCGAGACCGAACGCGTCGCCGATGCCTACCGAGGCGATGTCGAGCTCCTCGTCGGTCAGGTCGCTCCCGGACTCGTGACGCAGCAGACTGGCGAAGGTGCGGGAGGCTTTAGGATCGCCGACGAGCGGACACCAGACGTCCCCGCGCGGAAGCGGCACATAGCCGTGAGTCTCTCCCGGCGGAATGCCAACACCGCAGCGCGACGGGGACGAGGTCTGGGCCGCAAGGGACGAGGAGAAGAAGACCGCGACTGTCGCGGCCAGAACGGAGAATCGGAATCGAGGCATTTGTCTGTGTGGGGACGGGCGCTTCTACACCTTGGCGATGGCTCGGTCCGGCGGGCAAGTGGAACCACCAAGGTCGTGGCCACCGGCAACGCGACGGGCCCATCACTAAGGCTCCGCATCGGCTCCTTCGCCGTCGTACATCCCGGATGCGAGTGGCCGGGCGCACTCAGAACATAAGCGCGCCCGGCTCTCGTCGACCATGAACCAGTACTCGTCAGGCAGTCTTCTTCAGCATGCCTCCAATGAGCGGGAGCAGCAAGCCGAACAACGCCGATGCGGTCACGTTGCCTGCCGTGGCTCCCATCATGCCAGCCAGCAAATTGCCCAGCACCTGGCCTCCGGCAACGCCGCCCAACGCTCCCGTTACAGTATTCCACATCGGGCCAAGGTTCCTTGCCTTGTTGACCACGCCCGCAACGTTGCCCGCCGCCGCCCCGCTGAGCATCTGGACCAGCAATGACACCACGTCCATAGGGAACGCTCCTCGTGAGTCGTTGGCCTGCTGACCCGCGGAGTGATAATCGGCGTTCTGGGGTTTTCCGCAAGGAGTCCGGGTGCAAGGGTGCAAGGGTGCACGATCCACCCTTGCACCCTATGCACCCTATGCACCCTCGCACCCTAGTTAAACGCGTTCAGCCCCGTGATCGCCTGGCCAAGGACCAGGGAATGCACGTCGTGCGTCCCCTCGTAGGTGTAGACGCTCTCCAGGTTCGCCATGTGCCGCATGGAGGCGTATTCCGCCAGCACGCCGACGGCGCCTAACAAGCGACGGGCTTCGCGCGCCACGTCCGTGGCCATCGACACGTTGCTGCGCTTGGCGAGCGATACCTGCTGTGGCGTCATCGTCCCCGCGTCCTTGAGCCGCCCGAGATGCAATGACAGCAGCTGCCCCTGCACGACCCCCGTGAGCATCTCGGCCAGCCGCTGCTGCTGGATCTGGAACCCGCCGATGGGGCGGTCGAACATCACGCGGTTCTTTGCGTAGGCGCTGGCCTCTTCGAGGCAGGCCATGGCCGCGCCAACCGCGCCCCATGAAATGCCGAAGCGCGCCTGGGTCAGGCACATCAGCGGCGACTTGAGGCCGCCCGTCCCGGGGAGAACTGCATCGGCGGGGAGGTGGACGTCGCTGAAAACGAGCTCGCTCGTATCCGACGCGCGAAGGGACAGCTTCCCTTTCTGGTCCTTCGCCGAGAAGCCTTTCGTGTCGGTCGGCACAATGAATCCCCGGATTGAACCGGCATCCATGTCATCGTTTGTCTTCGCCCAGACTACGGCCGCATGAGCGGTCGACCCGTTCGTGATCCACATCTTGGCGCCGTTCAATATCCATGTGCCATCGCCCTGCTGGCGGGCCATGCTGATCATGCCGGCGGGATTGGACCCGTAGTCAGGCTCCGTCAGCCCGAAACACCCGATGACTTCACCCTTGGCCATCTTCGGCAACCAGGCGCGTTTCTGGGCCTCGCTGCCGAACGCGTAGATGGGATACATGACGAGCGCACCCTGCACCGACGCGAACGACCGGACGCCGCTGTCGCCGCGCTCCAGTTCCTGCATGATCAGTCCGTACGAGACGTTGTTCAGCCCCGCGCACCCGTATTCCTCGGGGAGGTTTGCGCCAAGGACGCCGAGTTCAGCCATCTCCGGGATCAGCTCCTTCGGGAAGCGTCCCTCGACGTAGCAGTCGCCGATGATGGGGAGCACGCGTTCGTCCACCCAGCGACGAATCGTGTCCCGGATGGCGCGTTCCTCTTCGGAGAGGGCGCTGTCGATGTTGTAGAAGTCCTGTGGCGACGACATGTGAGTGGTATCAGGTGGGCGATGACCTGAGCGTTGCGCCCGGGTCAACAGACTTGGTGCGGCGCGGCGAAACAACGGATGCAAGCCATGCCGCCGATGCCGCGAGGACGGTCGGGTACAACACCGTGGCGACGAACAGCAACCAGCCGGGGAGCCCCATGGCCGCACCTAACGTCGCGCTGAGCGTGGCCACCGCATCGCCGCGCAGCCACGCGGCCAGCAGCAGCCCGCCCCAGGCGATGAATCCGGCCACCGCGCCGGCTCGAGCGGCCCGAAGCGGCCATCCCAGGCCGATCGCGAGTCCAACAACGATGGGAGCCAGGGTGGGTGCGCCCAGCCACGTAAAGAACGCGATGGTTGCGGCTCCAGCGGCTATGACGGCGATCATTGGCGCCCTCCTGCCTTCGTCAGGCGCAATCGAGCCGCAGGCACAAACGACATCGTGTCCCGCGGCGCAAAAAGCGTATCGAGTGCACCCTCACGCCACAAAGGAAGGCGGTCCTTGTACTGCGGGCTGATCGGGTTTCCGCTCTGGCCGCCGGGATACGTGCCCCAGGCGCGCACGGAATCACCCAGCTCCACAACCATCCGCCAGCTGGGTCCATGCCCTCCGGCGGTTGCCGGGTTCAGCGTGGCGGGTCCGCCCTGCACGGCGATCCCGCGCTCTGAAAAGGCCGGAATGCCAAGCAGGTGGTTGATACGCGTCGCGCCGACGACGCCCCAGCGCCAGCCACCACGATCGGGAGGCCCGAACCGCCTGACGAGTGAGTCGTGCGCCGCAAGCAGCGAGGCGGTCAGAATCGCATTCCGGTCCTCGACGATGTCGCTCGTGCGATGATCGTCCCACCAGACACTGGAAGAGTCGTGAAGCAGGCTCAATAAAACGGCACTGCTCGGCGTGGCCACCCGTCGGCCATTCTCAGCCAGGAGCTCGTCCCACGTGCGTGACGCGAGCTGCCGCATCGCGGCTTCGAACAGCACGGCGCGTTCGTCGTCGGGCACATAACGACGGTCCCACGCCGCGAGCCACGCCGATGCCGAGTCCAGCGTGGCGGTCGTGTGTCCGCGTGCCTGCGCAGCCCTTGCCGCATCGATGAACCACGGCACAAAGGCGTTGGCCCGTTCACTGCCGGGATCCGTCTGCCAGCGACGCATCGTTTCCGGCGTGACCGCCGAATCGCTTCGCAGCAGCCGGTTGATGCGCAGCGCGCGCCATGGATCGAAGTCGGTGTCGAGGCCGAGGTACTGCCCCTGGCGCGGATCGAGTGGCTCCTGGTTCGCCGATGCGAGGAACCCCTGCGAAGGATCGAAGGACTGGGGATAGCGCTCGAGCGGCCAGTACCCCTGCCAATCACTCGCGCTTCGGCTGCCGTCCTGGAGCGCGAAGCCGCGTGTGCCCGCCGGACGAATCGGGAAGTGACCCGTCGAGCGAATGGCGATTGTTCCCCCGCGATCGGCCGCGATCATGTTCTGCGCCGGCGCGCCGAAGCCTGCCGCCATGCTGTCCAGGAATGCGCGCGCTGTCGGCGCGCGCGCCGCGTCGAGGAAGACCGACTGGCGCAGGTCCGGTGCGAGGACGGCCCAGCGCATGGAGAGCCAGCGACCGTCCGTTGAACGGGAAAGCGGGCCTCGGTGCGAGAAGCGTAGCGTGTCGATTCCAAGTGCCTCACCGCGCTTCCCGCGATACGTCTCCATCCGCAGCTCGATCGGCTTCCACGCTCCATCGAGCTGGTACTTCCGGGGATCCTTCGGGTCATCGACCGTTTCCGCGTAGAGGTCCAGGACATCGGCGCCGGTGTTGGTGAACGACCACGCGATATCGCGGGTGAACCCAATGATGATTCCCGGCGCGCCCGGGATCGTCACGCCGTAGACATCGAGCACTCCCGGAACGACGAGGTGCGCCTCGTACCACAGGCTCGGCAACGACATCTCGAGATGCGGATCTCCCGCCAGCAATGCTTTCCCCGCAGCGGTGCGACGCGGCGCGACCGCCCAGTTGTTGCTGGCGAAGCTGGGTCGTGGCTCGCCGCTGTCGGGCAATCGCGGCAGGATCGCCGCGACACGCCTGGCGCCGTCGTTGGGCGGACCCGGCGGTGGCATGGGCTGGAATTCGTATCGCGGGCCCGATGCACCGTTAGGCTGAATCGGTTCGACGATGGGCGTGTGCGTCGGGAACAGCGCCGTTGCCGCAGCATCGCCCACCAGGGCCGACACTGCGACCTGCGTGCGCTCCGCGGTGCCGAACGCCAGCGTCCATCCCATCCTCGCAAAGAGGTGCATCGTGTTCACGGCCGACCATCGGCCCGGCCGGGCGCCTAACAACCGGTACTCGATGGGCCAGTCCGCCGGACGCAGCGCGTCGATCCAGGCATTCACGCCGTCGGCGTAGGCGTCCACAATGGCGCGCGGGCGGCCGGCGAGCGCCGCCTCGTGCCGCTCCGCTGACGCCGGCAATCCGAGGCGGCGCATTTCCTGGTCGGCGGGAAGCGCTACATCGCCCGCCCACTCCGTGAGCCGCCCGGCGGCCGCGCGCCACTGCGTTTCGAGCTGAAAGAGGCGGTCGCGCGCCACCACGTAGCCTAACGCGCGAACGGCGTCGGCCTCCGTTTCGGCAAAGATGTGCGGGACGCCGCGCCGGTCGTACCAGACATTGACCGGTGCGGACAGGTTCGGGATTCGGGCCTCCGCGTCGTCTCGAGCCTCGACCCGAGCCGCGCCCCACGTGCCATTGACCGGGTCGAGTAGCGGCGCCAGGGGCGGTAGTGGTCCGGCACCGCGCAGGCCGAGCCACGTCGTGCCCGTGAGGGCCACGACAGCAAGCATCGAAGTCAGGGCACGCCGCATAAAGCAAACCTAAGCTGAGTGCCTCTTGAACACGCGCCGCGGTCCATCGACCAGTACGCGGTCAGAATCCGACCACACCATCGTCTTCACCCCGATTTCCGTCCTCCCAATCGTCACTTCATTGACCGACGACGGCCGCCCGCCCCGCGAGCGATTCGAGACCGTGCCCGCCGTCGAGATGACCGTGCCTCGCTTCGTATGCTCCACAAAATGGATCGCCTCCTGGTGGTCGTGGCCGCAGAGCACGACGTCCACACCGATCTGCGCAAAAGCGCCCAGGATGCGCCGCGTGTTCTTGAGGCCATGCCGCCGCGACAGCTCCCCCTTCACCGGATTGTGGTGCATGACGATGACCCGCGCGTCGCCGGCAGGCGACCCGGTGAACTCCACGTGGGCGCGTTCGATCTGCCGGCGACGCAGGTCGCCGATGATCGAGATGTCGCGCATGTTCCAGGTCAGCGTCCGGCGATTGACGCCCTGCGCCGTGTTCAGTCCGACCAGCGTGGCCCCGGGCACGCGAAGCACCGGCTCGAGCGTTTCGCTGATGTAGCGCCGATAGGGCGCGTAGATCGGGTCCTCGCCCCGCATGTACAGCGGCGAACGCCACCAGGCCACGTCATGATTTCCCGGCACCGCGATCACGGCGCTCACCCGCGACGCGTCGCGCAGAAAGACCCTCGCCCGTTGGAACTCACCGGCGCGCGAACGCTGGGTGAGGTCGCCGCTCACCGCCACGACATCGTAGGCATCGCGCGCGATCTGCTCCTCGATCGCCTCGATCATCGCGGCGTTTACCGGACGTCCAAAATGCAGGTCCGAAACGTGTATGATTCGGATTGGTTGTGACCGCGAGGGACCGGCGCCCGCGTTCATAATTACGCCAGGTGCGAGACTACGGCGTCCGTGAACTCCTGCGTGGTGGCCGTTCCGCCGAGGTCTCTCGTGAGCACCTTGCCGTCGCGAATGGCCTTTTCGAGCGCGCGACGGATCCGGTCGGCGCGGAACCGATCGCCGATGTGATCGAGCATCAGGCACGAAGCCAGCACCAGGGCGCCGGGATTCGCGATTCCCTGCCCGGCAATGTCCGGCGCTGTGCCGTGCACGGCCTCGAAGATGGCGGCGTCGCGCCCGATGTTCGCGCCCGGAGCAAGGCCGAGTCCTCCGACCAGGCCCGAGACGAGATCGGAAAGAATGTCACCGAACATGTTGGTCGTGACGATC
>CAZSNV010000061.1:0-19037 GCA_964608035.1 uncultured Gemmatimonadaceae bacterium | reverse complement strand
CGGTCGCACCGCAGCCGCGCTAAGTTTCCCGCACACGTTTTTCACGGGGCCGGATTGGAGTATCACCACATCAAGGTCGAGGTGAAGGACGGCGTTCAGCTGATCACCCTGAATCGGCCGGAAGTCCTCAATAGCTTCAACCTCCCCATGGCGAGGGAGCTGCAGGACGCGCTCGCCGTCGCCGCGGCGGACACCGCGATCCGCGCGGTGCTCCTCACGGGGGAAGGGCGAGGTTTTTGCGCCGGACAGGATCTCGCCACAGTCCCTCTCGACACATCGGCGCCGGACATCGATCTGGGTGACACCGTTCGCGCCCAGTACAACCCGATCATACGTGCCATCCGGCGGCTCGAAAAGCCGGTCGTCTGCGCAGTGAATGGTGTTGCCGCGGGCGCGGGGGCCAACCTTGCTTTCGCCTGCGACCTGGTGTTCGCGTCAACCGAGGCATCCTTCATCCAGTCGTTTTGTAGAATAGGCCTCATCCCGGACAGCGGAGGCACGTTCTTTCTGCCGCGACTGGTCGGGCTGGCGCGGGCGTCGGGGCTCGCATTGTTAGGCGGCAAGGTTGGCGCGGCGCAGGCGCGCGACTGGGGACTGATCTGGGAGACCTGCGAGCCAGCGGCGCTCATGCCGCGGGCGATGGAAGTCGCGACGTCGCTGGCGACGCAACCGACGCGTGGCTTCGGGCTCACCAAGCAGGCCCTCAATGAGTCGTTGATGAACGACCTCGATACCCAGCTCGACCTGGAAGCCGACCTGCAGGCAGAAGCGGGGCGGACGGCGGACTTCGCCGAAGGCGTAGCGGCATTCCGCGCCAAGCGGTCCCCCGTGTTCCGCGGCGAATGATGACCGTTGGGATCGTCGGTGCCGGAGCGATGGGCACCGGCATCGCACAGGTCGCGCTACGGAACGGCCATCCGGTGATTCTCGCGGATGTCGAGAAGGCGGCCGTCCGGAAAGCCGGTGAGATCATTGACGGCTCGCTGAGGCGCGACGTCGAGAAGGGTCGCCTGACGATGGAGCAAGCTCAGTCGACCGGGGACCGCCTCAGGATGGTGTCACTCCCACTGGGACTCGGCGAATTCTCGCCGTGCGGACTGATGGTGGAAGCGATCGCCGAGGGATTGGATGTCAAGCAATCGCTGTTCCGCGCGCTGGAAGGCGTCGTGAGCGCCGACTGCATACTCGCGACGAACACCTCCTCCCTGTCGGTGACCTCGATCGCGTCGGCCTGCCAGATTCCATCGCGCGTCATCGGGATGCACTTTTTCAATCCGGCGCCGGTGATGCCGCTGGTGGAGATCATTCCGGGATCGCAGACCTCTTCGGCCGTTACGAGCGCGACCAGGGCCATCGCCGACGGCTGGGGCAAGGTCACGGTTCTCGCAGCAGACTCGCCGGGGTTCATCGTCAATCGTATCGCCCGGCCATTCTACGGCGAATCCATTCGCATAATGGAAGAGGGCGTGGCGGATGCGCCGACCATCGACTGGGCGCTCCGCGACCTGGCTGGCTTTCGCATGGGACCGTTTCTCCTGATGGACTTCATCGGGAACGACGTGAACTACGCCGTGACCGAATCCGTGTGGCGCGCGACCTTCTTTGACGCGCGTTATCGCCCGTCGATCACACAGCGCCGCCTGGTCGAAGCCGGTTGGCTGGGACGGAAGACGGGTCGCGGATTCTACGAGTATGGACCCGATGCTGCGCCACGACCGGCGACCGAAGACCGGACCGTGGGCGACGCCATCGTGCTTCGCGTGCTGGCCATGCTGGTGAACGAGGCCGTTGACGTCGTGCATTGGCGAATCGCCGCTCCCGCCGACGTCGACCTGGCGATGACCAAAGGCGTGAACTACCCACGCGGTCCGTTGGCCTGGAGCAACGAGTTGGGACTCGATCGCGTCCTGGCCGAGATCGAGCGACTGCGCGCAGTGTCAGGAGAGGATCGGTATCGCCCAAGTCCGCTCCTCCGCCGCATGGTCCTGAGCGGAACGCGGTTCTTCGAATGACGCTCGACACCGAAGATCAGCGCCTCGCCGAGCGAGTCGTACGGGCCATGATGGCGCGCGATGCGTTCAGCCAGTGGCTGGGCATCGAAGTGCTCGAGGTGGCCCCTCGCCGGAGCACCTGCCGGCTGACTGTTCGCAATGAAATGGTGAACGGTTTCGGAGTCACTCACGGCGGAATCGCCTTCTCGCTTGCCGATTCGGCGTTCGCGTTTGCGTGCAACACCAACGGGAAGGTGACGGTCAGCATCGAGAACAGCATCACGTATCCCGCGCCGATTCACGTTGGTGACGTACTGACCGCGGTGGCGCGTGAGGATGCCGCCTCGGGCCGACTAGGTTACTACAGCGCGGAAATAACGAACCTGCGTGGCGAAGTGGTGGCGTTGTTTCGCGGAACCGCATTCAAGACGTCCAGGGATCATGACGTGACTCGTGACTCGTGACTCGGCGGTACTAATCAAAGGGCTCCAAGCGCAGCGAGGAGCCATCCAGCCCTGCTTCCTGTCTCCTGCCTCCTGTTTCCTGAGTTTCGATGCCTGATGCCTTTGTTGTTGATGGTCTCCGCACGCCGATCGGTTCGTTCGGCGGGAGTCTCGCCACCGTACGGCCCGATGACCTGGCGGCGCTGGTCATCGCGCGGCTGATGTCGCGCCATCCTGCGTTGGACGCGGCGCGCATCGATGACGTGATTCTCGGCTGTGCGAACCAGGCAGGCGAAGACAACCGCAACGTGGCGCGCATGTCGCTGTTGCTCGCTGGACTGCCGGTCTCCGTGCCGGGCATCACGGTGAACCGGCTGTGCGCGTCGGGGTTGAGCGCGGTCACAATGGCTGCTTCGGCAATTCGGGCGCAGGACGGGAATGTCTACATGGCCGGCGGCGTTGAGAGCATGACGCGCGCACCGTACGCGTTGTCGAAGGGCAGCACCCCATGGGCCCGCGACGCCCAGCTGTACGACACCAGCATTGGCTGGCGGTTCGTCAATCCCAGGATGAAGGAGCTGTATGGGATCGATGCGATGGGCGAGACCGCTGAGAACGTGGCTGACGAATATCGCGTGTCGCGAGAGGATCAGGACCGCTTTGCCTTCGGCTCGCAGCGCAAGGCCGCCGCGGCGCGTGAACGCGGTCGACTGGCGGTTGAGATCACGCCGGTCGTTGTTCCAGGCAACCGGAAGGGCAGCGAGTTCGAGTTCGGTGAAGATGAATTCATCAAGCCGGATACCACGCCCGAGGTTCTGGCTCGCCTGCGCCCTGCGTTCCGCGGGGGTGGAAGAGGGAGTGTGACCGCGGGCAACTCGTCAGGCATCAATGACGGCGCGTGCGCGGTATTGATCGCATCAGAACGTGCGGTGCAGGAGGGGAAGCTTTCTGTGCTGGCGCGAGTGGTCGCGGCTGCGGCAGCAGGCGTCGAGCCACGATTGATGGGCATGGGCCCCGTGCCGGCGACCCGGAAGGCCCTTGATCTAGCCGGCCTGACACTCGAACAGATCGATGTCATCGAACTCAACGAGGCCTTTGCGTCACAGTCGCTGGCCTGCCTCCGGGCGCTGGGCATCGCCGACGACGATCCGCGCGTCAACCGCAACGGCGGCGCCATCGCCCTGGGCCACCCGTTAGGCATGTCCGGCGCCAGGCTGGTGTTGACGGCGGCTCGGGAACTCGAGGTCACGGGAACGCGCTACGCCCTGTGCACGATGTGCGTTGGGGTGGGGCAGGGGGCGGCGGTGATCATCGAGCGAGTTTAGAGCACCGAGGTCAGAGGTCAGAGGCAGAGGCCTGGAAGGCATCAGGCATCCGGCATCAGGCACCAGGGAAGGACTGAGGGCCCTCGCATGCGCTCGGGCCCTCAAGTTTCAACGCTCCTGCGTCCTCAGATCCCTGACGCCCGCCTCTGATGCCTGATGCCTGATGCCTGATGCCTGATGCCTGATGCCTGATGCCTGATGCCTGATGCCTATTTCGGTTTGGACGCTTTCGAATCAGCGCTGCGCTTATCGTTGGCGCCCCACGCCGTCTTCGTAGCCGCGTCATAGAAGATCGAATGCGCATCTCCCTGACCACTGCTGCGGCTGAGTGCCGCGCGGTGACCCATTGCTCGTAAGGCAGCCAGCACTTCGGGCGTCACGCCTTCGGCTTCAATGCTCGTCGTATCGGGAAGCCACTGGTGATGGATCCGCGGCGCGTCAACCGCCGACCGGACATCGCGCTTGAACAGCGTCACGCCGAGGATGACGTCGAGCACCGTGTTGGGAATGGTCCGACCGCCCGGTGAACCCGTCACCAGCAGCAGCTTCCCGTCGCGCGCGATGATCGCCGGCGCCATGGAACTGAGCATGCGCTTGCCCGGCGCGATCAGGTTCGCGGGTGTGCCGATGTCCCCCCTCGTGTTCGTCTCACCTGGCTTCTTATTGAAGTCGCCCATCTCGTTGTTGAGGAGAATCCCCGTCCCGCCAACCACGACGCCAGAGCCGAAGCCGGCTTCCAGCGTGTACGTGTTCGAGACAGCCATGCCGTGCGCGTCGACGACCGAGAAGTGCGTGGTTTCCTCCGACTCCTGTGCCGGCGACACGATGTCCGCGCCCAGTTCAGCCGAACTGGCCGCCTGCGCCTCGCTTATGGTCTTCGCCAGCGAGTCGGCGTAGGCGGATGACGTCAGGCGCGCCACCGGGACCTTCACGAAGTCGGGATCGCCGAGGAAGCGAGCGCGGTCGAGGTAGGCCCGTCGCGCGGCTTCGATGCGACGGTGCAGGTACTCGGCGGAGCCCGGTGCCAGGCTCGCGACGCCCATCCGCTCCATCAGGTTCAGCGTTTCGATCATCACGATGCCGCCTGACGAGGGCGGACCCATGGAGATGATTTCGTTGCCCAGGAACGTGCCCCGCACCGGCGCGCGTTCGACCGCCTTGTAGTCGCGAAGGTCGGCCTTGGAGATGATGCCGCCGTTCCGCGCCATCTGCCCGTCGATCGAATCGGCGATCCACCCGTGGTAGAACGCGTCAGGACCCTTGGCGGCGATGTCATCAAGCGCGCGTCCGAGATCGACGAGACGGATCTGATCGCCTTCGGCCCACTCGCCGCCGTCCGCTTTCCCGTACGCCGCGACCGACGTGGGGAACCGCCGCATTTTTCCGGGCCGGCCCGCGCTATCCGCGGCGCGGAGCTGGCTGTTGAGTGAACGAGCCAGGGCTCGCGAAAGCGGCCAGCCGTTCGTGGCAAGATCAGCGGCCGGCTTCACCACATCCGCCCACGGAAGTCTGCCGAACTTCTTGTGTGCGAGCTCGAGGCCGCGAACCGTGCCCGGCACGCCTGACGCTAGCCACCCCGACGCCGTCAGCGAGCGGTCGATCTTGCCGTCGGCCCCGACATACATCGTTGGCGTCGATTTCCCCGGCGCGCGTTCCCGATAGTCGATGGTCGTCGCGGTGCCGTCCGGCAACCGGATGATCATGAATCCACCGCCGCCAATGTTGCCTGCGCTTGGATGCGTGACCGCGAGGGCGAACGCAGTCGCGACCGCGGCATCGACCGCATTGCCGCCCTTCGCCAGGATAGCGGCACCGACGTCCGATGCCGGCGCAGAGACTGACACCACGAGGCCGTTTCGGGATTCGATCGCGATAGAGTCCTTCTGGTCCGCGCACGCCGACACGGCCGACACCAGGCCTGCTAAGGAGACCGCAAGAGGGCGCAGCTTGATCATGGATGGCTCGGGGATGGGGGGGTGCGTACATAGCATACGCGACGGGCTGCCGTCCCGCTGCGTGCGGGGCGGGGTAACTTGGGTCTCATGAAACTCCAGAACTACGTTGCCGGCCGGTGGGTCGAGGGCAATGGGAGTGGTACGCCGCTTCTGCACGCCGTTACCGGAGAGGTGGTCGCATACGCAACCTCCGACGGCATCGACTTCAAGGCCATGGTGGATCATGCGCGACGCGTCGGCGGTCCGGCGCTGCGACGGATGACGTTTCACCAGCGCGCCCGGATGCTGAAGGCGATGGCGCTGCATCTCTCCGAGCGGAAGGACGGTTTCTACGCGCTCTCGTCCGCGACCGGTGCGACCAAGGCCGATTCGTGGGTCGACATCGACGGCGGCATCGGGACGTTTTTTGTCTACGCCAGCAAGGGCCGCCGTGAGTTCCCCGACGAGCCGTTTTACATCGACGGACCGCTGGAGCCAATCTCCAAGGGCGGCACCTTCGTCGGTCGCCATATCTGTGTCCCGATGGAAGGCGTCGGCGTCTTCATCAACGCGTTCAACTTCCCGGTCTGGGGAATGATGGAGAAGCTGGCGCCTGCGCTGCTCGCAGGTGTGCCGGCCATCGTGAAACCGGCGACGCTCACGTCGTTTCTCACAGAGCGCGTGTTCAGGTCCATGGTCGACTCCGGAATCTTCCCTCCGGGCTCCATCCAGTTGATCTGTGGCAGCGCCGGCGACCTGCTCGATCACCTCGGCGCGCAGGATAGCGTGGCGTTTACGGGATCGGCGGCGACCGGTCGCAAGCTCAAGACGCATCCGGTCATCGTCGAGAATTCCGTTCGCTTCAACCTGGAAGCGGACTCGCTCAATTGCGCGATTCTCGGTCCCGATGCGGGGCCCGGTACGGACGAGTTCGACCTCTTCCTGAAGGAAGTCGTTCGCGAGATGACGTCGAAGGCGGGGCAGAAGTGCACTGCGATCCGTCGCACGATCGTGCCCGATTCCATGATGGCCGATGTGATCGTGGCGCTCAAAGGTCGACTCGGAGCGGTGAAGGTCGGCGACCCCGCGATCGAGGGTGTGAAAATGGGTCCTCTCGCCGGCCAGCAGCAGGTCGGCGAAGTCAGCGGATCGCTGAGCGCGTTGAAGCGCGGCACTGAAGTCGTGTTTGGGGGCGATGTCTTGGAACCTGTCGGCGTTCCCGCGGGGCGCGGCGCCTTCTTCCCGATCACGCTTCTCGCGTGCGACCGGCCGCACGACCGCCTCGAGCCGCATGAGGTCGAGGCGTTCGGTCCGGTGAACACCGTGATGCCATACTCCTCCGTATCGGACGCGATCGAGCTCGCGCGTATGGGTCGGGGAAGCCTCTGTGGATCACTCTTCACCAACGATGACAGTGTCGCCCGCGATGTCGTGCTCGGTCTCGCGCCGTATCATGGGCGCCTCTATGTCCTCAACCGGTCGGCCGCCAAGGAAGCGACCGGACACGGCTCACCGCTCCCGCATCTTGTGCACGGTGGACCAGGACGCGCCGGCGGCGGTGAAGAGATGGGCGGCATCAGGGGCGTCCTGCACTACATGCAGCGTTCGGCCATCCAGGCTTCACCCACCACGATCGCCAGCATAACGAATGAATGGGTGACCGGAGCAGCGCAGCCGGCCGATTCGGTGCATCCATTCCGGAAGCACTTTGAGGAACTGCGGATCGGCGAGACGCTCACCACGCACCGGCGCACCGTGACCGAAGCGGACATCGTCAACTTTGCCGCGATCAGCGGGGATCATTTCTACGCGCACACGGATGACATTGCCGCGAAGGAGTCGATTTTCGGGCGGCGGGTGGCGCACGGATACTTCGTTCTCAGCGCGGCGGCCGGTCTGTTCGTTGACCCAGCGCCCGGTCCGGTGCTGGCGAACTACGGACTGGAGAATCTCCGGTTCACCAAGCCTGTCCATGCCGGTGACACCATTCAGGCGAAGCTCACCTGCAAGTCGAAGACGGCAAAGGAGACGCAGCCCGACGGCATTCCCCAGGGCGTGGTCGCCTGGGAGGTGAACGTGACGAACCAGGAGAACGAACTCGTGGCGACGTACACGATCCTGACGCTGGTGAAGAGGCTGACGGGGGACGGGGGACGGGGGACGGGGGATCGCGCGTGAAAGGCGGATTCGTACTGGCGCTGTTCGGATTCGCTTCTGCGTGCGCCGCGTCATTCAGGCCGGCGCCACTGACCGAGCCCACCGATCAACGCTTCGTGATGATAGCGCCCGATTCCTTCGACGTGGAAATGATCACGACGAAGGGACCCATGCTGATCCGGGTGCGACGCAACTGGGCGCCGATAGGCGCGGACCGGTTCTTTTCGCTCGTGCGCAATCACTATTTCGACTCGGTCGCGTTTCACCGGACAATTCGCAATTTCGTCGCGCAATTCGGGATCCATGGCGACACGGCTGTGAGCCGGGCCTGGCGCGGGAAGAGTATCCTGGATGACCAGGTCAAGGTGGTCAACCAGAAGGGCACGTTGTCCTTCGCGCGCGGAGGTCGGAACACGCGGTCGGTGCAGCTCTTCTTCAACACGGTGGACAACACGCCGCGTCTTGATACGCTCGCCGGGTTTGGATTCCCACCCATAGGACAGGTCATCCGCGGCCTGAGCGTGCTCGACTCACTCAACTGGGAGTACAGCGGCACGCGCGGTGGTCAGACGTTCCCTGGCCCGCAGCAGGATTCGTTAGGTCGCCACGGCAACGCGTACTTGCGCCGGAGTTTTCCGAGGTTGGACTATATCCTCAATGCTCGAATAAGGAGGCAGTGGAGGTAGCGGCGTTTGTCACCGGCCGGCATCAGTGTATGCGAGCTTCCGCACTTCGTATTCATGCATGTGTCGATCGGCCACCGCTCCGGGAAAGCCGAGGTATCCGGCCAGTTCACCGATGCCCCAGATCACCATGCCGAGGACAACGAGCGAGACGGTCCCCCGCGGGAGACGATGCAGGCCCGCCGCCCGTCGGACCCCCGGCATCACACGTCGAGTGAGGACGACTGGGATCAACACCGAGGCGGCCACGTACAAAAGCCGCTTCATCAGCGGCCAACGCCTAACGCGCTGTGACGACACTTGAAGCCCGATCGCGAACCGCTCACGGATCCAGTGCCCGGGCTGCGAGACATTGGCATGTTCGAGCCTGGCGCGCGGCTCGTGGTAGCTTGTGTGGCCGCGGGATCGGAGCTCCCGCCAAAGCTCGTCGTCGCGACTCAGGGCTGATTCCAGCCGGTCGCCGAACTCGAGCAACGCCGATCGTCGATAGACGGTGTTGTGAATCGGCGCCCGTTCGAGCGGCCCCGCCGGAAGGCCCTCGCCCCACAATCCGTAGTCCGAGAGATAGGCCGACCAGCTCAGCGGTCCGTCGTCGGGATTCGCGTTCGCAAACGACGGGGTAACGGTGGTCCACGGTCCAGCGAACGCCGCTACGATGGCCTCGGCGAACTCCGGGTTCGCAAACGTGTGGGTCTCGCCGAGAAGGATCAGCGGCGCATGTGCTGCTCGAATGCCGGCGGCGCGAGGTGGGCCAAGGCTCGACAGCTCGTGTTCGAGTAGCTGGATGTTCGCGAACTCATGTCGGTGCATCAGCCCCTCGCGATTCAAGCTCGCCGTAGGCGCGACCAGTATGAGCTCGATCTCCTGGCGAATCGTCTGCGATCGAAGACGGTCGACAACGGCCCGAATCGTTGCGTATTCGTCGGTCGCGAGGACCACGGACAGTTTCGGCTCGGTCACGACTTGAAGGGCTCCGATTTGCGGTACACACAACGACGACTACCAGCCGCGTAATCAATGCCACTCCAGCAATTCACGCCATGAATCCACCGTCCGCATCTAAGCCACTGCGCGGACCTCGACGTAACGCTGCAGGAAGGTGAGGAAGCGATCGACATCGGCGCGGATCGTACCCAGTCCCATCGACACGCGAATCGCGCCCACCGTGCGATCTTCAAGGCAGGTCGCGAACCTGGGAATCGTGAAGTCCTCGCCCAGTGCATCGAGACAGGACCTGACGCGATCATCTGGGAATCCAAACGCCGCCTCGGCGCAGCCGGGATTGCAGAAGCATCCGCCGCGAATCGCGATCCCCTCGTCCCGCGCTGCCGCCTCCACATTCCAGTAGGGAATCACGCGGCCCGCCCCATCATGCAGCGATATGGCGATCGTCGCGCCACGGTGAATCAGGTTCTGTGGACCATGCACTCGAACCACCGGAGCACCATTCCCATGTGACAGGTTCGCCACGCCGTCGAGCACGATTTGGGTCAGGTGCCGCAGGTGCCGCGTCAGGCGTACGCGGTCCCCCGCGCGAACCGCGGCGAGAGCCGGCGCCACTGCCGCCGCGGCGAGAAACGAAGGTGTGCCGTCCTCGAACCCTTCGGGAGCGTCGGCGAGGCGGTGACGCTGATGTTGCACGGAAGCCCACTTCACGGTTCCCCCGGCGAACCACGGCCGGCGGAGTTCAGCCAGAGCTCCTTTGCGTGCAATCAGCGCGCCAACTCCCGTTGGGTACCCGGCAATCTTGTAAAGCGAAAGCGCGACGTAATCCGGCTTCACTTCATCGAGACGAAGGTCGGAAGTGGGCAGGAAGGAAGCCGAATCCAACAGGACACGCCAACCCTTGCTGCGAGCTTCGGTGACAAGCTCCAGGGAATGCCGAACCCCGGAGAAGTTCGACTGCGCGGGGAACGCGAGCAGCGACGGTCCAGTTCCCCGACGCTCGAGTGCCTCGGACGCACCTATGAGCCGCAATTCGTCGTCGAGGTCAATGGTCCGGACTTCGGCGCCTGCCTGACGCGCAAACTCCCGCATGCCGTTCACCGAGTTGTGATTGTCGCTCGGCATGAGCAGCACGCTGCCCGGCTCATAGGGAAACGACTCGCCGACAAGGCGGCACGCGCCAGTCGTGTTCGCCGTAAGGATGACGCTGTACTCGTCAGGCGAAGCGCCGACGAACGCCAGCAGCGCTTCCCGCGCGGATACCAGGTCGCTGGACGCGGCCTGGGAGGGTCCATGCTCGCTGTGCGGATTCCCGAGCACCGTCGCCATGAGCCGCTCGGCGTCTGCCCTGACGACCGACTCCGGATAGAGCGCCGATCCCGTGAAGTCGAGGTAGGCGACGCCGCACTGGTCCACGCGCGACAACTCGCGACGACGCCACGCGGTGAACCATGCGTCATCCGTCGCCGCCTGACTGGCCACGCTCAACACGTCCGTCTCCGTCGCGAACGGGTCGTGGATGCCGGCGCCGACTCGTCAGGCACGAGGCGCGGGAAGCCACCGAACCAGAGGGACAGCTCGCGCGCGCGCTGAAACCGGGTCCGGGCGCTGTCGTCAGGCACCGTCGGGAGCAGCGGAGATAGCACTTCGTCTTCCCACGCGGCCGTTCCGTCCTTCAGCACGAACGCCTGACGGATACCGCGGACACGAAGCAGCACCCAGGCCTGCGCGGCGTGTGCTCCGCCATCGGAATAGAGCACCAGCTGTTCTTCCCGGCCAACCCGGATGGTGTCCAGGCTCAACATCGAGGCGACGACGGCGCCCGGGATGACATACGTGGATGTATCGAGGCCTTCGCGCAGATCGAGAATCCGCAGCCCAGGCTTCCGCGCTTTGATCAATTCGGCAAGATCGAGGGCATCGATATGATCCGCCTCACGCACGATCTCCTGCGCGATGGCGTTCGTGCGCTCCGATGGTAACGCGCCACGTCCATCGGCCAGCGCGAACGACGCCGCCAGGGCCAGCGCAACCGACTCGGGCGTCGTTGGTTTCCACGCGCTAACCACACTGCCGCGGCCATCCATCAACCGCCCGACGATCATGGCGAGCACTGCCGCCGCGGTCAGGAACACGACGACGAGGCCTACCGGCAGGCCAAGATCCGCGGCCACGGTCGCCCCTTCGCGCGGCACGTCAGCAACGGCCCCGCGCACCACGGGCCAGGCCATCGGTGTCAGCGCGGTGCCGAGGAACATTCCGCCGACCGCGGCCAGTCCATCGCGCCGTCCGCTGGCCGCCGCGACGCATGCCGTTCCCGGGCATAGCGCGGCCAGCGCGAATCCGCCGCCGAAAATGACGGCGCCTAACGCCTGGGCCGGCAGGTCGGTCGGCGGCATGGCGATGGTCGATGGATCGATCCAGCCGACGGCCCCCGCCCAGACCACGCCAAGCATGGCGGTCACGATCGCCCCGAACATCACTCGCACCAAAGTGAAGTCGCGCCCCAGCAGTTGCCCTGCGATCACACGCGGGTCGCCCAGCCCGGCTCGTTCGAGAATGACCCCGAAAGCGATGCCGATGGGGATGGCGGTCACTGCCGGATGTAACGCGTCGAAACTCACGCGATGCCTTCCAGCCGCGAATCGCGCGCGAGCAGTGTCACCGCGATGGCCGTCCCGAAAGCCAGCGGGATAAAAAGCCACGCGCCGGTGGAGAGCAGCGCTCCGCCGGACAGCGCGAGCCCGCTCGTGCACCCGTACGCCAGGCGCGCCCCCAAACCCATGAGCGCCCCGCCGGCAATCGCTCTCGACACACGACTGCGCGATCGATCGTTGGTCGCCGACCGCCAGCGTCCAGCGAGCCTCGCCGAGACCAGCGCGCCCAGAACCACTCCAAGCAGCTGGAGCACGATCCAGTCATTCCAGGGCTCGAACGCCACCGATAGCCGATCAGCGAGCGTTTGCTGTGACTCGATCGTTCCTGGCGCAATCGCCGCCGCCAGTGGGCCGGCGGTCGCGGCAAAGGCGCCTGACGCACCTATGCCGCGGCCGGCCATGATGAATGACGCCAGCAGAACCAGCCCTAACGCGATCCCGGCGACCGTCGCGTCGGCATACGGCCGCGGCTTGTTCACTTGCGCTCCGGCGGTTTTGCCGCGGTCGCGTTCTCTAGCGGAAGCTTGCGCGTCTCCCAGTCATTCATCGATCCGTCGTACAGCCGGATGGGGTGGCCGAGCAGTCGGGCGCTGAACAACACCATCGTCGCCTGCTGACCTATGTGGCAGTACGCCGCCACGGTGTCTCCGGGCTGAACACCGACGGCGGCAAAGCGGCGCCGCAGTTCGTCAACGGGCAGGAACTGGAGCGAATCGTCGCCCAGGGAGTTGAACGGAAGGTTCTTCGCGCCCGCAATGTGACCGGCTTCGTGACTTCGTCCGCCACCGATGTCCATTTTCGGTCCCTCGAAGAACATCGGCGCGCGGCCGTCGATGAGTCGGATGCCAGGCGACTTTGCGCGAGCTTGCACCCAGCGATAGTCCACGACAATCGAGCGATCGGTGGCGAGCGTCAGCCGGCCAGGCGTCGCGGCGGCCGGCGCCGCAGTCGTGAGGGGCAACCCCGCCCGTTTCCAGCCGCGCGTGCCTCCATCGAGCAGTCGCGTCTGGGCGCCGAGCCCCGCCGTCTGCAATGTCCAAACGACCCGCGTCGAGGGTGACATCCAGTCCGCACCGAAGACGACGACCACTTTGCTGTTGTCGCTGATGCCGAGTCGTTCCAGGCGCTGTCTGAGCACGTCCTCGTCAGGCAGCTCCAGAGAAAGCGCCCCTTCGCGACGCTCGGCAGTGATATCCTGCAGATTCACAAAATGACTGCCTGCGATGTGGCCGGCGTCGTAGTCCTCGCGCGGGCCGACGTACAGCAGCACCAGCCGAGTGTCGCGCAGCTCCGCGTTCAGCTGCGATGGTGTGACGAGGAGCGAGGCTTGTCCGAACGCGGGAGTCGAAAACAAGCCAACGGTGAGTGCCAGGAGGAATCGTCGCACAGAGAGCTCCGTATCTATGGTGAGTGGGTTGAGGCTTGAGGCTCGACCCTCGGTGAAAACTCGCGACGTGGACAACCAACGGGGTGCTCGTACCGTTCGCGAATTGTAATGAAGTCGTGCGGCCTAGCGTTCGAACCGATACCCGACCTTGAACACGGTCACGATGTGACGGGGATTGGCTGGGTCGTCTTCGAGCCGTCGTCGCAATTCCGCGACGTGAGAGTCGACGGTGCGCGACAGCACGAGCGGCCCATAGCCCCAGACCTCGCGCAGCAGTTCCATCCGGGACGCCACGCGGCCGTCGCGTCGAACGAGCGACAGCAGGAGATCGAATGTCTTCGGTGATAGCGGCACCGCACCGCCGCGCCGCAAAACGGTCCGCGCCGCTGGATCGACGAGCACCTCACCGAACGCGATCGCTCCGGACTTCTGATCCGCGGGCGCGCGTGTCGCCCGGCGCAACAACGCGTGGACTCGCTCGAGAAGCTCCACCAGGCTGAATGGCTTCGTGACATACTGGTCGGCATCGAGGCGAAAGCCGCGGATCTTGTCCTGCTCCTCGCCGCGCGCCGACAGGATCAGCACTGGCACGTCGCGTCCATCCCCCCGTATACCGCGAAGAATCTCGAAGCCGTCCATTCCAGGCAGCATCAGGTCGAGGATGACCAGGTCGGGTTGCCAGGAGCGCACGGTGGGCAGCGCCTCACGACCATCCTCGACGGTGCGGACGTCGAGTCCCTCATGCTTGAGGTTATGAGCAAGGAGCGAGGCCAGGTCGCGCTGGTCCTCGACGACGAGAACGCGCTTCACTCGGCACTCCCGGTCTCGTCAGGCAGCTCGACGACGAAACGCGCGCCGCGTCCCGGTGCGGCTTCCACCCAGGCCCGGCCACGATGCTCCTCGGCGATCTCGCGCACAATCGTCAGGCCGATGCCACTCCCTCCGGCCGCACGAGTTCGCGCCGCGCCACCTCGTTCGAACGGCCGCCAGACTCGTTCGCGCTCTGAAGCAGGCACGCCGGGACCGTTATCGTCGACGCGAAGTCGCATACCTCCACCCATCATCGGCGTGACCTCGACGCGCACCGCCGTGCCGTCGCCGCCGTATTTCATCGCGTTGTCGAGGAGGTTGAGGAGGATTTGACGCAGCGCGCCACGCTGCAGCCGTACGAGGACTTTCGGCGCACCTTCGAGCCTTGGCTCCTCGAGCGTCACCGACATGCCATGTGGCGCCGCCAACGGCGCAAACTCCTCGATGACCGCCTTCGCTTCCTGCGCCGCGTCGAGATCGACGCGTGGTGAGTCGTCGGATCGTCCGCCGCGTGTGAACCGGAGCACGCCTTCCACCAGGTGCTGAAGACGGAGCGCCTCACGATCGGCCACCTTGAGCGCCTGGTCGCGCGCGGCCGGCTCTTCGGCGCGGCCCAGCCGCAACGTGTCCAGGACGAGGCGGATCTGCGACAACGGCGTACGCAGCTCGTGCGACACGTTGGCGACAAATCCAGCACGTTCGGCGGCGAACCGCACCTCGCGGCGAAGCTGCACGGCCGCCAGCGTCGTGAGACCGATCGCGAGCACCAGGATCACGAGCAGGATGGGAACGCGCGACTCCGGCACGCCGCCGATGAGGATCGCCTCCGCCATCTGCGGCCGGATCTGGGCGCGGATCTTCAGCCCGGCATAGCTCGACGGCAGGTCGGTGGTTCCGGAAACATCCCACCGGTCGACGCCCTCAGAAATGAAGAGCGGCATGTCCAGGCCGTCGGTGACCTGCACGTCGACCAATTCGGTATTCGGTCGACCGGCGACAATCGACGCCGGCAGCAGGTCGCTGGCCGAGAGGACGGAGTTGAAGATCGAATCGAGACTCGCCGGCGGATACTCGAAGGCGTAGACGACCGTGTCGCCCCACTGCGTCGGCATGGAGCGCGCGGCGAGGAAACGCAACCGGTTGTCCCGCCGCTCGATGATGACGTGATATCCCCACTCGGTGACCGGCCCACGGGCGACGTTGGTGAGCAATCCGTTCAACCACTGCGTCTCGTCAGGCGTCACGTCAAACGCCGGCACGCGGACCGCGCGCGAGTCGGCTGAATCGGCGATCCATCCCCTGACCGATGGGTTGGCGAGGTTCACACCGATGCCAAGCGTGTCGCTTCCCAGCGTGAACGCGACATAGCGCAACGGCATCGGCCCATGATCCGGGCGATGGCAGTTGCACGCCTGATCCATGGGGATGAAGTGCCCCATCTCACGGGCGTCGGGAATTCGCGGACTGGTGTGCATCCCGTCGCCGTGATTGACGGCGCCCAGCAACTCGTCTACCGACTCCCGCATGCGGGCAGTGAGATGTTGCCCGTAACTCCAGGCCGCGAAAGTCGAGTAATCTCGTAAGGCACGTTCGACCACCGACCAGTTCGACACCTTGAGCCGATAGGTCTGGATCAGGACGATCACCGCGCAGGCGAGACCGCCCACGAGCAGGATCTGCAACCAGAGCGAGGCGGGGCGCGAACGACGAGTGAGGGCCATTATGACGAAAGCTGACAGGGGCCGGGTCGCTGGGGCGAGTAGGAGTTGTGCAGGACGCGTGAAGAACGGGCCACAGCGAGGTGGTGGGCGATGGGCCCTTCATTAGAGAAGCAAGCTTGACAGATCCGGCGCATGTGTTAGTGTATTGACACAATGCCAATGCATTGACACTCTGCCAACCAATTGGCATCTCCCTTTGTCTGACCTGACATGGCAAACCCTCTCGGTGACCTCGGCCGGCGTGAACGTCAGATCATGGACGTGCTCTTCCAGCAGGGAAACGCGACCGCCGAACAGGTCCGGGAAGCACTCCCCGACCCGCCGACTAATTCCTCGGTCCGCGGCATGCTGCGGTTACTCGAGGAAAAGGGCTTCGTGACACACGAGTGGGACGGACCGCGTCATACCTACCGGCCCACGGCGGATCCCGCGCACACGCAGCGATCCGCGGCGCGCCATCTCCTGCAAACGTTCTTCAACAACTCCATGGAATCGGCCGTCGCCGCGATGCTGGGCGCCGCCGACCGTTCACTCACCTCGGATGAGCTCGATCGCCTGTCGCAGCTCATCGACCAGGCACGCCGGCGCAAAGGCGGAGGAGCCCGCAAATGAGCAGCGCAGCGATATCCGCAATCGACCTCATTGCCCGTGTCAGCCTGCTCCTGGGAGTCGGGGCGCTTGCCGCCCTCGTCCTCCACCGACGGTCGGCCGCTTTCCGGCATCTGCTCTGGTCGGCAGCGTTAGGCGGCGCGTTGTTCCTGGCAGTGATCACGCCGTGGGCGCCGCGGCTCGACCTTCCGGTGAAGGGTTGGGCGCGCGACGGCACGCCGGATGCCGTCGTCCCGTTCTCAACGGCGCTCGAGACTCTGCGGAGCAGCGCACTTCCCGGCGGCGCGCTCGTGAATGACTTGCCGGCCACCGACGTCGCACGGCTGGCGCGCACCCGCACCAACTTCGCTCGAGCTGGCGCGCCGGCGTGGCTCGTGCTCTGGCTTGCCGGCGCATCGCTCATTGTCGCCTGGGGACTGGCCGGTCGTCTGGGCCTTGTCCAACTGTTGCGACGCGCGCAGCCAGTCACAGATGGGCCATGGCGCGCCAGCGTTGATCGCACGGCGGCTTCGATGGGCATACGCCGCCCGATCGCGATCTTCATGAGCGCCGAAGTCGGCGCCCCCATGACCTGGGGCGCGATGCGGCCCGTCGTGGTCGTTCCGACGACCTCCGAGCACTGGGCGGATGACTTGCGTGAGTCGGTGGTTGCTCACGAAGTCGCGCACATGGCGCGTCACGATTACGTGCTTCAATTGATGGCAATGGTGACGTGCGCGATCTACTGGTTCCATCCGCTCGTGTGGATGATTGCGCACAGGATGCGACAGGCCGCCGAGAAGGCGTGCGACGATCAGGTGCTGAAGCTCGGCACGACGGGTGAGGAGTATGCGACGCAGCTGATCGGGATCGCCCGCGTGTCACAGCACCGGCGCCTGAGCGGGGCCGTCGCGATAGGCATGGCGCGCCCGTCGACGCTCGAGGGACGCATCGTGGCCGTGCTCGATTCCTCACGCGCGCGCAACGAGCCGACAACCCGCGGCCGGCGGATCGTAGGACTGACAACTGCCGCCGCGTTGATCGTTTTCGGAGTGGTGCGTCCCGTGCCAGAAGCTTCGGCTGCGTTCTACGCCAATGATTGGACAACGGTGCAATTGGATCCAGCGCCGGATTCCGATGAAACATCAAGCAAGGCGCCGATTGTCTCCGCGCCTCCGCCTGAGACCCAAACCATCAACGCCCAGGACCGGGATTCGACGTTTGAGCGGTCCCTCAGCGCATCTGCCGGCGGAGTCCTGGTGCTCGATCTGAATGCTGGTGGCGGAGTGACGGTGCGTGGTTGGGATGAACCTCGCGTGAGTGTACGTGCACGCCTCGGTGGCTTGCACTGGCGTGACGTCGAGGTGGACATCGAACGCGAATCCGACGGCGTTCGCGTGGGTTCACGCTTCACGCGCCGCAGTGGCAACCAGTCGACGTCGAATCAGTTCGAGATCAACGTGCCACGCCGCTACGATGTCAGGATTTCGTCGAGCGGAGGATCCTTCACATTGGTGAATCTCGATGGGCGGTTCACCGGCCACACGGGTGGCGGCGATTTGGTACTCGAGCGTCTGACGGGAAGCGCCAGGTTGACCACTGGAGGCGGAGAGATTCTCGTGTCCGACTCCGATTTGTCGGGCACGGTGCGGACGGGTGGTGGATTGGTGCGAATCTCGAACGTTCGCGGCGGTTTGCGTGGCTCCTCCGGCAGCGGACCGGTGATCTACGGCGAGTCGGTCGATGGCTCGCGTCGTTCGACGACGGACATCTCCTCGGTGCAAGTTGGCCGCGACGGCGCGTCGATCAGTGTCGGGCGCACGGAGTACCGCTCCGGTACGCTCAACATCACGAAGGCTGGCGGGTCTGTGGATCTCGACGCGGCGCCTAACGGTGCCGTGATTCACACCGGCGGTGGGAACGTGAACGTCGGGCGCTCTGTTGGCTTGGTGGACGCGACAACCGGAGGCGGAGACGTCGAGATCGGCCCCGTCGCCGGCTCGGCGCGTGCCAGCACCGGTGCCGGTGAGGTTCGTATCGTTGTCGACAAGGTTCGCGATGGGGATCAGACCATCGAGGCGTCGTCCGGGAAGGGCCGGATCATCATCGAGCTGCCGGCGGACTTTGAGGGACGGCTCGATCTGGAAACAGCACACACGCGGACGCACGAAGAAACGGCCCGCATCCGGAGTGACTGGGAGCTCGAACGGCAGCCGCTCACGGATTGGGACGATCGCTACGGCACGCCGCGCCGCTTCCTGCGTGCCACCGCGGTTATCGGCCGTGGCAACGGGCGTGTGGTCGTGCGCACGGTCAACGGAGAAATCGAGATAAGGCGAAGATAGAAGGCTGAAGGCTGAAGGCTGAAGGCTGAAGGCCGAAGGCAGGGCAGGAAT
>CAZSNV010000060.1:18687-19163 GCA_964608035.1 uncultured Gemmatimonadaceae bacterium | reverse complement strand
TCGATGTTCGGCACGCGGCGGAGCGCGATCTGCGAGCCGGGGAGGAACGCGTCGACGCCCATGAGGTCGACCACCACGCCGCCTTTGATCTTCTTGACCAGGGTGCCGCTGACCGGCTGGTCGGTCTCGTACGACACGCGGATCTTCTCCCAGACCCGCATGAAGTCGGCCTTCTTCTTGGAAAGGACGACCGATCCTTCCTGATCTTCGAGGTGCTCGAGCAGGACTTCGACTTCATCGCCCGGCTTGAGGTCGGGCATGTCCTTGAACTCTTCGAGCGGAATCGAGCCCTCGGATTTGAAGCCGATATCGAGCACGACCATGTTGTCGCGGATCTCGAGGACCTTCGACTTCACGATCTCGCCTTCATCGATCGAGGCGAGGGTCCCCTGATAGAGTTCCATCATCCGCTCGTATTCGGCGGATGTGTACTCGTCTTCGTCGTAGAGTTCGGGGCGCCGGTTCGCGAGCGGGCG
>CAZSNV010000060.1:0-18587 GCA_964608035.1 uncultured Gemmatimonadaceae bacterium | reverse complement strand
GAGGACTGCCTTCTGCTCTTTGCGGCGGGCCACGGCGTCGACCGTCGTGGTGGTGCTTTCGTCAGCCATGATGAATGGGGTTTCGCGGAGGTCTCGCCGCGAATCGAGAAAGGGATTTGCGCTGAACCGCGCCCGTGATGGCGGCGGGTGCCGGGATTTCCGGCGTGAAGAGCCGATAAAGCTAGCCCCTCGCGGCGCTTACATCAACCGCTAACACGGGAGCCGTTACTTCACTCGGGTCGCGAACGCGGCGGCGAACTCCAAGGCCAAACGCTGCCCGCCGGTCGCGAGGTCGGCCGCCGCGATATCGGCGCTGGCGGCCCATATGGCGACGGCGTCCGAGGTGCGAACGAGTCGGAGGGTGACGCGTACCTTGTCGCCGCCGCGCTGTATGCCGCCGTCCGCGACGTAAGCGGTGCCGAGCTGGCGACCCAGTTCCGTCAGGTCCCTGCCCTGCGGAATCCGCTCCTGGTTTCTCGGAACCATGCGAACGGTCAGCGTCGTGTCCATCGTAAGTCTGGTCGTGATTTCTTCCACGATCGCGTCGGCGATGCGCTCCAGGCCCGAGTCGCCGAGCGGTCGAAGGGGCAAGACGGCAATTGATCGGAGGCCGTGGGTGGGGGCGTCATCGGGAAGGAGCTTGGCGGCACCTAACGCGACCAGTGCCATTACGACAACGGCGACCATGGCTTGAAGCCAGCGATTGGATGTACTCGATGATGCCTGCGCGCGCGGGCCTTCGATTCCAGGCCCTGAGGCGGACATTTCCGTCGTGGACGCCACCAGGGCCGGCACCGGCGCCGTTTCGTGTGATTCACCTTTGCGCGCGGCCTGAACCTGACGGGCTAGCTTCCGCGTTTCCGGCGCCGGCTCGACCCCGAATTCCTCGTGGAGGCGCGCCCGCCATTCCTGGTAGACACGGAGCGCACTACCCCGATCTCCGCGCCGATCGAGCAATCCCATGAGCCGGCGGACGCCCTCTTCATTGTCGGGATCAAGTTCGCGGGCGCGGCGTGCCATCACCGCGGCGGCGGTGCGGTCGCCTCGCTCCTCCTCGAGCCGTGAACATTCCCAGGCGGCTTGGGCGGCCCGTTCACGCAGTTGCTTGCGTTGCCCGCTCAGCCACTCCTGGAATTCCTGGGCGACGCCCTCCGGAAACAGCCCCTCGAGCAATTCACCGCGATACAGGGTCAACGCCTCGCTCCAGTGCCCTTCGCGCACGTGCTGAGTGATGGCGACGGCGTCACACCAGACGAGTGCCGGGTCGATGCGGACTTCGTCTTCACCGCGGGTAAGGAAAATCTCCTGCCCTAATCCTTCGCGGATTCCGTAGAGCGCCTTTCTGAGATAGGTGCGCGCTTGCGTCTGTTCGAGTTCGGGCCAGAAAAACGCGATGATCTGGTCGCGGCGGCGAAACCCGTCGGCGGTACTAACCGCGAGGTAGGCAAGGAGTGCCAGGCGCTTCGACTGCCGAACGAGTGCGTCGGATTCTTGGCCGACAGGTCCGTTGAGCTCCGTAGGGCCAAGAATTCGCAGTTCGAAGGCCGGTTTCTGCATTCAGTGACGTCGGGGCACGGAGGGATGGACGGCGAAGGTACGGCCGTTGGCCGAACGGTCGCTAGCGTCGCATTACCAAAAACCTCCAGGAGTCCGCCGTGCCCAGACCTTCGCGCGCCATCCGTGAGAGCGGTATGAGCGAAAGCGCGCCGGTATGCCAACTGGTCCTGTTAATCGGATGGTTGGTTGCGGCAGCCGCATGCGGGCCAGCACCGGCTCCCGGCGACCGGGACAGGCCCCCATCAACCGCGACACTCGCCGTGGAGACCTTTACGGTCACCGATTCCGCTCCGAAAAAGTGGGACGCGGATTTGTTCGCTGATTCCGTGGCAGCGCGTCTCAAGCTCATGGACGGGATCAGTGTCGCGCGTCGGGACACGCCAGGTACGGGAACCGATTTCGTGCTGCGCGGTGACGTTTCGTCGAGAAACGATCGCGTGGTTCTCGGCGTGCGGCTGTCGCGGCGGAACGATCCAACGCCGGCATGGACAGCTACTTTCTGGCGAGGGGAAGGACCGATGAGCAGGCTTGTCGAAGATGTGGCGACGGGCGTGGCCGAAGCGCTCGGCGCAGAAATCGCGCGGCTATCTGTTTCGAAAGGAGCGAAGCGATGAGAATCGTGCTAAGCGTCCTTGGCGCTCTTCTGTTGACGGCTGCGCCGACACGCGCGCAGGACGTGGTCGGAAATGCGACAGGACAGATAGTGACAGCCGGCAACGTTCCACTCCCCGGTGCCCTGGTTACGCTGGCCAGTCCGAGCCTCATTGGTACGCGATCTACTGTAACCGACTCGTCGGGACGTTTCACGTTCCTGTCACTGCCCGTCGGCGTCTATGAGTTTTCAATTCGACGTCCGGGATTCCGCCCGCTCACGATTCCAGACGTTCACGTGCGCCTCTCAGCCACCGCGAACCTGACGAAACGCGTTATGGAGCGCGCCGACGCGGTGCAGTTGCCCGAGCGCGTCGTTACGGCCGCCGACGCCGGATTTGAGTCCAGAAGCGTCGCGGCTCGCACAACCCTCGATGCGCGTCAACTCGACGGCTTGCCGGTCGAAAGAAACGCGCGTGCCCTGAGCATTCTTGCGCCGACGGCTACGCCCTCGTTCTACGCCGGCGACGAAGTCAACGTCGGTGGAGCAACCGGGCTTGAAAACATCTGGTTCGTAGACGGCATCAACATCACGAGTCCAATCAACGGCGCGACCAGCACCGACCTGCCATACAACTTCATTCGGCAGGTGGAAATCCGAACCTCGGCGGCCGAAGCCGATGCCACAAATGCACTGGGCGGTGTGATGAACGTGGTCACGCCCTCGGGCGGCAACACGCTCGAAGGTGAGTTGTACGGGTTCTTCACAGGCGGCGGGTTGCAGGGAAATCCACGCACCGCGTCAGGCAGCGCCGCCTACGACACCCGCCGGCTGACCGATGCCGGGATCAACTTCAGCGGCCCGATCGTCAAGGATCGCCTGTGGTTCTTTGCTGCATACAACCCGACCTTTTCGCGGCGCGACGTTCGCTTCGGCGCGTCATCGCCACTGGCGTCAACCCAGCGTCAGCACCTTGTCGCCGCAAAGCTTTCGGGCGTAGTCGGGACGCGAACCACTGGCACGCTCACGCTCATCGGCGATCCAACTGATGAGGAGCTTGTCGCTCCAGCGATCCCGATCTTTGGTCAACCTGCCACGGTGTCTGATCCACGCGTCGTCTCCGGTAGTGGCAGACGGAGGGGGGTGAACGTCGCCGCCCGGTTGCTCCACCAGTTCTCGCCCAACTTCCAGGTCGAACTCTCGCAGGCGTTGTCCGCGCGTCGCGAAATCATCGTACCGCGGAGTCCCGACGGAGAGCCGGCGTACATCGACTACGTTACGGGCGACTGGTCGGGGGGATTCGGATTCAACCAGGACATTCGTTCCACGCGATCGACGAGCCGCGCCGTCGTTTCGCTTCAGTTGCCACGCCACTTCCTTCGATTCGGCGCTGAGTACGATCGCCAGTCCATCAACTCCATGCTTTCCGCCTCAGCGAACAACGGTGGAGGCTTTCTCCAACGCGTGGACTCGTCGTATTACATCTGGTTCCAGTTCGAGGGGCACGGCCGCCTGGCGAACAGGAACCCGAGCTTTTTTGCGCGGGACTCGTGGGATGTCACGTCGTTTCTCACACTGAACGCGGGATTTCGCTGGAGCACGCAGCGCCTGGGCGCGAAGCACACGCTGCGCCATACGGTGGTCGATGGCCTGCAGCCACAACTCAGCGCGGTCTACAGGCCTAACGAAGGCGACCGCAGGCTGTTTGCGTCGTACGCGCGGGTCGCGGATCAGCTCGCGCTCTGGTTCGGCGGAAACTACGGCCCGCAGCAGCAGCGAGTCGTGGGTTACGACCAGGATCCACGGGTAGATACGACGGGCGCGACGTGCCTACAGTGTTTTTCCCAATCGGCGCCGCCGTTTGGCCTCAATGTAGATGTCCCTCTCCGCGGTGTGATCCAGGATGAGTGGTCCGTCGGCTACTCGGCGCGTGTGCTGGAGGACTACGAATTCGCCATTCGCGGCATCCGGCGTGAACTGCAGTCAGTCATCGATGATGCTTTCGTCGTCGAGGGCCACGACAGCGCTTTCGTCCTGGGCAATCCTGGACGGGGGAAACTCGCCGGCTACCCGCGCGCCACCCGCAGGTACGATGCGCTCGAGATTACGCTCGAGCGGAGGCCCGACTCGAAGCGCTGGATGTCAGCGTCATACGTGCTCTCGAGGACGCGCGGGAACTACACCGGCCTTTACACCACGGACCTCACCGCCGGGACGCCGCACGTATCGGCCCAGTTCGACTATCCCGAGCAGCTGGCCGGGGGAACGGGGCTGCTGCCTAACGATCGTACCCACACCTTCAAACTGAACGTTACAACGGTGGTTCGAGAGCACGTGAGTCTTGGCGCGTCGCTGCTGGTGGCAAGCGGCACGGCCTTGAGCGAATACGGCACGATCTCGGTGGGCGCGCCCTACTGGTCCTTCATCACCCCTCGGGGAACGGCTGGCCGAACGCCAACACTGTGGGACGCTGGCTTTCGATTCCGCTATGATCTTGCTGCCCGGGGCCGATGGCATCCCCAGATCATCATCGACGTCCTTCACATCGGCAGCCCCCGGCGCCCGGTGACGATCGACCAGACGCACTACACGGCCGTGGACGAGGATGGAGGTCAGACGGGCGTGAATCCGAATTACGGACGCGTCACCGGCTATCAACCGCCGATGATGGTGCGCGTCGGGACACGCCTGAGATTCTAGCGGCCGCCGCGCGAGATGGCGGGAAAGCCCCTCGGAACGGCAAGGTCACCGAAGACCTGGTGCCTGAACGCTTCGTAGCGTGGATTGCCACTGAAGACGCCAAAGGCCTCGACCAGCCACCATGTCAGGTCGAGGTCGTGATTGATCACGCTTTGTTCCAGGGCATCCAGCGCGCCCACACTGTCGCCGACGGCAAGTCGACCCTGACCGAGATAGATCCCCGGCACGTACTGACGGGATGCGACCCTCTCCAGGCTCGCCACGATCGTACGCGCGCGGCCCGGCTGTCCCGACCTGCCGAAGTACATGGCGATCGGCGCCAGGATGAAGGGCTGTGAGTCCCCCGCGAACTTCAGTACCCATTCCACCATTCGATCGGCTTCAGCCCGCCGGCCGGTGCCCAGATAAAGTTCCGATAGCGCCATGCGGGGAAGCCATTGCGTCGTGTCCATGCCTAACGCACGTTCGTGCGTGACAATGGCGCTGTCCGTCATGCCGAGGAAACGGAATCGGAAGCCGAGGTTCGTCCACAGGAACGGGTTTGTTGGATCGAGCGAGATCGCTTTGCGCATGCTTGCGAGGGCGGACTCGTGCTGGGCAACCAGGTTCTGGAACACCGACTGCAGAAACCATGCGTCAGGAGAGCTCGGCGTGGCGCGAACCGCCGCCCGGATGGTTTCGAGACCACCCTCCAGATCCCAGTCGTATTGGATTTGCAGCGCGCCCTTGAGCGACAATGCGTATCCGTTCGTGCTGTCATAACGAATGGCCTTGTCGGCTGAACGTCGCCATTTCGCGGCCACTTCAACGGGTCGAATCGCATCAAGCTGGTAGAGGGATGCGTATGCCTCCGCCAGGCCAGCCCACGCATCAGCAAACGTCGAGTCTCTCGCGATTGCATCCTCGAACAGGACAACCGCGCGACGCGCACCCTCGAGGGAGACGTCCTGAAGCTCGTGTCGCCCACGGAGGAAGAGGTTGTATGCGTCGCGGTCTCGAGTGAGGACGCCTCGGGCAAGAGCTGCACGATTGGCCGCCGAAAGGCGAATCTGAAGGAAGTCGAGGATCTTGACCTTCAAGGAGTCCTGCAGATCGAAGATGTCCTGGAGGCGACCGTCAACGAGCAGGTCCGCGTTGAATTCCTCGCGAACAACCGGTCGGTCTCCGACATCGGTGAGTTGCAGCGTGACCCTGACGCGGTTGCCAGCGACGCGAACGTCGCCGGAAACGACCGCGCCGGCTCTCAGGTCCCGGCCAACCTCGCGGGGATCGGAGGTGCGCTTGGCGTAGTCAGCAACGCGCGCTCCAGCGATCGGCGAGAGACCCTCGACGCGAGTGAATGCGGTGTAGAGTGCCTCGTTCAGTCCGGCGGCGAGATCCACCCACTGACTATCTCCGTCGAAATCGAACGGCAGTAGTGCGACACGCTGCACGGCTGGCCGTGCGTCGGCCTCGCGCTCCGTGTTCCGAAACAGAGGGATGAGTGTGGCAACCGCGAGCGCCGCAACCATTGCGCCAAGGGCCACGCGCCAACGGGACACACGCCGTGGTGGGACGGAGACGGCATCGGCAGTGGATTCCACTCGGAGCGCCTGTGCAAAGGCACGAGTCGAGGCCCAACGATCCGCGGGTACCTTGGCGAGTGCTTTCGTGATCGCATTCTCGAGGATGGCGGGAACGGCTCGCACCGTCCGGAGCGGCGGCACCGGATCGGAAGTATGCCGTGCCATCACCGCCTGCGACGTCGGGCCCGCGAACGGCGGCTGCCCCGCCAGCATCTCGTACAGCACGCAGCCTAACGCGTACTGGTCGCTTCGCCCGTCGATCCGCGGGTCCGCCGTCGCCTGCTCCGGGCTCATGTAGGCTGGCGTCCCCACCGCCAGTCCCGCATCGGTCAACGTGTTCTCACCCTGTTTAGCCGCGTCTGCCGCCCGCGCGATCCCGAAGTCGGCGACCAGCGCGTGCCCAGCGCTAAGGAAAATGTTCTCCGGCTTGATGTCCCGGTGCACAATCCCGCGGCCGTGTGCGAACTCCAGAGCGTCCGCCACCTCGCGCGCGATCCGCACCGCCTCGTCCACCGGGAGCTGCCCTTCCCGTTCGAGCCTTTCCCGCAACGTCTCCCCTTCCACATACGGCATGACGTAGAACAGGTGACCATCCACGCTACCCGAGTCGTGCAGCGCGACGATGTGCGGATGGTGGAGTTGGGCGACGGTCCGGATCTCCCTCAGAAACCGCTCCCCGCCTGAAGAGCCCAGATCGCTGCGCAGCACCTTGAGGGCGACGCGACGCTCGTGCCGGAGGTCTTTCGCCAGGTACACCACGGCCATCCCGCCCCGGCCGAGTTCCTGCTCGACCTCATAGCGGCCGCTTAGCTCGGCCCGTAGGCGCTCCACGACGGGGTCCATGCAGGCCCCTACGATACGGAAATCGTCACGCTCACACCAGAAAGACGCGCGTCCTTGACGTCAGGTTCCAATTACTTGATCGCGGCACGAGCGAGAGCCACGATGCGGGCGACCTGCTCGGATTGCATCAGGTGGGTAGTGTCGATCAGGTGGGCGTCCCGCGCCTGAACCGACTGCGTCGCGTCCATCGCGTCGCGGTGCACCAGGCGGTCCGTCTCGGCCGCGATCTCCTCGTCCGTCGGCAAGCGGCGAAGGTGCTGTACCAGCCGTCGTTTGGCGCGTTCCCACGTGTCGGCGACCAGGTAGACCTTTACGTCGGCGTCGGGGAACACCGCGGTGCCCATGTCCCGACCGTCGGCCACCACGTTCCGCTCCGCGGCCACCTGCCTCACATGTTCGTTCACCCACGAACGGACCGCCTGCATCCGCGCGACATGCGGGACGGCCGCGTTTACCGCAGGATTCCGGATCTCTTCCTCGGCATCCTCTCCATCGAGTTGCGGCACCATCGACGTCCCCTTGAGCGCCAAGGTCACGATCCCAGCCGCCTCGAGAACCATGCGTGGATTCCAGTCTTCAGGCGGAACGCCCGTGCGAAGGGCCGTTGCTGTCAACGCGCGATACAGACCACCCGAATCCACGTGGCAGTAGCCCAGTTCGCGTGCGACCCACTCTGCGGTTGACGACTTGCCTGACGCGGCCGGCCCGTCGATGGCGACGAGAGTTCGGGGCGCCGGTTGGCGAGCGGGCGGAGGACTGCCTTCTGCTCTTTGCGGCGGGCCACGGCGTCGACCGTCGTGGTGGTGGTATCGTCAGCCATTATGGGTGCGCGGATCAGCCTCGCCGCGTCGAGAAGAGGGTTGGATTGCTTGCCGATCGGAGAGTCCGGGCGGCGGAGCTTTGTAACGTATCCGGCGTGGGGCCGTTTCTCAACGCCAGATGCGCTCTTTAAGGAGCTGCGGGCCAGGTAGGTGGATGTCGGAGGTCGGATGTCGGATAAACTGCCAATCCGATCAACTCGGATTTGATCGGAAAGCAGTTGTCCGACATCTGACATCCGACATCCGAGTCATTGCGCCTGCCCTTCCGACGTTCGCCAGCGACGACGCGTGCGTCAGCGCTGTCGGGTGGCCGATTTCGCCAGGGCGACGATCCTCGCCACCTGCTCCGACTGCATCAGGTTGGTCGTATCGATCAACACCGCGTCGCGCGCCTGAACCGATTGCGTCGCATCGGCTGCGTCGCGGTGCACGAGCCGATCCGTCTCCGACGCGATCTCTTCGTCTGTCGGCAAGCGGCGCAGGTGCTGCACAAGCCGGCGCTTGGCGCGCTCCCAGGGATCTGCGACCAGGTAGACCTTCACGTCGGCGTCCGGGAACACGGCCGTTCCTATGTCGCGACCGTCGACGACGACGTTCCGCTCTGTCGCGACTGACCGAACCAGCTCATTGACCCACGAGCGTACGGCCTGCATCCGCGCGACACGCGGAACGGCGGCGTTGACCGCCGGATTGCGGATTTCTTCCTCCAGATCGGCGCCGTTCAGATGCGGCACCATCGACGTCCCCTTGGGAGCCATGGTGACGGACTTTGCCGCTTCGAGCACGAAGCGCGGTGTCCACTCCTCAGGCGGCACTCCGGTGCTCAGCGCCGCCGCCGTTGCCGCGCGATACAAGGCGCCCGAGTCGACGTGACAGTACCCCAGCTCCCGCGCAACCCACTCCGCAGTCGATGACTTCCCTGACGCGGCCGGTCCATCGATCGCGACCACCGCATACCGGTCGTCAGACGACGACATGGGCGAGGTCTTCCCAGAATCCCGGATACGACACCCTGACGCAATCCGGGTCGTCGATGCTGATATCAGCCTGCGCGGATGCGCCGAGTACACCGAACGCCATCGCCAGCCGATGATCGCCATGCGTCTGCACCGTGCCCGTCAACGGCTCGCGGGTGCCACGAATGCGCATGCCATCCGGCGTTTCATCAACGTCGACGCCCACGTTGCGGAGGTTGGCCACGACGGCCGCGATTCGGTCGCTCTCTTTCACGCGCAGCTCGGCGGCGCCGGAAATCACGGTCTCGCCGTGAGCGCGCGCGGCCACGCACGCCAGCGCAGGCAGCTCATCGATGAGAAACGGCACTTCATGGTCCTCGATCCGCGTGGCGGTCAGGTGCACGGGCCTGACGACGATGTCCCCCAGCGGCTCGGCACCGGCGTCATTACGATCGATGATGTCGATGCGCGCTCCCATGCGCTTGAGGACTGGGATGAAGCCGCAGCGACCGGGATTGAGACCCACGTCGCGAATCGTGATCGTTCCGGTGTCGGCCAACGCCGCCAGGCACGCAAAGAAGGCGGCCGAGGATGGATCGCCAGGCACCGTGATGTCGAGCGGCTCGAGACGGGGCGGCGGATCGAGGACGATGATCCCGCCGCCAACATCGATGGCGGCTCCCTGGGCGCGCAGCATGCGCTCGGTGTGATCACGCGTCGGCGCCGGCTCGCGGATCACGACGGCCACGCGACCGGTGACACCCGCCATCAACAAGGCGCTCTTCACCTGGGCGCTCGCGGTATCGAGCTTCCAGTCGAGCCCGTGCAGGTTTCCGCCCTGCACGGTGAGCGGGAGCCCGTCCTTGTCCCCCTCGAATTCGATGCGGGCGCCCATCTCGGTCAGCGGCGTCGCGACGCGACGCATCGGACGTCGACTGAGGCTGGCGTCTCCAGTGAAGGTCGATTGGATGGGGAAGCCCGCGACAATCCCCATAAGGAGACGGGTGCTGGTGCCGGAGTTGCCGAGATCGAGACGGGTGACGGGGGACGGGCGACGGGAGAGACCGCTCCCCTCAACCGTCATCGCCGGGCTGAGCTCCGGGATCTCCCAGCCTAACGTGCGAAGAGCGCCCACGGTTGACTCGATATCTGCCGACTGGAGCACGCCGCGGATCGTCGATGTTCCCTCTGCCAGTGCGCTGAACATCAGCGCCCGGTGCGAAACGGACTTGTCGCCGGGCACACGCACTTCGCCGCGGACCACCAGTCGCACCCGCCCCACCATCATCGCAGCCATGACTCCAATGCCGTCGACAGGTCGGTGCGCTCATCGCGGTACTTCACGATGACCGGGGTCTGCAGCGACAGTCCCTGTTCCTTCCCCCACCCGCTTGTAACGGCGCGCGCTCCCGGCACGACAACCGCGCCGGCCGGAATCTCCAGTGGTGACTCGGGAGAGCCGCGAATGACCCTTTCGTTGACGAGGTCGAAGACCGGCGTGCCGCGCGTCAACACCGTGCCCGCCGCGAGCACCGCTCGCGAACGCACGACGGTGCCCTCGTAGACTCCGCAATTCCCGCCAACCACCGCGTCGTCCTCGATGATGACCGGCGCCGCGTTCACCGGCTCGAGCACACCACCGATCTGTGCGGCCGCGCTGAGGTGAACGCGCTCTCCGATCTGCGCGCACGAACCGACCAGCGCGTGCGAATCGATCATCGTTCCCGCACCGACCCAGGCTCCGGCGTTCACGAACATCGGCGGCATGCAAACGACACCGGGCGAAACGTACGCGCCCCTCCGGATCGTGGAACCTCCGGGAACGATACGCACACCGTGACCGATGCCCAGCGGCCGGGGCGGAATGGTGCGCTTGTCGTAGAATCGGAACACGCCACCGGGCGGCGACATGTCCACGACAGTCCCGGCGCGAAACGCGAGCAGGATGCCGCGCTTGACCCAATGCACCGCGCGCCACGTTCCGTCGGCATCTTTCCGCGCCGCGCGAACCTCTCCGGTCTCCAACGCGTCGAGCACACGGAACACGACGTGCTCCGCGTCTGATGGAAGCGAATCACCAGCCGGGATTGCCGCGAGTTCCTCGACGCGGGCAACGAGGTCAGGTGGGTCGAAGTGGACCGTCGTCGCGCTGGTGTCGAATTCGGCGGCCATCAGATGTCCTCGACGCCCGCTGCGACGAGCGCAGCCTGCACCGCTGACATGCTTGCCTCGCTCAACGGCACCAACGGAAGACGCAGCACGTTTTCGATGCGGCCCATCATGGCGAGCGCCGCCTTCGCCGGTATGGGATTGGGCTCGATGAACGCCGCGGCCATCCATGGCTGCAAACGGCGATGAAGGGTTCGCGCCGTCGTCATGTCGTTCGCGGCGCAGGCATCGGTGAGCTGCGCCATCAATCGTGGCGTCGCGTTGCTCGTCACCGAGATCACGCCTTCCCCGCCGAGTGCCATCACCGGCAGTGTCAACGCGTCGTCTCCTGACAACACCGAAAACCCTGACGGCCGGTCACGGATGATGTCGGCGATCTGGCCGATGTTGCCTGACGCTTCCTTCACGGCCACGATCCCGGCGGACTTCGCCAGCTCGATCGTCGTGCGTGCCTCGATGTTGCTCCCCGTGCGACCAGGGACGTTGTAGACCACGATGGGAAGGTCCACCGCGTCGGCAATGGCGCGGAAGTGAGCGACGATACCTCGTTGCGGTGGCTTGTTGTACATCGGCGATACGTGCAGGAGGTGCGTGGCGCCTGCCGCCTTCATCTCCTTCGACATCGCGATGGCGCGCGCCGTGTCATTCGACCCTGCACCGGCGACGACCGGTATTCGACCCGCCACTACCTCCACCGTGATCTCCACCACGTGACGATGCTCGGCGGGAGTCAGGGTGGCCGCCTCACCCGTCGAACCGCAGGGGACAACGAAATGAATTCCTTCCGTCACCTGCCATTCGACGAAACGGCGCAGCGCATCGTCGTCGACCTGGCCGTCTCGCCTGAATGGCGTGACCAGCGCGGTGCCGCAACCCGTCAACACGCGTCCGTTCATCGACTCTCCTCCGGCTGTTGCAGCAGGTCACGCATGGTGAACACGCCCTTGTGACCGAGCAGCCATTCGGCGGCGGAGATTGCTCCATCGGCGAAGACCCGCCGATCGCGCGCCTCATGGACCAGACGAACCTGCTCGAACGCAGCGTCGATGACCAGTTCGTGGGTGCCGGGCACGTGTCCCGTCCGCACACTCGTGATGGGCACCTCGCGCCCAATGCCGCTGGATGCAATTCCCGCCAGTGACGCCGCGGTGCCCGATGGGCGGTCTTTCTTGGCCGCGTGGTGGGTTTCGACCAGGTGAATATCGAAACCGGAGACGCCGCGAAGCGCCTTGGTAGCCGCCTCGATCGCTGCCGACAGCACCGCTACGCCGAGCGAAAAGTTTGGCGCCCAGAACATCGAGCCGCCGAGCCGGTTCACTTCGGTGATGACGCGGTCGAGGTCTGCGTACCATCCGGTCGTGCCAACCACGACCGGCAGACCGGCTCTCGCACAGGCGAGCACGTTCGCAGCCGCCGACTCGGGCTCGGTGAACTCAATCGCGAGGTCCGGATCCCCGAGTCGCTCGCGCGTAATACCGCTGCCGTCGCGATTGTCGTCCTTGCTGAGAATCACGGTTACCGCGTGCCGGCGCTCAACCGCTCGCGGCGCGATTGCCTGGGCCATCTTCCCGTCGCCGATGAGTGCGATCTTCACGTCGCGCTGGCTCCCTTGGGGAAAAACGCCGCGTGCAGCTGTCGCATGGCGAACGGCACCTGATCCGCGTCGACCAGCATCGTCAGGTTGATCCCGCTCGCGCTCAGCGAGAGCATGTGCACCTTCATTCCCTTGAGTGCACCCAGGGCGCGCGCCATCGCTTCGCTGTCGGCGCCGAGTCCCGCGCCGACCAGTGCGACGATCCCCCGGTTTCGTTCGATGGAGACGTCGCCAAGCTGGGAGAGGTCGACCACGAGCGACTCCAGGTGCCGAGCGTCATCTATCGTCAGGCTCACGCTGATCTCCGACGTGGCAACAACGTCGACCGACGTGCGATGCCGATCGAAGATCTCGAAGATGCGCGCCAGGAAGCCGTGCGCCAGCAGCATCCGCAGCGAGCGCACCTTCACGACCGTGACCCCTTCCTTACCCGCGATCGCCGTCACCGGACGACGAGGGGCGTCGAACGCGATGAGCGTGCCCTGCCCACGCGGCCGGCGCGCATTGAGAATCGAGACGGGGATGCCGAGGCGAACGGCCGGCGCGATCGTGCTGGGATGCAGTACCTTGGCGCCGAACGACGCCAGCTCGCTCGCTTCGTCAAAGCGGATGCGCGGGATGAGCCGCGCCTCCGGCACGATCCGGGGATCGGCCGTCAGCATGCCGTCGACATCGGTCCAGATCTCTATTGCCTCGGCGCCCAGAGCGGCGCCTAACAGGGACGCGCTATAGTCGCTGCCGCCACGACCAAGCGTCGTGGTGATTCCGTGCTCGGTCGCGCCGACGTATCCGCCGACCACCGGCACGCGACCCTCCGTCAGGAGCGGGCGGATCACCTGCCCCGCGCGTTCAGCGATGCGATCCGTCCGCGGCTCTGCCTTGCCGAATTCGTCACCAGTGATCATGACCGTCGCCGGATCGACGAACTCGGCGGGGATTCCACGGACGCGGAACGCCGCGACAATCAGCGTCGAGGACAGCAACTCTCCTTTGGACGTGATCGCGTCGATGCTGCGCGTCGTGGCGTGCCCCAGCACAAAGAGTGCTTCCGCAAGCGCCGCGAGTTCGTCGCATGTAGCGGAAAGTTCGCCAATTACGTCGATCGCTTCGGCGTCCTTGCCCAGCAGTTCGCCGGCAACCTGCAGGTGTCGGTCTCGCAGCGCTTCGACTCCACGAACGGCGAGGATGATTTGACCCGTAGCTGCCTGTTCGGAGATGGCGATCAGCGCGTTGGTTGTGCCACCGAGCGCAGAAACGACGACGAGAGGCTGTCGTGGTACGCGCTCGGCAATGATGTCGGCCGCACGCGAGATCGCGGCAGCGTCACCGACCGACGTGCCGCCGAACTTGGCGACGATCATGCCGGTGGCAGGAGCCCACGCGAAGCGAGCAGCTCCGCGTTGAGGACCGAGCCTCCCGCAGCACCACGAATGGTGTTGTGTCCAAGCGCCACCAGCTTGATATCGAACAGCGGATCCGGCCGGATCCTCCCGGCCGTCACTGTCATGCCGCGGCCCGCCCACACGTCACGCCGCGTCTGCGGGCGGTCCGGCTCGCGCGTGACGACGAGCGGGAGTTCCGGCGCACTGGGCAATCCGCGCGCGTCCTCGTGCCCGCGCCAGGTGCACATGGCTTCCATTGCCTCGTCAGGCGTCACCCGCCTTTCAAAACCCAGCGACAGACACACCAGGTGCCCGTGTTCGGTCGGAACGCGATTCGTATGCGCGCTCACGGTAATCCCCGCGCCCTGTACCGCATCGCCCGAGAAGGTGCCGAGCATCTTGCCGAGTTCGCGTTCGACCTTTGGCTCTTCTTCACCAATGAACGGGATCACGTTGCCGAGGATATCGAGCGAGGCAACGCCGGGGTATCCCGCGCCCGAAACAGCCTGCATCGTGAAAACCATCGCTCGCGAAATGCCGAAGGCTTCGTGCAGCGGGGCCATCGCCATCGCCGCCACGGTCGCAGCGCAGTTGGCATTGGTGACGATACCGCCGTTCCAATTCCGACGGCGTCGTTGAGTCTCGATCAGCGCCAGGTGCGGCGCGTTGACCTCCGGAATCACCAGCGGCACATCCGGATCCATGCGGTGATTCTTCGCGTTGCTCAGGACCATCTTCCCGGCACGCGCAAAGGCCTGCTCCACTTCGCCCGCGACGCCACTGTCGAGCGCCGAAAACACGAGCGGCGACTTCACCTCTGATGGATCGCACCGGACAACGACGCGCGTCGCGAGCTCCGGCGGAAGCGCACCTTCAAGCCAACGACAAGCTTCGGCATACGGTCGACCCGCGGAGCGATCCGACGCCGCGAGTTCGGCAATCTCGAACCACGGATGTCCAGCGAGTTGCCGGATAAATGTCTGTCCGACTGCGCCTGTGGCGCCGAGAATTGCGACCGGCCAGCGTCTCGCCGGAGTCGTCATGAGAGCAGGCTCCGCACGATTCGTTGATAGGCATCCACGGACGCGCGCAGCTCATTCACATCAATGAATTCTTCAGCGGTGTGCGCAACGTGAATAGATCCGGGGCCAAACAGCAACGGCGTCCCCCAACGATCGAGGAGCGGGATGTCGGACGTGTACGACATCGGCGCAGTCTCGAAACCCGGCAAGGTATGGAAGAACTGCGCCGGAATCGTGGAGCCCCAGATGATCTCGGCGCGACCCGCGACCCACTTCTCCACAAGTTGTTTCACCACCGACACGTCTCCGGTGAGTCGGAACATCAGTTCGGCTTCGCAGGACCCCGGAATGATGTTGGCCTCGGTGCCACCGCGAATCACCCCGATATTCACCGAGCCTTCGCCAAGTCGGGAATCACCTGGCAGCGCGAGCTTTCTTACACCGGGGAGTAGCTCAAGCATCGGTTCAATGGCCGAACGACCCAGCTCTGGATAGGCGGAGTGCGCCTCCCTGCCCCGTGTGATCAGCTTCACCCGCAGCGACCCCTTGGCCCCGCTGGCCAGCTTGCTCTCAGTTGGCTCTCCATTGACAAGAAACTTGCTGGTCGCTGGTAGCCGGTTCGCGGCACGAGCCCCATCCGAGTTCTTCTCCTCACCGACAACGAAGAGCAGATCAACGCGATCCTCTCCCTCGCCGGCAAGCGCATCGGCAGCGACAAGCATGGCTGCCGCGATCCCCTTGGCGTCGGAGGCGCCCCGGCCATAGAGTCGCGTGCCGTCGAGACGGGGCGGCACGTACGGCGGCACGGTGTCCAGGTGGGTCGAAAGCGTTGCGCCGCCGCCGGCCCGCGACGCCCAGATGTTGCCGCGCCGGTCACTGACTTCCTGGACCGTCACGTTCCAGCCGCGCGATATCAGCCATCGCGAGACGAAGTCCACGATCCGGCCTTCGTTGCCAGAGGACGATTCGATCGCCAGGAGCTCGGCGGCAAGCGCGACAACGTCGACCATGGCGACAATTGTAGCCCGGGCGTCGTCGCCTTTGCAGGTGCGAGCGGCCGCGGGTACTGCCGACGCTGCACCCGGGTCGTAGCTTTGGAGAACACTCAGCCTCGGTGCGGATGCCCGACGATCACGTGAAGCCGATCTCCGTCGCTCTCCTTGGCACCGACGCCTTCCTGGCCGTTCGGCCGGTTGAGCCGCTGCAGTTGACGCGTGCATGTCACGCCGCGGGGTTCGATTTTGTCGCGCCGGTCAGTTGGGGCGAGGAGCTCATCGCGTCCCATCTCGTCGATCGAATGGCCGCCGGCAGCGGCATCGCCGCGGTCGCGTCATGCTGTCCGTTGGTCAGCGAGAGCTTACGAACTGCGCAGGCGCGAACGCCGGTCTTCCGCACGGTGTCGCCGCCGGTCGCCTGTGCCCGCTACGTCCGCGAGGTCTTTCGCCCGCGACCGGTTCACCTGACCTACGTGGGCGCCTGTCCGGGCGCGTTCACTCCGGAGATCGACGATCGCTGCCTCCCGGACAAGCTGGTCGCGCGACTCCTCGAAGCCGGCATCGATCCATCCAGGCAGCCGCGACATCTCGAAGCGCAGCTGCCCGTGGAGCGGTCTCGTTATGCATCCACGCCAGGCGGAGTCCCTCACGTCGACTGGCTGCTGGCGCGCACCGGTGCTCGATTGATCGAAGCGGCGCTGGTCACCATCGACGTCATTGCGGAATCGCATGCTGATGGTGGAGTGCTGATGGACCTTGCGTCAGCCTGCCGCTGCGTTTGCGGCCGCGATCGCGCGGGTGCCGCCCGCCTCGAGCCGGCTCGGGCCTCGGCACCCGTTGTTGCCAGCGTCCACGTGTCCGTCGCAGACGGCCCATCCGATCAGTCACCGTCGCCGACGGAGCACAGTCAGGCACGCGCAACGTTCGCCGAGAATGGACTCTCAGCAGGCGACGCCTCATCCCTTTCCTCAATCCCTCCGAATCTCTCGACGACGCGCGAGCCTTGGTAAATGCGACTCGCGACAGCACGTGCAGCGATACAGTTTCAGTGCCGAGTCACGAGTCACGAGTCACGAGTCACGAGTCACGAATCACCAAGGTACCCCAATGAACACACGCTTCAGCCGTATTGCCGCTGCGTTACTCGCCGTTGTCGCCGCCACGTCAGATGCCCAGGACGCTCGACTGGAACGACTGAAGACCGAGGCCGCGACCAAGGTCGAGGCGCGCGCCAAGCTGGTCCAGGAAATCATCGACCAGGTGTTCTCCTTCGGCGAGCTCGGCATGCAGGAGTTCGAGACGTCGAAATACCTCACCGGACTGCTGGAAAAGAACGGCTTCAAGATCGAACGGGGCATCGCCGGGATCCCTACCGCGTGGACGGCGACGTTCGGGTCCGGAAAGCCTGTGATCGCACTGGGGTCGGATATCGACGGGATTCCTCAGTCGAACCAGAAGCCCGGCGTCGGTTATCGTGACGCGCTGGTTGGTTTTGCGCCGGGTCACGGCGAGGGTCACAACTCGGGCCAGGCGGTCAACATCGCCGCTGCGCTGGTTGTGAAGGAGTTGATGGAGCGCGAACGGCTGCCGGGGACACTCATTCTCTGGCCGGGCGTGGCCGAAGAGCAGGTGGCGACGAAGGCGCATTACGTGCGCGCCGGGATCTTCAAGGATGTCGATGTCAATCTCTTCACGCACGTTGGGAACAACCTCGGCGTCTCATGGGGGCAATCGGGTTCGAACGCGCTGCTTTCGGTGGTTTTCAAGTTCCGTGGCCAGACGGCGCACTCGGCCGGCGCGCCGTGGCGCGGGAAATCGGCGCTGGACGCGGTGTTGCTGATGGCGCAGGCGTGGGAGATGAAACGCGAGCACCTCGAGCTGCCGCAGCGGTCGCACTACGTCATCCCCGATGGCGGCGACCAGCCTAACGTCGTGCCCCAGACCGCCTCCATCTGGTTCTACCTGCGCGAGCGCGACTATGCGCGGACGATGGCGATGTTCGAGGCAGCGAAGAAGATGGCGCAGGGGGCGGCGCTGATGACGGACACTCAGGTCGATTCGATCAACATCGTCGGGTCGGCGTGGTCCGGGCACTTCAACAAGACGATCGCCGAGGCGACGTTCGGGAACATCAAGAAGGTCGGCCTGCCGAAATGGGACGAAGCCGATCTCGTCCTGGCCAAAGGCATCCAGAAGGAACTCGGCAGCCGGGAAGTCGGCCTGGCGACTGCCATCGATTCCATGGACGGCCCGGTGAACGAGGCGACGCGGATGGGGGGCGGTTCGGATGATATCGGCGACATCTCGTGGAACATGCCGACGGTCACGTTGCGGTTCCCGTCAAACATTCCCGGACTGCCGGGCCACAGCTGGGCGAACGGGATCTCGATG